>SHXD01000066.1 GCA_009693505.1 Limnohabitans sp.
GTCTCGCCTTCCTGATAGCCCTGCTCGGCGAAAAAATGAGCCGGTAACTGCGCTTCAATGACAGTGTCTTTGGCAAAGTCATGGTGGTCTATAGGCTCAAACTCTAAACGGGCAATGGGGCCCACCACAATGGCGCGGGTGAGTTTGGCCTTGATGCCTGCATCGCCGCTACTGTAGCGTTTCACTTCGAGTAGGTGACGGATTTAGATCAAGCTACCAAGGCTACCGACTTCACTTGCGCCCAAACGGACATGCCTACTTGAAGGGCCAAATCGTCGACTGCCCGCTTGGTCACTCGGGCCAAGACCTCTTCAGCGCCACACTTCAAAACCACCATAACCTGCGAAGGGTGCGCATCGGGCGTGATACTTTGAATGCTTCCGCGCAGTTGGTTTTGAATGCTCGTGTTTTGCGGTTCAGAAGTTGCCAAACTGACATCGCGCGCCAAGATGCGAATGCGCACCGCTTTGCCAACTTGCATGCCTGCATCGCGCATCCAAACAGCGCCACCATCAAAGTCAACACGCGACAAATGCCATTGCGCATCAACGGCGCCAATGTGACCTGCGATCAATGCGCCAGCATCCTCTCCCACTAAAACAGGATTCACCACTTGTGTCAGTACTTGGTTCACAGGACCTTGCGCTTTGACTTGCCCCTTGTCCAACACCACCAAGTGATCGGCCAGACGTGTCACCTCTTCAGCAGAGTGGGTGACGTACAACATGGGTATCTTCAGGTCATCACGCAACCTAGCAAGCCATGGAAAAATTTCATGACGGCGCGCAGCATCCAACGATGCCAAGGGCTCGTCCATCAGAAGCAATTGAGGCTGCATGGCGATGGCTCTGGCAATCGCCACGCGCTGACGTTCACCGCCTGATAATTCATCTGGCATGCGTTGCAACAAGCTACCGATGCCCAAGAGTTCAATGGATGCCTGCAAAGCTTTGTTCGCTTCTGTCTGCGCACTGTTTGTAGACTTCAAAGCACGCTTCAATCCAAAGTTCAGATTCTCTACAACACTGAGATGCGGCAACAAGCTAGACTCTTGAAACACATACCCTAAAGGCCGCTGCCAAGTGGGTAAATGAACTCCTTGCTTGGTGTCTTGCCAAATGTTTGCACCAATTTGAATGCGGCCTTTTGGATTTTTTTCTAAACCGGCTACCGCGCGCAAGAAAGTCGTTTTACCAGAGCCGGAAGGACCAAAAATAGCCGTAATACCTTGCCCGAGCAATTGAAGGTCTAGGTTCAATTCAAATGATGAACGGACGATGTTGATTTGCAGGTGAATCATCTTCACACCACATGCCTTTGACGACGATTCATCAAAGCTAAGGCCAACAGCACAACAAAAGAAAAGACCAACATGCCTGCTGCCAACACATGCGCTTGGGCATATTCCATGGCTTCTACATGCCCATAGATCTCTGTCGACACCACGCGCGTTTGGCCAGGAATGTTGCCGCCTATCATGAGCACCACCCCAAACTCACCCACGGTGTGTGCAAAAGTCAAAATGGCCGCAGTGACCATGCCAGGTTTGGCCAAGGGCAAAGCCACTGAAAAGAATGCATCCAAAGGGCTGGCCCGCAAAGTGGCCGCAACCTCCATAGGTCGATAGCCAATGGCGTCGAAAGCGTGTTGCAGCGGCTGCACCGCAAACGGCAAAGAGAAAAGGATGGAGCCGATTAGCAAACCTGTGAATGTGAAAGACAGCACACCCCATCCCATAGACTGAGTGAATTGGCCTAAAGGTCCATGCGGCCCCATCACAACAAGCATATAAAAACCCAACACCGAAGGTGGCAACACCAAGGGCAAAGTAACCAATGCGTGAATGGGCGCTCGCCATGCCGATCGCGTTTGCGAGAGCCACCAAGCCAAAGGCGTGGCCAAGACCAGCAGCAAAAGCGTGGTCAGAGTGGCTAACTCGAATGTGAGTTGAATGGCTTGCCAAGAATCGGGCGTCAAATTCATGCGTGCAAGTTTACGACGAAGTGCTTCAAAACCAGTTCCCCACCTATTTTCTTCATTTGTTGGATATAACCGACACCATAAATGTCTGGGAGCGCTATCTTTACTCCTCATGAAAAAAATTTGGGATATTTCCCCGCCCATTGACGAAAGCAGTCCAGTCTTTCCGGGCGACACGTCTTTTCAACTGCACTGGACAGCTAAAATTTCACCGCAATGTCCGGTGAATGTAAGCGCTATCACGCTGTCTCCGCATTTAGGCTCGCACGCCGACGCGCCTTTGCACTATGACCCCTCTGGCGCGGCCATCGGGCAAGTAGATTTGCAAACCTTCATTGGACCTTGTCGAGTAATCCATGCGATCGGCGTTGGCCCCCTCATCAATTTGAAACATTTAGCGCACAAACTTGAGAATCTGCCAGAGCGCGTTTTGGTAAGAACCTACGTCAAGTTTCCCGCACAAGAATTTGATTCTCAACTCACAGCGTTTGCACCTCAAACCTTGACTGCCTTGGCTGAGTTGGGCGTGAAGTTGATCGGCATCGACAGCGCCAGCATTGACCCTGCCGACAGCAAAACATTGGACAGCCACCAGGTGATCAGGCAACGCAATATGCGCGTGCTAGAAAACTTGCAACTCGACTTTGTAGAAGAAGGTGATTACGAACTGATTGCCCTGCCCCTCAAACTCATGAGAGCAGATGCCAGCCCAGTTCGCGCCATACTGAGAGAACTTTGAAATTGCCCATGAACCTCACAATCAAAACCTTTGATGAATGTCTGGCGCTGGATCTGCAAGACCCCCTTCGTTCACTGCGTGAATTATTTCAACTGCCAGAGGGCCTGATTTATCTTGATGGCAACTCACTAGGCGTATTGCCTCGAGCAACACCTGCACGTGTGGCAGCAGCGGTAACAGCAGAGTGGGGGACAGACCTCATCAAAAGCTGGAACACTGCGGGTTGGTTTCAAATGCCCCTCAAAGTAGGTGACAAAATTGCACGCCTCATTGGCGCCGAAGTCGGTGAAGTTGTGGCGGCCGACAGCACCTCTATCAATTTGTTCAAAGTGTTAAGTGCAGCGCTGTCCATTTCACAAGCCGATCACCCAGAGAAAAAAATTATTCTGAGTGAGCACACCAATTTTCCCACCGATCTCTACATTGCAGAAGCTTTGTGCAAAGAGCGTGGTTTGGCCTTGAAATTGGTCGAGGCAGAAGAACTAAAAACCGCATTGCAACAAGATGTTGCCGTACTGATGTTGACCCATGTTAACTACCGCACAGGCGCCATGTTGAACATGAAAGCCATGACGGCTTCTGCGCACAGCGTGGGTGCCTTGACAGTGTGGGATTTGGCGCACAGCGCAGGTGCTGTGCCTGTTGATTTAAACGATTCGCAAGCAGACTTTGCGGTGGGTTGTGGCTACAAATACCTGAACGGCGGCCCTGGTGCTCCTGCCTTTGTTTGGGTCAATCCAAAGCACACAGATCGTTTTTGGCAACCTCTGAATGGCTGGTGGGGGCACGCTGCACCGTTTGAATTCACACCGGACTACAAACCTGCTACCGGTATTACGCGGTACCAATGTGGCACACAACCGATCCTTAGTTTGACCGCGCTTGACACTGCCCTAGATGCATTTTTAGAGGTAGAAAAATTGGGTGGCATGCAGGCACTGAGAAAAAAATCTTTGGCGCTTACAGGCCTTTTTATGAACTTGGTCCAGGCCGAATTGGCTGGCCATGGTTTTGGCATTGCAACGCCTATTGAAGAAGATTTGCGTGGCTCACAAGTCAGCCTGACTCGAAGTGAAGGCGCTTATGCCATTGTGCAGGCCATGATTGTCCGAGGTGTGATCGGTGATTTTCGGGCGGGTGATGGCAAAAGCCAACCCGACATTTTGCGATTTGGGCTGACGCCTTTGTACACAAGATTTGTCGACGTCTGGCATGCCGTGCAGCACTTGAAAGAAGTGATGGACAGCGGCGAGTGGCAACAGCCGCGGTTTTCACACAAAAATACCGTCACTTAGTTCTTTGAAAGCACACCATGTCCGGATGCCCTTTTAGTACAAACGCCAGCGAGGGCACGCTCGACTTCAGCCAATCAATGAGCTATAGCGATTATTTGCGGCTTGATGACGTCTTGAATGCGCAGAAGCCACTGTCGCCAGATCACAATGAAATGTTGTTTATCGTGCAACACCAAACCAGCGAGTTGTGGATGAAACTCATGCTGCATGAGTTAAGTGCTGCGATTCGACACATTGACCTGGATGAATTGCCAGATGCTTTCAAAATGTTGGCGCGTGTATCGCAGATCATGTCGCAATTGGTTCATGCGTGGGATGTTTTGGCCACCATGACACCCCCCGAATACAGTGCCATCAGACCTTACCTGGCCCAATCAAGCGGTTTTCAAAGCTGGCAATACCGATGCATTGAATTTGCAATGGGCAATAAAAATGCCGCCATGCTACTGCCCCATGCGCAGCGACCTGATTTGCATGCCATTGTGGAAAGCGCCTACGTGGCTCCTTCACTTTATGACGCTAGCCTGAAATTGCTAGCTCGCAAAGGCTTGGCAATTCCGCAAGAGTACCTGGAGCGTGATTGGCGACAGTCCTATAAGGCAAGCGCCCAAGTGGAAGAAGCTTGGCTGGTGGTTTATAGAAATCACAAACAGCACTGGGATTTGTATCAATTGGGTGAAGAATTGGCCGATCTGGAAGACGCATTCAGACTTTGGCGCTTCAGGCACGTGACCACCGTTGAGCGGGTCATTGGCTTTAAAAGGGGCACGGGAGGCACTGGCGGCGTTAGCTACTTGCGCAAGATGCTTGATGTAGTTCTTTTCCCCGAAATTTGGTCTCTCCGAACAAGCCTATAAATGTCAGCCATTGACATCTCATGATGTAATACGCTTACTTTTTTAGCAGTTGGAGTTCCCATGTTGCGTTCCCATCGTTTGGATCGTTTTCCCTTTGCTTATTCCACTCTTTTTTCTGTGGCACTTTGCCTTGGCCTTAGCGGTGCTTTGGTAGCCTGCAAAAAACCAGATTCAGAAGCCGACAAAAAGCTTGACGCTGTGGCAATCAGTTTGGGCAATGAAGACGTTTTGCAATTAGGTACTTCAGAACACGGTACGGGTCCCGTTATTTCAGGTTCGCTCCAACCTCAAATTCGTGCCGACCTGCGGGCCGAGGTTGCTGCCATGGTGATTAAAGTGCACAAAGAAAATGGCGAGCTTGTCCAAAAAGGCGATTTACTCGTTAGCTTAGACAGTTCGGTTTTGCGCGACAACCTGAATTCTGCTGAAGAATCGATGCGTGCTGCTGCGCAATCCTTAGACGGTGCAGAACGTCAATATCAGCGAATCAAATCACTTCAAGCACAGGGCATGGTGTCTCTGCAGGGTTTGGAAGAATCTGAAAATAAACGCAACAGTGCACAAAGTGAATTCGTGGCCAGCAAAGCGCGTATGGCTGCCGCCAAGCAGCAGCTGGATCGAACGGAGGTTCGTGCACCTTTTCAGGGTGTTGTGAGTGCCCGCAAAGCTTCAGCTGGAGACACTGCCCAAATTGGCAAAGAACTGATACAAGTGATTGACCCCAGCAGTATGCGATTTGAAGGCCAAGTCTCTGCCGATCAAATGAGCACCTTGAAGGTGGGTCAGCGGGTTAATTTCCGCATCAATGGCGTGGCGCAATCGGGCGATCAATTGGGCAGCCGTGGCACCATCAAACGCATTGACGGCGCAGCCAACCCCATTACGCGACAAGTGTCTGTGATTGTGGAGATCCAAGGCAAAGATCGCCCTCCCGTGGTGGGGTTGTTTGCCGAAGGTGTGATTGAAACCTCTACCAAATCCGCTTTGATGATTTCTGAAAGCAGTCTGCACAGAGAAGGCGACAAAGTATTTGCGTGGGTTTTAGATGGCAACAAAATTGTGAAGCGAAATGTTCAACTGGGAGACCGCGACACGCGCCTGGGTCAATGGGTCGTGAACTCTGGTTTAGTGGCTGGCGAAAAAATATTGCGCGCCACAAGCAGTTCTTTAAAAGACGGACAGCCCTTTACGATGCGTGCAGACACTGCTGCCAAAGCAGGTCAATAAAACATGTTTCTGTCCAATTTCAGCGTTAAAAAGCCGATTGTTACCATCGTCATTTTGCTCATGCTCATGGCCATGGGGCTCTTGGCATTGAAGAAACTCAAAGTCAATCAAATCCCCGATGTCGATTTGCCATTGCTGGTCATCGATATCAATTACCCCGGCGCATCGCCTGACACGGTTGAACGTGAAGTGCTCAACCGTGTTGAAAAGGCCATGCAATCGGTCAATGGCATCAAAGATTTACGCGGCACAGCCAACGAAGGCAACGCCAACATTAAGGTGTTCTTCGAATTCAAGAAGAACATGGTGGAAGCCACCGATGAAGTCCGCAACGCCATTGGCAAGGTCCGCTACAAGCTCCCAACCGAAATTCGAGAGCCTGTCATTCTTCGAATTGACCCCGGCTCTCAGCCCATCGTGCAATTGGCTTTGTCTTCTTCAAGTCAAAGCCATGCTGAAATATCACGCATCGCAGAAGATCAAATTGCTGACAAGTTTCGTGGCATTTCAGGGGTGGCGCAAGTCAATGTCAATGGCGCACTCAAACGTGAGTTGAGTGTGTTGCTACATTCTCAAAAACTTCGCGAAGTGAACCTTTCAGTCACCGAAGTGGTGAACGCGCTCAGAACTCAAAATGCGGCTGCCCCAGTTGGCAAAATTCGAGGCGCACTGGAAGATCAAAGCATTCGCTTGCTAGGCCGCATTGAAACACCTGCTGAGTTCAACCAAATCGTCATCAAGCGCAGTGGTAACGACCTAATTCGATTGGGCCAGGTGGCCACCGTGTCCGATGGGTTTGCCGAACTTGCCACCATGAGTGTGCGAAACGGCAAACCCAACGTCGGATTGGCTATCACACGCTCTCGAAACGCTTCGACTGTGAGTGTTGCCAATGAAATACGTGCGTTGGTAGAAGAAGTCAGGAAAACTCTGCCTGAAGGCACACAACTTGAAATTACACAAGACGGTGGTGTTGAAGCGCGAAACAGCTTGAACAATGTGGTGGATGCGCTGATCTTTGGTGCAGGCCTCACTATTTTTGTGGTCTATGTGTTTTTAAATTCTTGGCGATCAACGCTCATTACAGCGCTGTCTTTGCCCACCTCTGTGATCACCGCTTTCATAGCCGTTTGGTTGTGCGGCTTCACACTTAACTTTATGAGTTTGCTGGGATTGTCTTTGGCCATTGGCGTGCTCATTGACGATGCTATTGTGGTTAGAGAAAACATCGTGCGACACATGGAGCGAGGCTCAGACAGACGAACAGCAGCATTGGAAGGCACCTCTGAAATTGGCATGGCTGTGGCAGGCACAACGTTCTCCATTGTGGCGGTGTTCATTCCTGTAGGCTTCATGCCTGGGGTCTCTGGCGAATGGTTTCGACCATTCGGTATCACTGTGGTTGCATCGGTTTTGGTGAGCTTACTAATTTCATTCACACTGGACCCCATGCTGTCTGCCTACTGGGGTGACCCTCCTGGTGAACACCTCAAGCCTAAAACAGGCATTAGCCTGAAACTTCAGCAATTCAATGCATGGTTTGACCATCAGGCCGATCGCTATGGCAATCTCATTGCCTGGGCATTGCACCATCGACGTTGGATGATTGCATTTGCAGTTGTCAGCTTTTTTGCTGCCATCTTTTTGCAATATCAGTTTGGCGGCTCTAGTTTCTTACCGAAATCAGATGGTAAAACTTTGGCCATCGATGTTCGAACGCCTGCCAGTAGCAATCTAGACTATTCACGTATGAAGTTGGAAGCTGCTGCTGTCATGGCCCGCAGTTTGCCCGAAACCAAGGCTACAAACAGTTTTGTGAACCCAGGCGGCGGCCGAATTTATGTAGATATTGGCAGGAGCACCGATCGCAAACGCACAGCACAAGACATTGCCATTGAACTGCGCAAACGAACCTCGCAATTGGTAGGCGCCGAGTACACCGTACTAGACGACTTGTCCAACGGCGCATCAAAGCCCGTGCAAATTCGATTCAGCGGTACCGAATCTCGCAAACTGCTGGCCATCACCAGCGAATTCATGGCGCAACTCAGGCAAGTGCCTGGGGCTGTTGATGTGGGCTTGTCACAACAAGAACCTCAGAACGAATTGCAAATTGAATTAGACCGCGGCTTGGCCAACTCTTTGGGCATTTCAGTCACCGACACAGCCAATGCATTGCGCGTTGCTTTTGCGGGCATAGAAGTGGGAGACTGGGTCGATCCTACAGGCGAATCGCGCGATGTGGCTGTCCGCTTAGCGCCTGAAGACCGCATGAGTGCTACCAACATTGAACGCTTGCCCATTACGGTCAGTGGCTTGAACACGGTTGTGCCTTTGGCCCAAATTGCCAAAGTCTCGATGGGCAAAGCACCCTCCAAAATTGAGCACTCCGATGGGAAGCGAACCATTGGCGTGTCTGCCAATGTGCAAGGGCGCTCTTCAGGTGAAGTCACTGCAGATGCCTTGAAGATTGCCAAGAGCATCAATTTTCCAGAGGGCTACGGCATTGAGCTAGACGGCGCATCCAAGGATCAAAAAGAAGTATTTGCCGAAATGGGCATCGCCCTGATTTCGGGCATTGGTTTGATGTACTTCATTTTGGTCATGCAATTCAATTCATTCACCGCGCCATTGGCGGTCATGTTTTCTTTGCCCCTGTCGCTCATTGGCGTCGAGTTGGCTTTGCTCTTAACAGGCGGCACACTGAACCTTATGAGCCTCATTGGCGTGATCATGCTCATGGGCTTGGTCGCTAAAAATGCCATTTTGCTGCTGGATGCGGCTCGTACTTCTGAGGCCGAAGGCATGGACCGCGAAGAGGCTCTCATGGCTGCAGGTCGCAAGCGCTTGCGCCCCATCATCATGACCACCTTTGCCTTGATTGCCGGCATGCTGCCAGTGGCCATTGGCATTGGCGAAGGCAGTGAGTTTTACAGGCCCATGGCCACGGCCATCATTGGCGGTACCATCACCTCGACCATTCTCACGCTTTTGATCATTCCGAGTTTCTATGACAGCATTGAATTGACTCGCGAGGCTTGGGGTAGGCGTTTGAAAGCCTTAGGTCAACGCTTTGCCTAGCCATTCACTGGCTAAGCGATAATCAAGAATTGCATCAACGTCCCGAATGGGCGCTTGCCCTATCAGGATCTACCGATGAAAAAGAACTTCCTCCTTCAAATTGAAGGCAAAAACCCCGAACGCATCTTGGAAGCGGTCAAACACGAGATCCGCAAATACTTCAAACGCGAACGCAATCGTGCAGTGCCAAAAGAAGTTGACTTCTGGGATTTTGATTGCAGGGTGGGATTAACTGAAGAGACCGCCGAAGTGGTCAAAGTAAGCGCTGTGATTGAAAACTTGAGTGCGCTGGCCAAAGAAGGCGCGGCTTCAGTTTATGTTGAAATTTTGAGCAAACACGGTGTTCGTGTCATTCGCCCTGAGAACGATCCTGTGATCATTGAGCGGGTTGACGACGCTGGCTTTGCCAACCGATAAAAAGGCCAGCGCCAATGACAACGGCGCACCCTAGAAGCATAGGTGCATCCAGCTGCTCTTCAAATACAAGCACACCAATTGAAATCCCAAATAGAAGGCGCGAGTATCTGTAGGGTGTGACAGCACCAATCGAGCCTGTTCGCATGGCAATCATGAGTGCGGTGTACCCAAAAACACCCGCCATCAATGCAGCGCTAAGCATCAGGAATTGCTGCGACTGCAATGCTACAAAAGGCTTGCCATCCCAAACTGCAAAGCATGCGCCAGCAATCATCATGGTGGTAAAGCCATAAAAGCCAAGCACCTCCTTGGTCAGCGTAGGTGGTGCAGCACGAGAGAACAAATCGCGACCCACAAATCCTAGTGTTCCGACAACAGCCAATAAGGACATTGAAGAAAAGTCTTCTGCTGAGGGTCGCAAGATGATCATGACGCCCAAAAGACCCACCAAAATAGCGAGCCACGTTTTGGCATCTACTTTTTCACGTAAAAAAATTCGCGCACCCAACACCACAAAAAAAGGCGCAGATTGCAAGATGGCGGTGGCCGATGACATGGGCGTTAAAGCAATGGCCAAGATGTAAAACAGGCGCCCGAAGAACTCAAATACCGCTCTAAACAGCATGCTCTGGGTCAAGACTTTCGCCTGAAAAATGGTGACCCTCGCTCGCCGTGCCATCAGAGCGAAGACGCACAGCCCACCCGCACCAAACATCATCAAAACTTGTCCTACTGGCAAATACTTGGTAACCGTCTTGAGGAATGCATCTTCAATGGCAAAGGCCGCCATGGATGCAATCATCCAAGCAATACCTAGCAAATTTTCTTGTCTCAAGGAAATCCGTTCACTCTAAATCGCAAATGCGAATTGTTCTTATTAAAATTTTACGACATAACATGCAGCGACTTGCCTTAACATGCCATTTTTGGCCTCGCATATGAAACTGATTCAGATCAACGACTTAAGTGCCAACGACATACAGTCAATTTGGAGTTTGGCTACAAGATCAATCGTCCCATTCAGCGGCAATGTCGCATGGTCGTTCGAAGGCAATGGCATCCGAACTCGCTCAAGCTTCATTCAAGCCTTTCGCGAGTTAAACCTCAACTTTATAGAACTGCCCAATCTTCTTAAAACCAATGAACGGGCGGCCGACTTGGCCGGCTACCTCGATCCGTTTTATGACATCTATGTCATTCGGGATTCAAATCACGATCGCTTGACTGAGTTTGCAAACGCCTCACGCAGGTCCGTTGTGAATGCCATGACATCCTTAGCTCATCCCTGCGAAGTACTGACCGATGCGTACTCGATAGAAAAAATAATGGGGCCACTTTCAAGTGTCAAAGTCACACTTTGGGGCCCAACGACCAATGTGTTCAAGTCTTGGCATGCGTTGGCTGGCGTTCTTGGTTTTGAATTGGTTCACCTGTGCGATGCACAATTTCATGAACGCATACCGAATGTTCGTTTCAGTGAAACCATTGACGGCAGCACCGATGTGCTCATCACAGACTCTTGGCCAACTGGCTTTGAAAATGCAGCTTGGTCATTGAATTTAAATCACTTGGAAGCAATGGGCAAACCCAAACTTCTGCCAACTCCCCCATTTTCAATTGGCCGTGAAATGGCTTTGGATCCTTTGCAGTACAAAGGTTTTATGGGCTATGAACAAAAAATCGATTTACTGACCGTGCAGAAAGCCATCTTGAGCTATTTGATGACCCAGTGAAAGCCATCCATCTGCGCTGTCATCTCAATGCAGATTGCGTTTACCAGATTCATTGCTGAGGGCATCCAACACAAACATTGGAATGTCTGCATCAAATTTTTCACCATCCTCGGCCACGCAAAAGTAACTGCCATGCATGGTGCCTGTAGGTGTTCTTAAGCGAGTGCCACTGGTGTACTGAAATTTTTCGCCAGGTTGCAGCAAGGGCTGATACCCCACCACACCCAAGCCTTTGATTTTCTCGTGTAGGCCATTGGCATCGTTCACGCTCCAAGATCTGGAAATGACTTGCGCAGCAATATTGCCTTTGTTGGTAATGGTAATGCTGTAGGCAAATGTGTACAGATCGCTGGCAGGATCAGACTGCTCAGGCAGATACTGGGGGATGACTTCCACTTGGAGTTTGTAGTTTGGCATGGTGTTATTTTGCCTGAATTACAAATTCAGGCATAGCAACAGGATTATGATTGTATCGGCAATGAGCGAACTCTCTGGCCCGTAAGTTTGTACATGGCATTGACCACAGCTAGGCTTGCTAAGGGGGAGCGTTGAGTAGCAAGAATAATGGCAACTTCCTCATACTGAAGTACCAGAAATCGTCAGCTGCCATTATTCTTGCTACTCAACTTTAGGCAGGCGGAAAATGTCTGAACACCAACACTGCTGTTCGCAGCTGGGAGAGGATGGGGTTGGTGGGTGGGTGACGATTTCTGGTACTCCATATGAGGAACCCACCCACCAATCCCATCCTCTCCCAGCGAGCTCAGCAATAATCCATACATACCCTCAACTTACCCCAAATATGAAAAAGAAAGTAGCCCTGCCACTGTTAGGCATTGTCTTAATAGGCGTCATCGCTTCTCACATCAGCTTCAAATCTGCCGACCACAGCCATTTGATGGTCGTAGATGGCATTGAAATTGATGTGCTGGGGAAAATGCAAAATCAATGGCTGTTTTACACGCAAAATTGCGAAGGCGTGTCACAAGCGCAGGCTGGCCACGCAAACTTTCAAGCCATTCAAAACGCGATTCAATCCTACAGCCCACCGCAATCCCAAACTGCGAAAATATCAAGCATTTGGACACTGGGCGAATGGACCTTGGCCGAAGTAGAGTTTGAGGCCTTGCTACCCGCTGTCATCACCCTTCAAAAAAGCAGCAACGAGCAGAAAATTGTGCCGCGCGGCATTTGGAGTGGTCATACCAAGCCTTGGATGGCGGCACCTTTGATTCGGACCTATCTCAAAACCCAAGTTCCTGAGGCGCCTATCAAGCTGCTCAATTGTTTTATCCCTTGTTCAAAATCATTCAGCTGACATGACGCTTTTCCCTCCTACACGTGAAGCAGCGCTTGCTCGCATTGCAGCTGTTCGGCCTGCAGAATATTCTCGAAGCAGAAATGCACTGAATGGCGCAGTCACGCAACTTTCACCCTATATCACTCACGGATTTATAAGCTTGCCAGAAGTCTTAGAAGGTGTGCGCTCCCATCATTCGGTTAGGACTCAAGACAAGTTTGTATTTGAATTGGGGTGGCGCGAATATTTTCGCCATGTTTGGCAGCATCGAGGTAACGGCATCTTCAAGTCACTTCATGAAGGCGTGCTGTCCGATGAAGCCTATGCAGATGAAATTCCATTTGACATTCTTCATGCCAACACAGGTGTAGCGGCCATCGACATGGCTGTGAAAACTTTGTATGCCACTGGCTATTTACACAATCACGCGCGCATGTGGCTGGCCAGTTACATGGTGCACCTGCGCAAGGTGCATTGGCGCGCCGGAGCTGACTGGCTGTATGGACACTTGTTGGATGGTGA
>SHXD01000067.1 GCA_009693505.1 Limnohabitans sp.
TAGGCCTTGAGCTCGTGCAAAAGCCGCCAAGCTATTCTCGTCAGGGATCGGTGATGCCGTTGTGATCACCGCAAATTGGTCGCCAAGTGAGAGGGTTTGAAGACCGGATGATCCAACTACCACAGACCCAGGCATTTCTTTCGTTTCTTTGCCTTCCTCTGCAGAAACGGCAAGTTCTTGCCGTCCCGACTTGTTCAGAAGGTCTCGCATCAAGCCAGCAAATTCTTGCCCATTCATGGGGGTCGACAAGCTGTCATCAACCGCAGTTGATGCCGCCGGAGCCGCATTTGACAAGGGATTGACTGTGGTGCTGGTCGAAAAATTCAGGTTGTTGTCCATGTTGTTTCCATGTTCATTGGTCGTCCTCCCAGCGGCAAATGGCTGGAGGGGTGCTTTGTATTAGCAAAAACCGTGACAGGACATGGCTTGCCGCTTGCGGGGGGGCGCTGTGATTGGAACCCTGTCGACTTTACCCATGGCATGGACTTTGCTGGACCAAATGAACTTTGGAAAAAATATGTTCAATTCCAGCTTTTTCAACCTGATTTACCGCAAAAGCACCCTATGAGCGCCTTGACCCTGTCAACGGTTCGACAGAACCTGTCCAAATTCGATTACACCGGTCTGGGCCTACCTGCCTTGGTGCTGCTGATCATGGCCATGTTGGTCGTGCCCCTGCCTCCGCTGCTCTTGGACATTCTGTTTACCTTCAATATTGGCTGTAGCTTGCTGGTCATCATGATTGCCATTGGCACTCGCAAGCCGCTCGAGTTTTCATCATTCCCTTCTGTGTTGTTGTTTGCCACCATGCTCCGTTTGGGCTTGAACGTGGCTTCCACCCGCGTCATTTTGGTCAACGGCCACGAAGGCCATGAGGCTGCTGGCAAGGTGGTGGCGGCTTTCGGTGAGTTTGTGATTGGCGGCAATTACGTAGTTGGTTTCATCATCTTTACTATTTTGATGATCATTAACTTCATTGTGGTTACAAAAGGCGCTGGCCGTGTGTCTGAAGTGAACGCCCGATTTACCTTGGATGCCATGCCTGGTAAGCAAATGTCGATTGACGCTGACTTGAATGCAGGCGTGATTGACCAAGAGACCGCCAAAAAGCGCCGCGAAGAACTTTCCCAAGAATCTGACTTCTTCGGCTCCATGGACGGTGCCTCTAAGTTTGTGTCCGGCGACGCGGTTGCCGGTTTGCTCATCTTGGTCATCAACTTACTGGGTGGCTTGGCCATCGGTGTGGGTCAGCACGGCCTGTCAATGTCTGAGGCAGGTAAAATTTATACCCTGCTGACCATTGGTGATGGTTTGGTTGCGCAGATCCCATCGCTTTTCTTGTCTTTGGCAACTGCCATCATTGTGACCCGCGTAACCACCTCCGAGTCCATGACCGAGCAGGCCACCTCTCAGCTTGCCAACCCTACAGCCTTGTACATGTCGGCAACCATTTTGGCCATTATTGGTTTGGTGCCTGGCATGCCCCACATGGTGTTCCTTGTCTTGGCTTTGGGTACAGCAGGCCTGGCTTGGCGCATTACCAACAAGGTCGATGTGCCTGAGGCCACCCCTGCCGAACAAGCAGCTCAAGCCGCGTTGGATGAGCCCAAAGAATTGGATTGGGACGATGTCGACCAAGTGGACCTGATTGGCCTTGAAATTGGCTACGGCTTGATTCCCTTGGTGAACCCTGAAACAGGCGGTCAATTGATGAATCGCGTGAAGGGTGTGCGTAAAAAATTATCTGCTGAATTGGGCTTTTTAATTCAACCTGTTCGAATTCGCGATGCGCTCAATATCGATCCAGACGCATATCACATTGTGTTGAAAGGCGTGGTTCGCGGTAAGGGCCAAATTAGAGTCGGTAAAGAGTTGGCCATCAACCCTGGTCAAGTTTATGGACCCTTGGAAGGCCAGGCCACCAAAGAACCTGCATTTGGTTTAGAAGCTGTGTGGATTGATCCTTCACAACGTGACATGGCTCGAACTTTGGGCTACACCGTGGTCGATGCCAGCACTGCCATTGCCACACATTTGAACAAGGTCTTGCGTGACAACGCAGCCGACTTGCTCAGCCATGATGAAGTTCAGCAGTTGTTAGACAAGTTGGCAGCCAAGTCACCCAAGTTGGTGGAAGACTTGGTGCCGGGCAAGTTGTCCTTGGGTGTGGTCACACGCACTTTGCAAAACTTGCTTAACGAGTCTGTGTCTATTCGCGACATGCGCACCATTGCAGAAACATTGTCTGAAGTGGCCAGCCGCACGCAAGAGCCCGATCAATTGACTTCACTTGTGCGCCCTAAGTTAGGCCGCATGATTGTTCAGAGCTTGGTAGACGACTCAAATGCTTTGTCAGTGATGACTCTAGACCCTAATTTAGAGCAGTTGTTGCACAACGTATTGCAGCAAACCGCACCGGGTCAAAGCATGGCCTTAGAGCCTGGTTTGTCTGAGCGCTTGTTTGCAGCCTTGCGCGAAGGCGCTCGTGCCGTTGAAGAAATGGGACACCCTGCCGTGTTGGTGGTGTCGCCTGCTATTCGCCCATGGATGTCCAAGGCTGTTCGCTATCGCGTGAACGAAATGACCTTGTTGTCCTACAGCGAAATTCCAGATGATCAAAGTGTCAAGGTGGTTCACACCGTACACGCTGAAACACGTTAATTGATTCAAACCCAGACGCAAGAATAGAGACCGCCATGGAACTCAAACGAATCCTCGCAAGAGACACACGCAGTGCCACCGAACAAGCAATCGCTATGTACGGCAAGGACGTACTGATCATTTCTAACCACCGTGTAGGTGGGCAAACTGAGCTTGTGATTGCGCTCGAGGTAGAGACCGTCGAGATGGAAGCCATTGAAGACGAATTGCTGGAAATTGAAGCTACAGTTTCTGAAACTTCAATGGAAGACGGCCCTGTAAAGTCTGTAGAAACCAAGGCCCAAGAAAGTTCAGGTTTTGACGATCACTTGGCCAATGCTTTGTTGGCACCCCTTCGTGCGGCCGCCATCAACACAGAAGCTAAAGCAACGCCCACCATGACTTTGGCAGAGCAAACTCGCGAAAACGAACGTGGCAAAGAAATTGTGTCGCTGGTGATCGAAGAGCTTTCGGCATTGCGTCAAGAAATTCGGATGAACCAGCAGATCTCTGCTTGGGAAACACAACAACAATGGCCGGAACATTTGCAAGAATTGGTTAACAATTTGTGCGAGGCCCCAGTGCCTTCTGCGTTAAGAACATTACTTTTGTCTGGACTGAAAGAACAAAAGAATTTGAGCGAAGCACGAGCAAGCTTACTACAGCAATTGCTTTGCAATCTGAAATCAAAATCCCAACAATTTATTTTGTCAGGCGTTCATGCCGTTGCAGGTTCGTCGGGTGCTGGCAAAACACTCATGACCGTTCGCTGGGCACAGCATGCAGCCCGCCTCATGGGTTCTCACAAAGTGGCCGTGGTGTCTTATCAAGATGATCGCGCTGGCGCATGGTCACAAATTCAACAACTTTCTGCGCAGGCTGAGGTAGATTGCTACCGTGCTGCCAATGCAGAAAGCTTGGGGCAGTTGTTGAAAGAGTTGTCGTCTAGACAATTGGTTTTAATTGACACTTCTGGCGTTCAAATGACAGATCGCCTGACTGAGATTCTGGCGCTTGATCGCAATTGTCAGCTTCACGCGGTGTTGCCCGTAGATGCTTCCAGTGTGACTTTAAAGCGTGTTTTGACCGATCCAGGCTTAGCTTGGAACAGCCTGATGCTGACCAAATTCGATGAATCTAGCTCGCCTTGGCCCTTGATTCAATTTTTGAACAACGGTCAGACAAATTTGACCCTTTCGATGGGTAGCGAATCTGATAAATTGGGCGCTGGAGTGTTAACCTTAAGCCCTGAAGTTTTGGTCAATTTAGCCATTGTGCGTTGCATGCCTGAATTTAAGCCAACCGAGTCACCAGAGAATCTTGCCCCAACATCCAATATCTTGAACTTGTCCAATATTGATCTGAACATGATTCGACCTGCTAGGCAGCAGGCATCCCCACCTATTTTGGTGACGCATGGATAAACCCAAGCGTACTCAGGTCATTGGCGTGGCCAGTGGCAAAGGCGGCGTGGGCAAAACCACCCTCTCTGTGAACTTGGCTGCAGCCTTGCAGGCCACGGGTTCGCGCGTCATGTTGTTTGACGCAGACATGGGCTTGGCCAATGCACAAATTTCCATGGGTGTGCGGTGCCCCTTTAATTTGAGTGATTTTTTAAGCGGTGCCAAAACACTGAAAGAAATCATTGTGACCACGCGCCAAGGCGTGAAGTTGGTGCCTGGCAGTTCGGGCCGACAAGACATGGCGGCCCTAGATGAAATGGGCGCCGCTAACATTATTCAAGCCTTTAGCAGCCTGGAAGACCCCATTGACTATTTGATTGTCGACATGGCCGCTGGCATTGCGCCCTCCGTACTAACGTTTTTGTCTGCCTGCGAGAGAAGGTTTGTGGTGGTCAAGGACGACCCCTCTTCTATTGCAGATGCCTATGGCACCACCAAAATCATGATTCAAGATCATGGCCTCGAAGAAATTTACCTCATACCCAATGGTGTGGCCAGCGCCCAAGAGGGCTACCAATTATTTGAGCGCATCAACAATGTGTGTGCACGGTTTTTAAACCGATCCGTTCGCTATTTGGGTTCAATTGAAAACGACGAAATGATTTTGCAGGCCCATAAAAAATACATGCCGGTCATTGAGTTTGCGCCCACCAGTTCATCTTCTAGAGACTTTAGGCATTTGGCCAAGTCTATTCAAAGCTTGCCGCAAGTACCTCCTATTTCGGGCGGCTTGCAGTTTTTCATGGAGCGACGTCTGTCTTCCTCAGACGTTTAAAACTCAATGGCCAACTCCACCCGACTTTACGAAGAGGTTCAAAACAACAGCGAAGCGCTGGTCATGGCCCATTTGGGCATGGTCAAGCGCGTGGCTTTGCACCTCAAAGTGAGGTTGCCGCCCTTTATGGAGTTGGACGAGCTCATTCAGGTGGGCATGATTGGCCTGTTAGAGGCCGCACGGGCTTACAACCCCAGCAAAGGCATCGAGTTTGAAAATTTTGCCCACAGCCGAGTGCGTGGGGCCATTTTGGACGAGGTCAGGCGCCTGTCTTTCTTGCCCCGATCTGCGGTGGCCATTAATAAGTCGCACAGCGTAGCCACGCACGAGTTGGCTGCCGGGTTGGGCCGAACGCCCACCCAAGCCGAGTTGGCCGACCACATGGGCAAGGACATTGAGCAGTTTCACAAAGAGCGAACTCAGGCCAGGCGCTTTGAAACCTATTCCATGGAGGTGGTTACTGAAGAAGTGATGAGCATTGCCACAGACGCTTCTCAGCAACCCGAAGCCATTGTGGAGCATCAAGAATTTATGGGTGCCCTGACCGATGCCATTGGCGATTTGCCAGAGCGTGATCAATTGTTAATGAATTTGTACTACGTTGAAGAGCTGAACCTCAAAGAAATTGGTGAAGTTCTGGGCGTCACAGAGTCGCGCGTGAGCCAGTTGTTAACCGCAGTGGTTAAAAAGCTGCGCGGTACCCTGAAAGTTGAGCCGGTTAGCAGCGGCAAAACAAAGCCTGGTAAGGCATGAACATGCTAACAAGCGGCAACAACTTTCCGGCACCTTTTTTACTAGGCGCTATTTCTCGATTTATTGAAGGAAATGGCTCAAGTTACAAGTTGTACCTCCGATACCAGCAGTGTCTGGATCAAAAGGAGTACGACATCATGAGATTAAATTTCAAAGCCATGGAAAGCTACGGTGAAGGCAACAACACTTCACAGGCAATGGTCGCTGACAAGGTAGAGTTGATTCAGATGCTGTTTGACGGCCTGCTCGACAGCTTGGTCACAGCGCGTGGGCATATCCAGCGCAATGCCATTGAAGACAAAAACAAGAGCCTGGTTCGCGCCGGCCGCATCGTGATTGGTTTACAGGGCGCCTTAGATTTGGAAAAAGGCGGCGACTTGGCCCGTAATTTGCATGAGCTGTATAGTTATGTCACACGTCGTTTGGTGTACGTGAATGCTCACAACGACTTGGCAGTGCTAGAAGAAGTCCAAACCTTGATGGGTGAAATTCGTCAAGCTTGGCGTGATGTTCCTAATTTGTTGCCCAAAACACCTGTTGCTGGTGTACCCATGTCTGTAGCGATGCATTAAGGGGTGGCGCGCTCAAGGGCGCAATTTTGGAGTAACTTTGACGGGCGCAGCTGGGATTTCCTAGCCGCCCGTTTGGCTGTTTTTGGAGAGAAATATGAATGCGATTATTGGTATCGTTGTTTTGATGGTTTGCGTGTTTGGCGGCTTTATCATGGCCGGCGGAAGCATGAAGCCGATTATCAAATCAGCGCCGATTGAGACTTTCATTATTTTGGGCGCTGGTATTGGCGGCATGCTGATTGGCAACAGCATGGACATTTTCAAGGGCGCCTTGGCAGGCATGGGCAAAGTGTTCAAGGGCCCTGCTTATAAAAAAGAAGATTATTTGAGTACCATTTTTGTGGTGTCAAAAATCATGAAGACGCTTAAAACCGAGGGCCCTGTGGCCCTCGAGGCGCACATTGAAAATCCAGAATCCAGTGCCATTTTTGGCGAGTACCCCAAAATTTTGCATGACCATGCCCTGTTAGATTTGGTTTGCAACACGGTTCGTTTGATGGTTGTGTCCACCAGCCCTTTAAGCCCTTATGCCGTGGAAGACGTGATGGACCTGTCCATCAAAACACACCACCACGATGCCCTGAAGTCACAAGCAGCTTTGGCCACCTTGGCTGGCGCGCTACCCGCCTTGGGTATTGTGGCTTGTGTGCTGGGTGTGGTTAAAACCATGGACGCCATTGACCAGCCGCCTGCCGTGCTGGGCGCCATGATTGGTGGCGCTTTGGTGGGAACCTTCTTGGGCGTGTTCATGGCTTATGGCTTCATTGAACCTATGGCATCGCGCTTAGCGCAGATCATTGACGATGAAGGCCAAATTTACAAAGTGGTCAAACAAATTATCATTGGTACCTTGCACGGTCACCCTATGCCCTTGATCATTGAGGCCGCGCGAGCGGGTATCAGTCATCACAATCAACCAAGTTTTGCTGAAGTGTTTGACGGGTTGCGAGGCTAATCGAAATGGCTGAGGCAGTTTTAGAGGCCCCCACAGAAGAAGTCGTTGCAGATGCAGCGCCTGCTGAAGCGGTCGTGGATGCAGCGCCTGAAGCCAAGGCTGAAGTAGCACCACTTATTCCCGAAGAAGCTGACGCTGATGCGCCAGTGGTGGTGGCGCCCTCAATCACCATCAAAAAAATCATGGACGATGGGCATGGTGGTGCTCACGGTGGTGCTTGGAAAATTGCGCTGGCCGACATGATGACCGCCATGATGGCCTTCTTCTTGTTGATGTGGCTGTTGGGAGCTTCCAATGCCGACCAACGTAAAAGTGTGGCAGATTATTTCAAACCAACTTCGCAAAGTAACGTCACCATGGGCAAGTTGGCAGGCTCAGATGGTATGTTGGGCGGTGCCTCGGTCATTGATACCGAGGGCTTTCCATTTCAGGCAAAGCAGACCAACATGCTGAACATGGTCACCCCGCGTTCGCAAGGCGGGCCTACTGAAAACGACCCTTCACCCAATGGTGCTGACAGCAAAGAGTCGGGCCAAGACGGCGATCCAGGTAAAAAAGGCAAGGAAGCTGCAGACCAAGCCAACTTTGAAAAAATGGAAAAAGAAATCAAAGAAGCCATGGCGCAGAACCCCAAGCTAGAAAGCTTGAAAGACCAAGTGAAGTTTGCGCGCGACAAAGATGGCTTGCGAATTGAAATCATTGACAAGGCCGACTTTGCCATGTTTGGATTGGGCAGCACAAGCATGACCCCCAGGGCCCAAGCTTTGTTGGCAGAGGTGGGTAAAACCTTGGAAAATTTGCCCAATAAAGTTGCCATTCGAGGGCACACCGACAGCTTGAAGTTTGCCAACACAGATGGTAAGAACAACTGGGCTTTGTCGGCCGAGCGTGCCGAGGAAACTCGCAAGATCATTGGCAAAAAAGGCATACCCGATAGCCGATTTGCCAAGATTGAAGGCGTGGCCGATACAGCGCCCTACAACCCGAACGATCCCAAAGACCCTCGAAACAGGCGGATCAGCATCACCGTGATGAACCAGTAAACCAATTTAAAAAGCAGCTTCTTTAAGCTGTTTTTTTTTGGCCTTGACCGGGTCAAGCAGATTGGGCATAATTATTTCAAGCTTCAACTATTGAAGTCAAAACAATTTAAAAGTCGGGCTGAGCTTCTGAATCAATTTCTCGATGGCTGCCTGAAAAAAGGGATCTCACTATGAACATCGTGTGCTTGGGCGGCGGGCCCGCTGGCCTGTATTTTGGTTTGCTCATGAAGTTGCGTCACCCAGAACACCACATCACGGTGCTTGAGCGCAATAAGCCCTATGACACTTTTGGATGGGGCGTTGTTTTCTCGGATGCCACCATGTCGAGGCTCCAAGTGGCAGATCCCATCACGGCATCTCAAATTTTGGGTTCGTTCAATCATTGGGATGACATTGCCGTGCATTTCAAGGGCGAAACCATGCGCTCAGGAGGGCATGGCTTTTGCGGCATTGGCCGCAAACGTTTGCTCAATATTTTGCAAAAGCGCTGTGAAGACTTGGGTGTAGCGTTGGTTTTTGAAGCAGAAGTCGATGTGAATGCCGACATAGGCGCCCTGTACAAAGCCGACTTGGTCATTGCCTGTGATGGCGTCAACTCCAAGGTTCGCAACCGATTTGCCAACACCTACAAACCAGACATTGATGAGCGCCATTGCCGCTTTGTATGGCTGGGCACGCGCAAATTGTTTGACGCGTTCACATTTGCCATTGAGGAAACACAGCACGGCTGGTTTCAAGCGCACGCCTATCAATACGATGGTGATACATCCACCTTTATTGTGGAGACGCCCGAGTCCGTTTGGAAGGCGGCTGGTTTTGAGCAAATGTCCCAAGAGGAGTCGGTGGCATTTTGCGAAAAGTTATTTGCCAAGTACTTAGATGGCAACGCACTCATGACCAATGCCACGCACCTGCGTGGCTCTGCGCATTGGATTAAATTTCCGCGAGTCATTTGCGATCAGTGGGTGCACTGGGACACCACTTCAGATGGCCGCTCTGTGCCCTATGTGTTGATGGGAGATGCTGCGCACACAGCTCACTTTTCCATTGGGTCTGGCACCAAGCTGGCGCTAGAAGATGCCATTGAATTGGCCGATACCTTTGAACGTTTGGGACATGAAGTGCAGGTCATGCAAGAAGTGATGACGTGCTACCAAGCCACGCGATCAATTGAGGTATTGAAAATTCAAAATGCAGCGCGCAATTCAACGGAGTGGTTTGAGAATGTGGCACGGTATGTCAATTTGCCGCCGCAGCAATTTGCTTACTCATTGCTCACTAGAAGTCAGCGCATTTCACATGAGAATTTGCGACTGCGAGATGCTGAATTTGTTTCAGCCTATGAGCGCTTCATGGCTTCAATGATTGAGTTTGATCACAGCTCAAAAGCCAAATCAACACCGCCCATGTTCTTGCCCTTGAAAGCACGTGGCATCACCTTGAAAAATCGTGTGGTGGTGTCACCTATGGCCACGTATTCAGCCGCAGACGGTGTGCCTGGTGATTTTCATTTGATGCATTACGGTGCCCGTGCCTTCGGTGGGGCTGCAATTGTCTTTACCGAGATGACCTGCGTGACGCCTGAGGGGCGAATTACACCAGGCTGTCCTGGCCTATGGAATGACGCGCAACAACATGCGTGGGCACGCATTGTGAATTTCGTGCATGCCCAATCGGATGCCAAGATCGCTTTGCAATTGGGGCACGCGGGTCGCAAAGGGTCAACACGTCGCCCGTGGGATGGCATTGACATGCCGCTAGCCGATGCAGCCAGAGACGGTGCCAATTGGGAATTGATGGCGCCCTCGGCATTGCCCTACATGGAAGGCGTGAGCCAAGTGCCTCATGAAATGACGCGCGCCCAGATGTTGGCCGTTTTGGCAGCGTTTGTATCGGCGGCAGAGCGCGGCTCCCAAGCTGGCTTTGATTGGCTAGAGTTGCACTGTGCACACGGCTATTTGCTGTCTGGCTTTATTTCACCCTTAACCAATCAAAGGCAGGATGAATTTGGCGGATCGCTAGAGAATCGCCTCAAGTTTCCGTTGGAAGTATTTACAGCGATTCGCAAAGTGTGGCCGCAAGACAGACCAATGTCGGTGCGCATTTCTGCTCACGATTGGGTGGAGGGGGGCATCACGCCAGACGATGCCATTGAAATTGCCAAGCAGTTCAAAGCTGCCGGTGTTGACTTTGTCGATTGCTCTTCAGGCCAAGTCGATAAGCGTGAGAAGCCCGTGTATGGCCGCATGTTTCAAACCCCCTTTGCCGATCGAATTCGAAATGAAGCAGGCGTGCGAACCATTGCGGTGGGCGCCATTTCGGAAGCTGACCATGTGAACAGTATCATCGCTGCCGGCAGAGCCGATTTGTGTGCGGTAGCCAGACCCCATTTGGCCAACCCCTCATGGACGATGCAGGAAGCGGCACGCATTGGTTACACGGATTTGAACTGGCACAAAGCCTATGTATCGGGCAAGCGGCAAATGGAAACCAATTTTGAGCGAGCAATCGCCATCACAGCCATGAGTGCTTCACCTTCCGCAGCCAAAGGAGAAAACTGATGAGTGAAATTCTCAACGCCGATCACGAATACAGAGCGCACGCCGATCAGCATGCCTCTTTGAGATTGTGGTTGCGATTGTTGTCGTGCACCACACGTGTGGAAGACAAGATCCGCCAAAAGCTTCGTGAGTCTTTTGACATCACCTTGCCACGTTTTGATTTGATGGCGCAACTCGAAAGGCATCCTGATGGCCTGAGCATGGGGGAGTTGTCACGGCGCATGATGGTCACGGGCGGCAACATTACCACCATTGTGGACCAACTTGAAAAAGAAAAGTTGGTGCTCCGTCAAGTGGGTGTGAATGATCGCAGATCGTTCACAGTCAAGTTAACGAAAGCTGGACGCGAAGCATTTGCCGACATGGCTTTTGCGCACGAAGAATGGGTTGCTGACATATTTTCTGGCTTGTCCAACAACCAACAAAGTCATTTGTATACCTTGTTAGGTGCCATGAAAAAGAATTTACAGAAACAAGAGGAGATGACATGAGTCAGAAGTATTTAACTGGCCAGCCACAGCAATTGCCACGCCACAACAACAAGCTTGCTAGTTACAAAGCTGAACATGTGTTGTTTGAAGTGAAAGAGGGTGTGGCCACACTGACTTTGAATCGCCCGGAGCGAAAAAATCCTTTGTCATTTGAGTCTTATGCGGAAATGCGTGATTTGTTTCGAGCGCTTGCCTATGCTGAAGATGTGCATGCAGTGGTGATCACTGGCGCTGGCAGTAATTTTTGCTCTGGTGGCGATGTGCACGAAATCATTGGCCCCTTAACCAAGTTAGACATGCCGGGTTTACTGGCTTTCACGCGCATGACCGGAGATTTGGTCAAGGCCATGCGCGCTTGCCCGCAACCCATTATTTCTGCCATCGATGGCATTTGTGCCGGCGCCGGTGCCTTGTTGGCCTTGGCCTCTGACATGCGCTATGGCACAGCACGCAGCAAAACTTATTTCTTGTTCAATAAAGTGGGCTTGGCCGGGTGCGACATGGGCGCGTGTGCTTTGTTGCCACGTGTGATTGGCCAAGGACGCGCTTCTGAGTTGTTGTACACCGGCCGTGGCTTGCCAGGTGAAGAGGCCGAGCGCTGGGGTTTTTACAACCGAGTGTGCTCACCTGAAACTGTTTTGTCAGAGGCGCAATCCATGGCTCACACCTTGGCAAGTGGGCCTACCTTTGCCAACGGCATGACCAAGAAAATGTTGCAGCAAGAGTGGAACATGGGGGTGGACGAAGCCATTGAAGCAGAAGCGCAAGCCCAAGCCATTTGCATGGTGACCAACGATTTTCACAGGGCCTATCACGCTTTTGTGGCCAAGCAAACGCCGGTGTTTCAAGGAGATTGAGCATGAATTCAGCTGCACATTTGGCGTGGCCGTTTTTTGATGAACAGCACCGCACGTTTAAAAGCAATTTGCAAAAATGGACGGGGCAACAATTTGCAGGCCTGCATGGTCACGATGAATCGCGAGAAGCTATTGACCGTGAATGCATCAGCTTGGTCAAAGCTTTAGGGCAAGGCGGTTGGCTCAAGCCAGCCATTGCAGGCATGGCGCATGGTGCAGCGGCCGATGTCATTGACACGCGCACCATTTGTTTGTTGCGCGAAGAGTTAGCGTGGCACCACGGCTTAGCCGACTTTGCATTTGCCATGCAGGGTTTGGGTGCAGGGGCCATAAGCCTCAAGGGCACACCCGAGCAACAAGCCGCCTACTTGCCACGGGTGGCCAAGGGCGAAGCCTTGGCGGCCTTTGCCCTGAGCGAGCCCGATGCGGGCTCCGATGTGGCCGCTATGCAATGTAGTGCCGTTGATACACCAGAGGGCTATCGTTTGAATGGTTTCAAGACCTGGATTTCAAACGGCGGCATTGCCGATTTTTACGTGGTGTTTGCACGGACCGGTGAAGCGCCAGGCGCGCGAGGCATTAGCGCCTTCATTGTGGATGCCAACACCCCAGGTTTGGAAATTGCAGAACGCATCGATGTGATGGCACCGCACCCATTGGCCAAACTTCACTTCAACAATGTGTTGGTACCACATGCCAAGCGCATTGGCGCGCCTGGCGACGGCTTCAAAGTGGCCATGGCCACGCTGGATGTTTTTAGAACATCTGTGGCGGCAGCATCGCTTGGCTTTGCGCGCAGAGCTTTAGACGAATCAATTGCGTGGGCCAAGCAGCGCAAGATGTTTGGTGGCACCTTGGCAGATTTTCAAATTACACAAAGCAAGTTGGCACAAATGGCCACCCTGCTTGATGCGGCTACTTTGCTGACCTACAGAGCAGCGTGGCTGCGTGATCAAGGACAGCGAATTACACAAGAAGCGGCCATGGCCAAAATGACCGCGACAGAAAATGCCCAACA
>SHXD01000068.1 GCA_009693505.1 Limnohabitans sp.
CCAAGGCACATACGGCGCATCCAAAAACGGAATGAAAGTTGCTGAAGTTGATCTTTCGACCATCGCTGGAGCTACCCAAGCCATTGCTGCAGTTGACTCTGCAATCAACACGGTTAGTGCTGCTCAAGCAAAATCGGGTGCCATCAACAACCGATTGGATACGATCATCAACACCTTGACCGAAGGCTCCAAAAACATGCAAGCTTCTCGCAGCCGCATTTTGGATACCGACTACGCTACTGAAACCACCAACCTGGCCAAGCAGCAAATCATCCAACAAGCCGCAACTGCCATGTTGGCCCAAGCCAATCAATCGTCTCAATTCATCTTGAGTCTGTTGAAATAATCTAGGAAACCCCTGCAAAACTAAATCTTTAAGCAATCAACAGTCCGTAAGCACTTGATTTCATTGGGCAGTAAATTCTGGTAAGTTACTTTTGCAGACCATCCCTAGAAGTAGATTAAGATCAAAGGAGGCTCCATATGAGCCTCCTTTTTTCATGGCAAAACATTCCAAACTCCTTCAAAAAGCAAATAATGCATTGGCATCTGACCGGTTTGAGCATGCTATTAATCTATTGAATAAGTTGTTGATTGAAGACCCCAGCAATACTGAATATTTGTTGTTGTTGGGTGAGGGGCTGATGCGCAATGAGCAATTCAGTGAATCATTACCGTTTTTTGCCAAGGTTGTTGAAAAAGATAATAAAAACATACGTGCTTTAAATAATTTCGGGGCGGCACTCCTTAGGAATAAACATTTAGAAGAAGCAAAAGAAATATTACTTTATGCAATAGAGTTAGCGCCAAACAATATTGACATTTATACTAATTTAGGCAGTGTTTATCAAGGACTACTTCAGCCAGAAAAATCCCTTGAAGTTGCATTCAAAGTGATTTCACTGAATCCAACATGGTTCATGGCATACAACAACCTTGGCTGCGCCCTTGGTGATTTGATGCGATTAGATGATGCAAGAGAAGCTTACAAAACAGCTGTCGCATTAAATCCTAATTATTTGCCTGCGATTATTAATTTGGCGCAACTAGAAATCAAATCGGGGAATCACATAAAGGGCGTTGAATTATATGAATCAGCATTGAAACTAACAAACATAACTTCTGGTGAAAAAGAGTTGGTTAAATACTACCTTTCTCATTCTTATTTATATTTTGGGGATTTAAACAAAGGTTGGGATTATTATGATTTTGGATTCTCAGATATGCTTCCGACTGGAGCTTACAGATCTAAAAGAAAATTTACTCAACCTAAATGGAATGGAGATCAAAATACCAAAGAAATAATATTAATTTGGCGGGAGCAAGGGCTAGGGGACGAAATACTTTTCAGTACTTGTTTGAATGGTATACATGATTCAGGATTGAATATTATCTTGGAGTGTGACCCTCGCTTAGTCAATATTTTTAAAAGAATTTACCCTAATTTTATAATTAGAGGTGAATCCATTCAGGATAGTTTTTACCCATTGTTTGATGACTTTCAGTTTCAACTGCCTATAGGCTCACTGCCAAGATATTTCAGAAAAAATATCTGTGACTTTGAGCATAATATAAATTTTTTTCTGCCGCTCCCTGATAAAAGTGAATTAATTAAAGAAAGATTAAATTCATTTAAGGACAAAGTATTAATTGGAATTTGTTGGAGAAGCGGTATGTTGTCCCTTGAAAGAAACTTAAACTACACTTCATTAAGAGATTGGGGTGAGCTTTTTAAAAATCCAAATTATCAGTTCGTTAATTTATTTCATGGAGATTGTGAAAATGAGCTTGCCGAGGCTGAAAATACTTATGGAATCAAAATTTTGAGATGGAATGATTTTGATTTGAAAAATGATTTAGAAACTGTACTTGCACTCGTATCAGAACTAGATTGTGTTGTTTCTGTGGGTACGGCGGTTAGTGTTATTGCTGCCGCTGCTGGAACAAATACCCTGGTATTACTTCAAAGATCTTGGGTGCTGTTAGGTGAAAACGACAGGTATCCTTGGTTTCCTTCTGTTCGTCCGTTTGTTGTTGAAACAAACGAGCATGTTGCTCTCAATATAAATAAATTAAATTCATTTATAACGAAGAAACACTAAATTCACACTGGCTCAAATTCTGGATTCATGTGAATTTTTATCAATGATCTGATTTTTTCCACACTCAAAAAATCTGGATTACTTCCCGATTCATAGGCAAATCCTGTTGGAACAGGTCGCGCTTTCAAAGCTTTCAAATACTCAGGCATTTTGTGCTGCAGGCCTGCACCCAAAATGGCGTAATAACCACCCAAGTCAATCGTGTTCGGGCTGTCGCTGCTGGTAATCATCTCTTCGTGCAGTTTTTCACCAGGGCGAATCCCCACGATCTCTTGTTTGCAATTGGGGCCAATGGCTTCGGCCACATCGCCAATGCGGTAAGACGGAATTTTGGGTACCAAAATTTCGCCACCCAATGCGTGCTTCAAGGCCCAAAACACCATTTCCACGCCTTCTTCCAGAGCGATATTGAAGCGGGTCATGGCCGAATCGGTAATAGGCAAAACGCCGGTCTTGGCCTTGTTCATGAAAAATGGAATCACCGAGCCGCGTGAGCCCATGACGTTCCCATAGCGCACGACAGAAAAACGCAAATCGCGGTCGCCTTTGAAATTGTTGGCGGCGATGAATAACTTGTCGCTACAGAGCTTGGTGGCACCGTACAAATTGATGGGGGCGGCGGCTTTGTCAGTTGACAGGGCCACCACGCGGCGTACGCCCTTGTCCAGGCAGGCTTCAATCACGTTTTGTGCACCCATCACATTGGTTTTGATGAACTCGAACGGGTTGTATTCAGCGGTAGGCACTTGTTTCAAGGCGGAGGCGTGCACCACGGTGTCAATGCCTTCCATGGCGCGGGCCAAGCGGCCTGGGTCGCGCACATCACCAATGAAGAAGCGCAGGGCAGGGTATTTATCCTGGGGAAACTCTTGCTGCATTTCAAACTGTTTCAGCTCGTCACGGCTGTACACCACCAAGCGTTTGATCTTGGGGCAATGGTCCAGCACCGATTTGACAAACGCCTTGCCAAAGGAGCCCGTGCCACCGGTGATCAAAATTGATTGGTCGCAAATATCAACTGACTGTTGCATAGCAAAACCGCCGGAAAACCGACGTCTATTGGGAAAGATGTACTGATAAAGCAGAAGTCATGCCATCTGATAGGGGCTGGTCTGCAATTTGCTTTGAAGAAGCCATGTCGTCATCTTGACGGCCCCTTTGGATGCACTATGAGCCAAGCAAACATCATTCCTTACGGCAGGCAATCCATCTCTGACGCTGACATTCAGGCGGTGGTGGACGTGCTGCGCTCCGACTTCCTGACCCAAGGTCCGGTGGTGCCTACGTTCGAGCAAGCGGTGGCAAGCTATTGCCACGCTCGGCATGGTGTTGCCGCATCGAACGCCACGGCTGCCCTGCACATCGCCTGCTTGGCCCTCGAGTTAGGTCCGGGCGACTGGCTGTGGACCAGCCCCATCACTTTCGTGGCCTCAGCCAATTGCGGTGTGTACTGCGGAGCCCAAGTGGATTTCGTGGACATTGACCCGCACACCTTTAACATGAGCCCGGTGGCCCTGGAGAAAAAACTCATCGCCGCCAAGCTGCAAGGCAAGCTGCCCAAGGTGGTGGTGCCGGTCCAAATGTGTGGCCAGCCTTGCGACATGGCGGCCATCTATGCGCTGTCCATCAAGTATGGGTTCAAGATCATTGAAGACGCCTCGCATGCCATTGGCGCCAAATACAAAGGTGAACCCGTGGGTAACTGCAAGTATTCAGATATCACCGTGTTCAGTTTTCATCCGGTGAAGATCATCACCACGGCTGAGGGCGGCATGGCATTGACCAACCAAGCCGCGTTGGCGCAAAAGATGAACCTGTTGCGCAGCCACGGTATCAGCAGCACGTCCACCGACTTGGAGCCACGCCCCGCAGATGAAATTTGGAATTACCAACAGATTGACTTGGGTTTCAACTACCGCATGACGGAGTTGCAAGCGGCGCTGGGTTTGAGCCAACTTCAAAAGCTAGACCAGTTTGTGGCCACCAGGAAAGCCATCGCCAGTTATTACGACCATGCGTTGTCGGGTGTTGATATTCAAACCCCTTGGCAGCATCCCGATGCGTTGTCCAGTTTTCATCTGTACCCCATCCAAGTGAGCGCCACTTCGGGCATCAGCCAACAAGCGCTGTACCAAGCTCTGACCCATGCCGGTGTACTGGTGAACCTGCACTACATACCCGTCTATCGGCAGCCCTACTATGCGCGCCTGGGTTTCAAACCCGGCTACTGCCCGCATGCAGAAGACTATTTCAAATCGAGCATCAGCATTCCGGTATATGCCAGCATGACTGAAGCGCAACAACGCAGGGTGATTGAACTGATTCAAAGCCTGTGCCATGTCAAAGTGGTCAAGCGAGCCGTTGGAGCGGGTTCTTGAACATTGCCATCATTCCCGCACGCGGTGGCAGCAAACGCATTCCGCGCAAAAACATCAAAGCATTTTGTGGGCAGCCCATGATCGCTTATGCCGTCAAAGCAGCTCAAGCTTCGGGTTTGTTCGAGCATGTGCTGGTGTCCACCGAAGATGTAGAAATTAAAACCATTGCCAACAGCTTGGGGGCTGAAACACCGTTTACGAGGCCCGCTGAATTGGCCAATGATTTCACCGCCACCGTGCCGGTGGTGGCGCATGCCATTCAAGCCTGTGAGGCCTTGGGTTGGCAGTTTTCCAATGTCTGCTGCATTTATCCTGGCGTGCCCTTCATAGAGGTGGGCGACTTGCAGGGAGCGTTTGCCAAACTGACAGAGCGTGGCGCCGACTATTGCTTTCCCGTGACCGAGTTTCCTGCCGCCATTCAGCGCGCACTCAAGCACAGCAGCAATGGCTTGATGGCACCTATTTACCCAGAGCACGAATTGACCCGAACCCAAGACCTTGAAGCCGCGTTTTATGACGCCGGGCAGTTTTACTGGGGCACGAAAAAAGCGTGGCTGACCAACAGCCGCGTCCACAGCAGCGGTGTGGGCTACGACATACCCAGTTGGCGCGTGGTTGATATTGACACTCCCGCAGATTGGGAACGCGCAGAGCGAATGGCCGCGAGCCTGCAAGCCCATTGAACACCATGAACCAGTTGCGCATTGTTTTCAGGACAGATGCCAATCAGCAGATTGGCACCGGCCATTTCATGCGTTGCTTGACCTTGGCTGATGAAATGCACCGCAGTGCTGCTGATATTTGCTTTGTGGCCAGAGAATTGCCAATGCATTTGCAACAGATGCTGACAGAGCGTGGTATTGAATACTTGGCCCTGCCCAAACCCGATGATTCACAAAACACAGATGAATTGCCGCACGCGTCTTGGCTGAAAACCAGCCAAGCGCATGATGCCGAGCAAACCCTGTCGGCGTTGGGCGCAGGCACTTGGGATTGGCTGGTGGTAGACCACTACGCCTTAGACCACCGGTTTGAAACACCGCTTCGCAAATTGTGCAAACACGTCATGGTGATCGATGACTTGTCCGACCGCGTGCACGACTGCGATGTGTTGCTAGACCAAAATTTTTACCATGACCAAGCGCAGCGTTACCTTGACAAAGTGCCCGCACATTGCCAACCATTGTTGGGTCCCAGCTTTGCCCTGCTGCGCCCAGAATTCAAAGAAATGCGCCAACAGGTGCAAGCCAGAACGGGCGAGGTGAACAACCTCTTGGTGTTCTTTGGCGGGGTGGATGCAGACAACCTCACGGGTCAGGTCTTGGACGTGCTTATCGGTCTGAACTTGGCTGTCCAAGTGAATGTGGTGATCGGCCAGCAGCATCCGCAAAAAGAAAAAATTCAGCAACAGTGTGTCCAACATGGCTTCAACTGTCATGTTCAAACCAGCCAAATGGCCAGATTGATGGCCGAGGCAGATTTGGCCATCGGTGCGGGTGGAACAACTGTTTGGGAAAGATGTTCTATGGGTTTACCTTCTGTGTGCATCGCCACCGCTGAAAACCAACAACAACAACTGCATGATTTGCAATCAGGCGGATTGATTTTTGGCCCGACAAGTCAAAAAGACCTAATGAGGTTCTTGTCTTCCTATTTAAAAGGTTTGGGTGCAGCTTCCAAATCACTGCAAGCGCAATCAGAACGCGTCATGGCCTTGGTCGATGGCCGGGGTGCTGAAAAAGTGGCCCCTGTACTCATGGCGCATGCCCTGCAATTGCGTTTGGCTGAGGCTGAAGATGCGCGTGCTATTTTCCAGTGGCGCAATCACCCCGCGGTTAGAAATCATTCTGGCAACACGCAAGAAATCAGTTGGGACGAACATCGCCAGTGGTTTGAAAAGCGCTTGACCACAAACAGTGGTCCCATCTTGATTGGCGAATTCAACGACAAGCCGGTTGGCGTTGTGCGATTTGATATTTCCAACCACGAAGCGGCGGTGTCTGTTTATTTGGTGCCCGAATCGGGCTTCAAAGGTTGGGGCGGGTGTTTGCTTGACCAGTCTGAACATTGGTTGCGTCAACACCATCCCGAAGTGTTAACCCTGCACGCATATGTGTTGCCCAACAACGAGCCTTCCAAAAAACTGTTTGCCAAGCTCAACTACACCTTGAATGTCAGCCAAGCTCAGCTTGAATTTGCAAAAGACTTAGAGGCCTGCACATGAAGATTGCCGGCCGCACTGTTGGCAGCACCTGCGAACCTTTCGTGATCGCCGAAATGTCCGGCAACCACAACCAGTCACTCGAGCGTGCGCTGGAAATTGTCGAAGCCTCCGCCAAAACTGGCGCCCATGCGCTGAAGATCCAAACCTACACGCCAGACACCATGACCTTGGATTTGGACGAGCGCGAATTTCACATCAGCGACCCCAAAAGCCTGTGGGCAGGAACATCGCTGTACAAGTTGTATGGGCAAGCCTACACACCGTGGGAATGGCACGAAGCCATTTTCAAACGCGCCAAAGAGTTGGGCATCATTGCTTTCAGCACGCCGTTTGACGCCACATCCGTAGACTTTTTAGAGTCACTCGATGTGCCTTGCTACAAAATCGCGTCCTTTGAAAACACCGATTTGCCATTGATTCGCAAAGTGGCGGCCACCGGCAAGCCCATGATCATCTCCACCGGCATGGCCAGCATTGCCGAATTGGACGACACGGTGCGTGCGGCTCGTCAAGCGGGTTGCAAAGACTTGGTGCTGCTGAAATGCACCAGCACCTACCCGGCCACCGCAGACAACACCAACATCTTGACCATTCCCCACATGCGTGAATTGTTTGGCTGTGAGGTGGGATTGTCAGACCACACCATGGGTGTCGGCGTTTCCGTGGCCAGCGTGGCCTTGGGGGCCACCGTGATTGAAAAACATTTCACCCTGAACCGCGCCGATGGCGGTGTCGACAGCAGCTTCTCCATGGAACCGAGCGAAATGGCTCAGTTGGTGGTGGAAACAGAACGTGCCTGGCAGGCCTTGGGCCAGGTGCGATATGGCGCGACTGCCGCCGAAGAAAAATCCATCGTCTTCAGACGCTCGCTGTATGTGGTGAAAGACCTGCAAACCGGTGAGTCTTTGACTACAGAGAATGTGAGAGCCATTCGTCCGGGCTTGGGTTTGCCCACCAAGTACCTCGAACAAGTGCTGGGCAAAACCGTGAAACACCCTGTGGCACGCGGCACGGCCCTCAGCTGGGACATGATTTGATGAACGCGAAATTCAAGGTCTTGATTATTGGCTGCGGCAACATGGCCGGTGGCTATGACCTGCTTCAGCCTGACGAAGCTTTGCCCTTGGGTCATGCCAAAGCCTTTGGCCAGCATGGCGGCTTTGAAGTCACAAGCTGCATCGACCCAAACACCGCGCAACGCCATGCCTTTCAAAGCCGCTGGCAAGTGCCTCATGGTTTTGCCAGTTGGCAAGACTTGCCCCAAGTAGAGGGCGCGTTTGATGTGATCAGCATTTGCTCGCCTACCGTTGTACATGCCCACGACATTCAAGCAGCCTTGGCGCTCAAGCCAAGACTCATTTTTTGCGAAAAACCCGTCACTCTGCATGTTGCGCAAACCCAGCAAGCCGTGACCGACTGTGCAAACCACCAAGTGCTACTGGCTGTCAACCACAGCCGCCGTTGGTCCCCTGAAGTGCAGCAGTTGAAACAACAATTGGCCCAAGGGCAGTGGGGCGCTGTGCGCTCTGTGTCTGCGGTCTACAACAAAGGCATGCTGAACAATGGCAGCCACATGATCGACTTGTTGTTGAACCTGTTCGGCCCGCTGCACATCAACCATGTGGGCCAAGCCGTGTACGACCACTTTGACACCGACCCCAGTGTGGACGCCTGCTTGCAAACCGCAGACGGTGTGCCCATTCAATTGAGCGTGGCCCATGCGCAAGACTACGCTTTGTTTGAAATGCAAATCGTCACCGAAAAAGGCGTGATCTCTATGGAAGACGGCGGCGCGCGTTGGCGCTTTCGAACAGCTGCACCCAGCACCCAACTACCGGGTTACAACTTCTTGAACCACGGTGAATGGCTGGGCGCCCAGGGTTCGCCTGCGTTGCGCAACGCCGTGACCAACCTGCATGATGTCTTGATGCAAGGTGCCGCTTTGGCTTGCACCGGCGTTCATGCCTTGCAAGCCCAAAGCCTGTGTGAACACATTCAACAACAGGCTGTGGCCAAGTTGCCTCAGCCCCAAGACAGACGAGAAGCCGCATGAACTCCAAATTGGCCTTGCTCGGTGGACCAGCCACCATCACCCAAAGCTTCAAGCATTACAACCCGATTGGCGAGGAAGAAGTGCAGGCCGCCAAAGCGGTGATTGAAAGCGGCGTGTTGTCCCAGTTCATTGGTGCCTGGCACCCCGACTTTTTGGGTGGACCCAAGGTGAAAGAGTTTGAAGCCTTGTGCGCCCAGCACTTTGGTGTCAAGCACGCCATCACGGTCAATTCATGGACCAGTGGTTTGATTGCCGCTGTTGGAGCCATCGGCATTCAACCCGGCGACGAAGTCATCGTGCCACCTTGGACCATGTGCGCCAGTGCCACGGCCATCTTGCACTGGAACGCCATTCCGGTGTTCGCTGATATTGACCCACAAACCTATTGCATCAGCCCGGCGTCCATTGAAGCCAACATCACGCCCTACACCAAGGCCATCATGGCGGTGGATATTTTTGGGCAATCGGCCGACATGGAAGCCATCATGGCGATTGCCAAACGTCATGGCCTGAAAGTGATTTCAGACACCGCCCAAGCACCTGGCGCACTTTACAAAGGCCAGTACGCTGGCACCTTGGCCGATGTGGGCGGCTTCAGCTTGAATTACCACAAGCACATCCACACGGGCGAGGGTGGGATCTTGGTCACCAACGACGACGAGATTGCGCAACGCCTCCAACTCATTCGCAACCATGCCGAAGCCGTGGTGCAGGGCATGGGCGTGACCGACCTGACCAACATGGTGGGCTACAACTTCAGGCTGGGTGAAATTGAATGCGCCATGGGCATCAGTCAACTCAAAAAGCTGGGACATTTTGTCGATGGCCGCCAGCATATGGCCCAACGATTCAACCAAGCACTGTCAAACCTGCCCGGTTTGACCACGCCCTATGTGATGCCTGACAGCACCCATGCTTATTACGTTTACCCTATGCAGTTGGACACAGCCCGTCTGGGCGTGAAGCGTGAGACCTTGATCAAGGCTTTGCAGGCTGAAGGAGTCACCGGCCTGGGTGGTGGTTACCAAAACGTGCACCTGCTGCCTATGTTTCAAAAGAAAATTGCTTATGGTTCCAAAGGCTTTCCTTGGACCTCGGACATTTGCCAACGCGAAGTGAGCTATGCCAAAGGCATATGCCCGGTGGCCGAACAATTCCATGACGAAAGCTACATGGGCTTTGCCATGTGCTTGCACGACCTGAGCGACACCGATATGGATTTGATCGCGCAAGCGTTTCATAAAGTGTGGAACAACTTGTCGCAACTTGAACATGTCTGATCTGAAAGTTTCATTGCCTCAGGTGCTGGAAAGTGACCGATTGCGCTTGCTGCCTTTCACACCTGAGCATATTCAAGCCAACTATGTTGCTTGGCTGAATGATCCACAAGTTGTGCAGTTCAGCAACCAACGTTTTTACCAGCACACCGAGTCAAGCTGTCGTCATTATTTGGCCAGTTTTGTCAATACTGAAAATATATTTTTGGCCATTGAAGACAGGCTCACCCACGATTTGATTGGCACCCTCACCATGTACATCAACCCACACCATCAAACGGCTGATGTAGGCATTCTGATTGATAAAACAAACCATTGGGGTAAAGGGTATGGCTATGAAGCCTTTGCCTTGGCTGTTAACGCGTTGCTACACCATGGCAAGTTGCGTAAAGTGACTGCCGGCACCATGGCTTGCAATCTGGGGATGGTCAAAGTCATGGAAAAGTGCGGCATGGCGTTGGAAGCCACCCGTAAAGCACAAGAGTTGTTGGATGGGCAAGCTGTCGACATTTTGTACTTCGCTAAATTCTCAACACACTCTGTGAGCGCCTAAGCTTGTCTGAGCCCATCCCACTGCCCACCGCGCTGCAGTCACCTGTTGCTGTGGTCTGCCACGATGCAGGTGCGGCTCATCTGGTATTTGCTTGGTTGCGGCATTGGTGTGAGGCTGGGCTACTGGCGCAACACAGCTTTAATCTGGTGCTGCAAGGACCCGCAGAAAAAGCATGGCAACACCATCCAGTACCGTTGCCCCAAGTGCAATTTCACTCTTCGCCCGAAGCTGCTCTAAAGGGGTGTTGCAGCGTCCTCACTGGCACCGGTTGGGCCAGCAACCTAGAGCACCATGCCAGGGAAATGGCAGCTTCGTTGGGCATTACCAGTATCGCCGTCATCGACCACTGGGTTAACTATGCCTTGCGCTTTGAACGTGATGGTGTGGTGGTCATGCCCACTCAAATATGGGTGTCAGATGCTGATGCAGCAAGCATGGCACATGCACAGTTTAAAAGTGTGCCTGTGCTTGAATTGCCAAATGTGTATTTGCAACAGTTAGTCAGCCAAATCCCGCTGGTGCCGTCTGACTGTCGTAATCTGTTGTATGTGTTGGAACCAGTACGCAACGACTGGGGCAGGGGTGGGCAAGGCGAGTTTCAAGCCCTGGATTTCTTTGTACAAAACATAAAGCAAGTGGTGGGCAACAAGCCCGTGCAAATTATACTGCGACCTCATCCTTCAGACCCTGCAAACAAATACAAAGCCTGGATGAAAGCGAATGAATCCTTGGAAATCTGCTTAGATCAGCAAATGGATCTGAACCAATCGATTGCGCAAGCCCGATGGGTAGTGGGCGTCGAATCCTTCGCGCTGGTGGTGGCCCATGCCGCTGGCCGAGAAACCTTCAGTTCCCTGCCGCCGTGGGCGCATCGCTGCAGATTGCCCATCCAAGGCTTGGTTCATATGCAAGATACGACCTGATTTTCATGCCTATATTCATGGTCTGACAAAGGCCTGAGCGGTCAACTCAATATCAGCATTTGTGATGCCAGTTTGTCTGGCGGTTTCTCGCCAACGACTGGTCACTTCCAGCACTTCTTCCAAGATTTGTTTTGCAAGTCCGGGTGTCAACCCATAAAAACCTGCTGTCGCCAAGACTGTTTCAAGTTGGGGTTGGTTGTCTGTTGCATCAATATTCAGAACATGTTCAGCCTTGTCCGGACTCGGATTGACATCAAAGGCCGGCGCCAATCGCCAGCCTGTGGCTGTCAACATAAAACCATGGTTTCGAAGATGGTCACCTCGGTTGCCAATCGCCACATTGAAGGCCACGCGCCTGAATAGTTGTGCCAAGCCAAGTCTTTGGCAGAGTTCACACCATCACTTTGCGTTCGAAGAAATTGGGCCATATCCAAGTAACTGCTGCCTTCACTCTGGTCTTTCTTTAGCAGAGTCATGGCAGAGGCATAAAAACACCGCTTGCCATTTTCGCGGTTAAATCTTTTGGTGGAGAAAGTATGAAAGTCGTTATTCAAGCGAAGCAGTCGGGCATCAGGCACATCAATACCCGCTTGTGTCGCCATTTGATGCGTGACATATTCCCACGCGCCCACATCACGGTCATCGTCACACGCTGGAAATTTGGCGATCCATAACGAACCATCAGTCTGCGTAAAGTTGGCCTTCGGCCTTGCCCCGCCAAGTGATGCCCCAGGAGCGACTAAAACCGCAAGCCACTTGCGAAGTGCATCCAAGTCATCAATACGGCGTTGGCTGAGTTGAAAAGCCACTGCTTCTAGCTCTCTCAATGTAGACATTGGCGGGGCAGCCAATGCGTCGTTGCTCACAAAGTCTTGTTTGCCGGGAATGCAAATACGCAAACCGCCCTGGCGAGTCAGGTCTTGAACGCCCATGAAGAAATCCCATCCATAAAGCGTGCGCGCATTTCTTTGCTCATCTTTCGCTTGAAGCGCCTCTCGACGCTTCATCAAGGTTTGGCCCCAGCGATCTGGCGATGAATCTAGGGATGGTCTGAAAAACTCAGTCTATAAAAGTTTTTGAGCAGCAAATCAGCACCATATAAAATTTGCCATGATCAGATCGCAAAATCGCTCTCTTTTACCGCATTCTCAAGCGATTTCCCCCCTCACTGAGGGCTTTTGCCCTGTTTAGTGCGCACTCACCCATTGGCGACCAGGATTCGTTTCCTCACCATCCACAAATTGCTCAGTGCAAACAACGTGATGAGTTGCGCGGTGTTCTTTGCCAAGCCACGGTAGCGAGTCTTGCGG
>SHXD01000017.1 GCA_009693505.1 Limnohabitans sp.
ATGGCTTGGCGTTTTCCACGAATGAAAAACACTTGTTCATTGCCGACAGCGGCGGCACCGAGGGTCACAACCGACCCAAGCACATTCGCCGCTTCGAGGTAGACGCCTCAGGGAAAACCCTAGGTTCCTCCACCGTTTTTGCCAAATGTCCGGCTGGTTTCTTTGATGGCTTTCGAATCGATCAACAAGACAGGCTATGGACCAGCTGCGCCGATGGCGTGATTTGCTACAGACAAGATGGGCGACTCATTGGTAAAATCAAAATACCTGAGATGGTGGCCAACCTCACTTTTGGCGGTGTTCAACGCAATCGACTGTTCATTTGCGGAACCACATCGCTCTACGCGGTCTATCTCAAGGTCAACGGATAAGGAATAAGGGATAAGGCACAACCATGAATCTACGCGTCATTTCTACACCCGCTCAAGCTGTTCAGAGTGCACCCGTGCTCACGGCCTTAGAAGCCGTTGGCATTGCCAAAAAACTTGCGCCCAAATTTGCGACGCGCGCAGCGCATGCCGAAAAAATTCGCAGGGTTCCCGACGAATCCATTGAAGAACTCAATGCCAGCGGCTTGCTCCGACTCATGCAACCCAAACGCTTTGGTGGCTCTGAATTAGGTCTAGGCTCTTTAATGGATGTGGTACTAGAAATATGCAAAGGCTGTTCATCGACTGCCTGGGCTTATTCTAATTTAGCGTCGCATGCTTGGAACATTGGTCAGTTTGAATTGCAAGCTCAAGAAGATGTGTGGGGCCAAGACCCCTTTGCCCTGGCAGCCACAGGCTTTGCATTTCCTTGCGGCAAAGCGGTGCCTGTTGACGGTGGCTATAAGGTATCGGGCAAATGGCCATTTGGCAGCGGCGTTGATGCCTCCACATGGATGTTGGTCGGCGCCATGACGGATCAAAATGGTGGCGCGCCCCAAAGACGTTTCTTTTTAATTCCGCAGGCAGATTTCAAAAGCCAAGACAACTGGCAAGCCTATGGCTTGGGCGGCACAGGCAGCCACGACGTACATGCCACCGACGCCTTTGTTCCTGAACACCGCAGTGTGTCTGCCGAAATTTTTGCAGCAGGTCAAAACTTGCCGGGCGCCAAGCTCTACAGCAACAAGCTGTTTCAAATGCCCACCTTTGCAGCCTTTGCTTATGTTCTGGCCATCGTGCCCCTTGGCACAGCCAAAGCTGCCGTAGAACAATTTACAGACACCATGCGCAATCGGGCTGGCACCTACACGGGTACGCGCATTGCTGAATTGGCCTCTGTTCAAGCGCGCATTGCGGAAGCCGCGGCCTGTGTGGAGTTTGCCGAAACCGTCATACGCCGCGATTGGACAGAATTGGAAACCTCGGTTGAGAACAACGAGTTTCCCAGCATGGAAACCAAATTGCGCTGGAAACGCAATGCCGCATTTGCCACCAGCCTGGCTGTTCGCAGCATTGATGCGCTCATGCCCGCAGCAGGCGCTGCAGGTCTTTCCCTCCACTCGCCTCTTCAAAGACAATTCAGAGACATCCACGCCGCCTCGTCACACATTGGGCTCACATGGGATGTGCACGCTGCAGCCTACGGACAAAGTGCCCTAGGCTTACAGCCACAAGGTGGTTTGTTACTTTAATTTAAAAAGCTTCTTCGCATTGCCCCCAGTGATCAAATCGCGATCACTTTTGGGCAAGCGCTTCACTGCAGAAATCAGTCCCAGCGGATCGACCTCGGCCATGTCATAGGGATAATCTGTGCCCAGCATCACATGGTCTGGCCCAAATCGATCAATCATATTGCGCAGCATGCCTGGGTCAAAGGTGATGGTGTCAAAGTAAAACCTTTCCAAATAAGTGGAAGGTTTGCGCTTGATGACGGTGCGGCCATCGGGACGCGCGCCATACACATGGTCCATTCGAGCCCAGTAGTGTGCCAAGTAACCACCCGCATGCGCCAACAGCACTTTTAATTTGGGATTGCGCTCCATCACACCATCGAAAATCAAATGACTGACCGCAATGGTCGTGTCTAAAGGATTGCCAATGACGTTGTTGAAGTAATGGTTCTCAAGTCGGCTGGCTTCGGTAAAGCCATTGGGGTGAATGAACAATGGCACGCCCAAATCACTGACCGCTGCAAAAAACTTTTCCAGCTTCAAGGACGGATCTGTCAGGTTCTTGCCATTCACATGGGTGTTGATTTCAATGCCACGCAAGCCCAAATTTTTAATGGCGTGCTTAAGTTCTTTGACCGCCAGATCTTCATTCTGCAAGGGAACAGTGCCCAAACCAATGAGCCGATCGGGATGCTGGGCCACCAACTTGGCCATGCCTTCGTTCACATCGCGCGCCAATTCTGCGCCAAACGCTGGCTCGGCAAAATAGTAATACTGAAAAGGCGCGGGTGAGATGGCTTGAATATCAACACCCATTCGGTCCATGTCTTGAAGGCGCACCGACACATCAGACAACATGGGCGCCCTGTCGCGCATTTGCTTCGCGTTGGTATCGCGTGTCAGTTGGTTGGCAAAGATGTGACCTACTTCCTGCTCAACCGGTTTTAAAACAGCCGCCTTTTGACCCACCGTGGGATTGAAATAATGGCAATGCACATCCACGTTCAGATGGCCGTCTTTTCGCTTGGCCAACTTTTTAGTGGCCAAGGAAGTAAACATGCCTTTAGCGCCTTTGGCCTCTTTGCCGTGGTTGTGATAGGGGTGCTTGCAAGTGGGCGCACAGGTAAAAATCATAGCTGTTCTTTCAAAATAAAATTGGAATGAGTTGCGGTGCGCTTATCGGCCAATGGCTGCATTGACTTTTGGCATCACTTCAGTTGCAAAAAGTTCCATGGAGCGCTTGGCCAGGACGGGGTCCATCCAGTCGTGGCCAGCATACAGAAGGTTACCAAAATCACCCACGTGATCGCGGAATGCCAATATTTGATCCACCACTGAATTGACCGTTCCGGCCAACACCAATTTGTTGGTGACATAGTGCGGGGTGATCAAGGCATCGTCTATGTTTGGATCGGTTTTGAACAAGTTGCTGCGTCCACCGTTTAACAACTTGCGCACCAATTGCTTGAAGTAAAAGTGATAGGGACCGCCCTCTTCCAAAGCATACCTTTTGGCCGTCACCTCGTCGTCTGCCACAAAAATACTTTTGGCAATGCGCCATTCATTGGGGTGAGCCACGGCGCCAATCTCAGCGCGGCCTTCAACGTATTTGGGCCAATGAGACTTCACCCACTCAGGCATGAGGAAGTTGGCTGAAATAGGCTGCCAACCGCGCTTGGCCATCTCTGTCACGCCCTTTGAAAATGGGGCCACCGCCGTGCCCACAATGAGCGGGTGCGGTCTTTGGAAGGGCTTCATGATGTAGCCTTGTCCAATTTCTGGAATCATGGTTTTGCCCACCGACACTTTGAAAAATTCACCTTCAAAGTCATAGGGCGGGTCTGACTCCCAAATCTTCAAGACCATGTTGATGCCTTCCACAAACATGGCATTGCGGTCCTTGCCAAAATTGCCAAAAACCTCTGCGTCCGACATCAAGCCACCCGGACTGACGCCCATGATGAACCGACCTTGAAGCATGTGGTCCATCATGGCAGCTTGGGCCGCTATGGCTGCCGGATGGGAGTTGGGCACGTTGATGGTGCCAGTACCCAGCATGATGTTTTTGGTATCAGAGATGAGGCTTGCCAAAAAAATCATAGAAGACGTAACGGTCTCTGCCGCATCTGTCACGTGTTCACCCACATAGGCTTCACTGAAACCCAGTCGATCGGCCAAAATAATGGCTTCTCTATCTTCAGAAAGAGTTTCTCCAATGTTGCGTCCGGGTGGATGCAAAGGCATCATAAAAGTGCTGTATTTCATAGGTATTTCAGATCGATTCTTAATTTCTAATTGCTGAGCAAGGCTTCTGCGACCTGCATGTAATTGCCCTGGCAAAACAGCAAGGGCTCCTTGTTTTCATAAACATAATTTTCAACTAATCCTAAAAATAAGACATGGTCACCCACCACCGTTCGCTGAATGGTTTTGCATTCAAAGGTGGCCACACAATTTTGAATCACAGGCACTCTCCCCAGGCCCTCGATGTACTCAACGCCTGCAAACTTGTCTTCAAGGGTTTTTGAGAATTGCTTTGACAAGTCCATTTGTTGAAGCGCTAAAACATTGATGACAAAGCGACCTGTTTCATCAAACACCTCCAAGCTGGGTGAAGTTGAGACCAAGCTCCACAACACAATGGGCGGCTCCAAGGACACTGAGCTGAAAGAGTTGGCAGTGACGCCTACAAGACGTGATTGAGAGTTGCCAGAGGTGACCACCGTGACGCCGGTGCCAAAACTGCCCAAGGCATTGCGCAAATCGCGTTTGTCCCATGTTGAATTGATCTTGGTGTTCATTTGAACACTTTACGGGCTTTGAGAGGGTAAAAGGGTCAGGAGTTTCCCTTAAAAATCAACTTTTTTTCGACTTGCGCAAAGGTTTTTGAGGAGATTTTGCAGGTAGAACAATTTGGGGCAAGACCACTTTGGCGCCGGCCATAAAGTGTTCAATGGTCAGTCGAATCATTTCGTCCACATCGTCTTCGATGGGCACATCAAAAATCCAGCGCCGCTGGCCAAAGTAAAAAATACGCGCATTGATGCTCCAAACCAATTCAATTTCAGCCGTTTTCAAAGGAACGGATTTGACATCGGGCAGGCCTAGATCGTGGCGCAACTCAATGGCAATGGGCACCAAAATGCGATTTTTGAGTGTTTCCAAATACCGCTTGTTAATGCCCTCTCCGCGCAAGCCTGAGAACATGAAAATACGAACCCAATCGCGTGTGAGCGCGGCCTTTGCATATTCCACATACAGGCTGACCAAACGAGGTGCGAGGGCAATGCTACGGTCTTGAATGACAGCTTCCCAGAAAGGATTCCAGCGCCCCACATAGACCTCTTCATAGACCCTGTCAATCAAAGCATCTTTGGTAGGAAAGTGCTTGTAAATGAGTGACTGCGTAACACCCAAGCGCCGCGCCAACTGACGCGTATCGCCACCAAAACCCACCTCTGCAAAAAACTCTACAGCCGCCAGAACAATCTGCTTTTCTCGCTCTTGGCTACTGAGTCGACTTTTTTCTGTCGCTGGTTTTTTTGCGGTCATGTCTTTACCTTGTGGCTTCAGGCTGGTAGGACCACAGGCTCAACTTGATGGGACGACACAGACTTCATGATGGCCTCTAACGCAGCCACATTGGCCAACATTTCAGTATGGCTCACAGGGTAAGGCTGTTCACCTCGAACGGCTTTGGCAAATGCTTCTAAATTGGACAGTACGCTGGGGAATTTTTCGGCAAAAGTCACCACGGGCTCTTGGCCTTGCATGACACGCTTAATGTCCCAACCGGCAGGACTCTCGGGGTGCTTGCGGTCTCGAATTTCGACCCAGCCTTTAGAACCATAGACAGCGAAACGACCTTCAAAGGGGGTTGCCAACATGGCACTGATGAGGGCATTGGCGCCCCCCGGAAAGCCCAACATGATGCCCAAGGTGTCGCCATTTTCAAAATAAGATCCGCGTGTAGCCAAGCGCGCCCAAACTGATTCAGCAGGTCCCAAAACCGCAATGGCCAAATCAACCAAATGAATGCCCGTTGCAGTGAGTGGGCCCACAGGGGCATGCTGGTTTGAAAGACGCCAATTGTCTTTTGGCAAAGCAAAAAACTTGTCTTGGCTAAAGTTGGCTTCAATTTGCAAGATGGTGCCAAGCACTCCAGCTTGAATGTCTTGGCGCAGTTCGATGATGGCGGGCTCAAACCGACGCTCATGGCCAATGCCCAAGACACGATTGTGCTTGACACAAGTGGCAATGGCTTTTTGCGCATCAAGGTAGGTGAGGCACAAAGGCTTTTCACAAAACACATGTTTGCCGGCTTGCGCTGCAGCCACAATTTGATCGGCATGCTGCTGATGGGGCGTGCACAAAATGACCGCCTCCATGTTTTGAATTTGCAAAAATGAATCGAAGTCTGAAAGGATTTGCACATCTTTCAAAACATCATCATGGCTCATCTGTGTTCGCAGATCGGCATCGAGTTCAACCACTGCCACCAAATTCAAAAGGCTAGACGTTGATATTTGTTTGGCAATGGTCTTGCCCCACCAGCCATAACCGACCAAGCCTATTTGAACGGGCACAGAAGTCGTTGGAGTATTGAAAGATGCAGTAGCCATAAAAACGCCTTTAACTGACAACAAGGTCAACGAATAAATTAAGTTGCGCTGATGGATGCAGACTTGATAGCACCCACTGCCTGAAATAAATTTCGAATCACATCGAGCTCCATGTTGCGAACAATGAAAACCAAGCGTGAATCTTTGTCGTCGCTGGGCCAACGGTCCATTTTCACAGGCGTGTCAATAATATGTTGCACACCCTGAATCACCACAGGCTCACCAGCAACGTTGACGATGCCCTTCAGGCGAAGCAGATCAGGCCCCCGCAAAGTGGTCAACAGCTCAAGGGCCGATGAAAAAGAGAGCCACTCAAAGGGCTCAGTAAAACGCAAAGACAAGGTCTTCACTGCAGTATTGTGTACAGCAGATCCTTGGCCCAAATACCGACCTGTGCCAGTGACATCTGCCGAAACAGCGTCATCCGTCAGCGCTTCACCCAAAAACTGCAAAGTTTTCAGACTGGCACGCGAAGACGACAAACCAAAATCGATCAAGCTCTTAGGATCGACTTCACCCTGCCGAATGAACTCAATGGGTGATTGTGAATTGAGTTGTCGAATTCGCCCGCACAATGTTTCTAAATGGTCAGACGTGACCAGATCGGTTTTGGTCACCAATATTTTGTCGGCAATGGCTATTTGCTTAACAGCCTCTGTCTGTTGGTCAATTTGTCCCACGCCATGCAAGCCATCGACCAAGGTAATTAGCCCATCTAGGCGGTAGTGGGCTGCCAGCAAAGTGTCACTGGCCAATGTTTGAACCACCGGCGCCGGATCTGCAAGGCCCGTTGTTTCTACAATGACACGGTCAAAGTCAAACACCTCGCCTATGCGACGTTGTGCGAAGAGGTCACGCAGGGTTTCTTGTAAATCGGTTCGAACCGAACAGCAGATGCAGCCATTGGCCAACAGCGTGATGTTTTCTGAAGACAGGGTAACCAAGTCGTGGTCAATGCCAATTTCACCGATCTCATTGATGACCACGGCCACACGCCGCATGTCGGGGTGCAACAACAGTTTTGAAATAAGAGTGGTTTTACCGCTGCCAAGAAACCCCGTAACCAAGGTCACTGGTATTTTGCCTGCCAACGCATCACGCGACCAAGTCACTGCAGCTTCACTTTAAATGTTCATTTCAAGAATGTACAAGCCGCCTGTGAAGCGGTCTACGGTGTAAACAATGCGTCGGTCATCGACATACACATCATTGAGTTGAATGGCACCCGCTGGCGATAGTTTGGGTGCACCCGGCACAAAGTAGGCAATCTCTTGCACTTGATAGGGGTTGCTGGTGTCGTAGACCCGCACGCCTGCATTGAAGAAGGAACCCACAATGATGGTGTCCGATCTGAACGATGTAGGGCCTGGTAAATTTTCATGCAAGTTGTGCGCGCCAAAGCGACCGCCACGTTTGGCAAATGCGTCATAAGGCGGCGCGGGAAATGTGCCAATAGGCACTGGGTTGGCTTCGTTGCGTGAATCAACCACCCACACCAACTTGGGCCAATCGGCGCCGTTGTCTTGCACGCACTCGTCGCTTACGATCCACAAGCCTCTATCAAAGAGCGGCAACACCGTGTGCGTAAAACCATTGAAAGGCGGCGAATGGTTCCACTGCGAAACCACCTTGATGTTCTTCATGTCAGAGATGTCTAGCACCACGGCGCCGCCATCAATATAGCCTACAAACGCACGGTTGGGCTGCTCTGGAAATACATTGGTATTGTGTGTTCTAAAGCCCGTGTCAAACTGAGCGGGCAAGCGCGGTGGCGGTGGCGCTTCATCGCCTTCACGGGTGCCTGGGTACCACCAACGCCCTACTTCCACGGGCTTTTCGGGGTTAATGATGTCAATGATGCGGTAGAACTGATCGTCTAAGGGATTGCGCGGCTGAAAGTCAGAGGCACCCGATGACATGTGAACATAGCGGCCATCTACAAACCACACGGCATGCACTCCGCGAGAGTAAGGGCCCGAGCAGTCAAAATGGGAAAGCAAGCGTGGTGTTTCGGGCTGGCTCACATCAAAAATATCAATGCCCGCGGGCTTGATACCTACTGTGGTGGCTTGGTACGCCACCACCATGATGTTGCCCACCACGTCTAAAGAGTTGGAGCGCAGCTTCATGTGCGGCAATTCAGTTTGCACAATCAGCTTGGGATTTTGCGGGTCCGTAACGTCGACACCCGAGAAGTTTTTAGGGGCAGATTCGTGTGCCAACCACAAGATTCGGCGCCCATCCGACGTGAGCTGCATGCCCATTCCCTCGCCCAGTCCACCAAACCCTGCCAGCTCGTGGTGAGCCAACAACTTCATGTTGAGTGACAAGGTTTGATCAGCTCTCGATGCCGATTGCGGTGCGTTAAGCATGGGTAAATACTTATCAAAAATTTTGTTGAATCTGTAATATAGCGGAAAGGAATTCAAGATCAGTCAAGACATTCCCTTACCATCATCAGGAGACACTTAATGAATTTTGCATTGACCCCGCGTTGGAAGAATTTTTTCCAAATTTCCCTTGTTGTGCTAAGTGCTTGTGGCTTGTTTCAAGCCCAGGCTCAAGCCCAAGCCTTTCCCAACAAACCTGTCAAACTGGTTGTCACTTATCCGCCAGGCGGAAGTTCAGACCTCATGGCGCGCATCATGGGCCAAAAGCTTAGCGAGGTTTGGGGTCAGCCTGTCATTATTGAAAGCAAACCTGGTGCGGCCGGCTCTATCGGCATGGAATTCACAGCCCGTCAACCTGCAGATGGTTACACCTTTGTGGTTGGCAACTTGGGCCCTGCTTCTGTCAACCCCCTCATTACCAAAGTGCCCTACAGCATGGAAAAGGATTTCATTGCTGTTTCCCTGACTGCCACAGGCCCCAACATCTTGGCAGTTCCCGCAGCCTCCCCCTTTAAAAACTTAAACGATCTTTTGGTGGCAGCACGCAACAAGCCAGGCTCTTTGAATTTCGGCACCAGTGGCCCTGGCAGCATGTCGCACTTGGGCGGTGAGCTCATCATGCGACAAGCCAATGTCAAAATGGTTGGCGTTCCCTACAAAGGCGGCGGATTGGCTGTGAATGATTTGTTGGCTGGCCAAATTGACATGATGGTCTCCGACGCATTGCCAGTCAGCCAGCACATCAAAACGGGTAGATTGCGTGCGCTGGCCATTACCAGCGGCAAGCGATCACCTTTGTCACCAGAGATTCCCACGTTTGCCGAAGCAGGCTTGCCAGGTTTGGTAGCCGTCAATTGGTGGGGCGTGTTCTTGCCTGCCGGCACCCCAAAACCTGTAGTTGATGCCTATTACAGTGCGCTGGTCAAAATCATGGCCAACCCCGATTTGAAAGAAAGATTTGCAGGTTTGGGCGTAGAAGCCATGGCCACCACACAAGATGAATTCAAAGCGTTCTTGGCGGACGAGAAAACCAAATATGCCAAACTGATTGCCGACAATAACATCAAAGCTGAATAAACAAGAGGAGACTCAATTGGGCCTTAAATTTCTTGAACATTTGCTCATCCTGACGGACGGTCCTGAAGGAACTCGAGATTGGTTTGTTCAAAATTTAGGGTTCCGAAATGGCTTCCACCCTGAATTTGGGTTTCCCGTTTATTGGCTCTACATTGGTGATTAAGATGTGCTTCACATTGGCAAAGCCCGTCACTCAGAACATCAAAACACCTATCTCAAAACACCCACCGACGGAGAAAACGACTACGCCGCGGCGGGCACCATGGGTTCAGGCCGAATTGATCGCCTATGTCTCAACTGCGATGGCTTGAGCGAATTCATTGATCGACTCACATGCAACGGCGTGCCGTTCAGTGAACGCAAAGCCCATAACTCCCACCTCTATCAGCTGTTTATGCGCGAGCCTATCAATGGCATCAAGGTAGAACTCAACTTCTCATGGGAGGAAGCCGTTCAAATGGGACGTGTGCCTTCTTACACCGATGAAGGGGAAAATTTGAAGGTCTCATCACCGGCCAGCAAATGATCACCGCCTAAAGAGATATCGCCTTAAATTTGATTGGAAATACTGTGCCCGCTTATTGGATTTCGCGTTGCATCATCAACGACCCCGTGGTGTATAAACGGTACACCGATCAGGTGCCAGACATCATTGCCAAATACGGCGCCAAGGTATTGGCCCGAGGTGGCCATTTCCAAATTATGGAAGGTCCTGAAGTTTTCAAGCGTTTTGTGGTCGTTGAATTTCCAACTTTTGCTTCAGCCGTTGAATGCTTTCAATCTGACGCCTACAAAGCCGCAGCGTCACACCGAAGAAACGGTGGCAGCATTGTTGAAAATGTCATTGCTGAAGGTGCAGAAATTCCAAGCTAGTGTCAAACCAGCTTGTCAAGGGCTTCCTCAACCCACTTGCGGTCCCAGGTGCCCGCCATAATTTCTTTTTCCCATTGCTGCTCTAAAGCATGCTTGGCTTTGGCCAATTTCAAAATTTCAGCCACCTCACTGATGGGCACCACCAACACGCCATCGGGGTCACCAATGAGCAAATCACCTGGCGCAATGGACAAACCGCCACAAGCGATGGGATAACCAATCTCACCTGGCCCGCTTTTAAACGGGCCGTTGGGCGTGGCACCACGAGCCACCACTGGAAAATCGACTTTGGCCAATTCCTCCACATCGCGAATGGCACCGTCGATGATGATGGCTTCTATGCCGCGCGTCTTGGCATAACTGGACATCATGGCGCCAATGATGGCTGTGTTCATGGCGCCACCTGCATCTACCACCACCACATCACCCGGTTGAGCTTTCTCTAGAGCTTGGTGCAATAGCAGATTGTCACCAGGGCGAACACGAACTGTTAAAGCCGGCCCTGCAAATCGCTTGAGTCGCCCATATTGATGAAAGTCTGCAGTAAAGGCCTGTAAACGATTGGCCACATCGCCCACCACGGCCACCGGAATAGACCGGGCTTGTTCTACCAGCGCTGAATCAACTCGCTTGAAATCTAGATGAATGCGCAAACCAAGATGTTGTAACTGTTTCATTTTTTCCCCAGAAAGTGATTGTGCAATAGGCAGATGGTTCAAAAATGGCCCACACATTTTGGATGCGCGCGCAAGCGCGAGTAAACACCCAAAGCATTGGTCTCATAAATCATTTGTTTTTTGACTGTTGTAGCTTCTGGTGAAGCGTCGATGTATTTTCTCGTGTCATCAAAATACTGAGAAGTAAGCGGGTCAATGCCTTGAACAGCACCCACTGTTTCAGACGCAAACAAAATATTTTCAGCGGGCAATACGCGCAGCAACAAATCAATGCCGGCCTGATGGTAAACACAAGTGTCAAAGAAGACATTGCCCAATACCTTTTGTTCAAGCGGCTCTAAACCGCGGTCTTGCGCAATGCCCCTGTATCGACCCCAGTGATAGGGCACAGCACCGCCACCATGCGGAATGATGAACTTCAAAGTTGGAAAGTCTTTGAAAATATCAGAGGTCATGAATTGAACAAATGCCGTTGTGTCGCCATTGATGTAATGGGTGGCCACAGGATCAAAATGCGGGTTGCAAGAGCCACTCACATGAATCATGGCAGGCACATCGAGTTCAACCAATTTTTCGTAAAGCGCATACCACCACTTTCGATCTGAGAGCGGCGGGTCGGTCCAGCGTCCGCCACTGGGGTCGGGATTCAAATTGGCACCAATGAAGCCGAGCTCAAGAATGCAGCGCTCTAACTCTTCAAAAACGCGCGGTCCTGGTGCAACACCAGAAGCTTGAGGCAGTTGGCAAACGCCTATGAAATGATCGGGGTAAAGCTGACATACCCGATGCACCAAGTCGTTGTTGTAGCGTGCCCATTGCACATTGGTGTCTTCGTTGCCAAAGTGATGGTCCATGCCCACTGCGCGTGGCGAGAAGATGGTTAAGTCGACACCTCGCTCTTGCATCTTTCGAAGCTGATTGGCTGAAATGCCGGCTCGAATTTCATCGTCACTGACATCCGGTGGTACCAAGTTTGGCGTGAGCCCCGTTCGGTTGTATTCGGCAATTTGCTGAAGGCGAAATTCGGCCACTTGCGGTGGCGTTGTCGTGAAATGGCCGTGGCAATCGATGATCATCTTAGGCTTGGAAATCTAGCTTAACTTTTGACAAAAAGTCTTTCATGAACTTCACTTCTTCGTTCATTCGCGCTACCGTTTCGGCGCGCGATAATTTCAAGGGTTCTAGGCCATTGCCAACCAATTTATTGGCAATGGCGGCACTGTTGACCGTTGCATTGATGGAAGCATTCATGGCATTGAGAACATCTGGGGGTGTATTGGATGGAGCCCAAATGCCAATCCAAGATGGAATGGAGGCACCCTTGAAGACATCCACCAGCGATGGAATGCTTGGCAAACTTTTCACAGTTGTGGGCTGTGCAATGGCAATCCACTTCAACTTGCCAGCTGCAACCATGGGCCCACCCACTGGAATGGTTGTGAAAACGGCATCCAAGTGGCCCCCAGCCGCATCAATGATCATGGGTGCGCCGCCTTTATAGGGCACCATGGTCGCATCTAAGCCTGCAGACCTTTCCAACAAAAGCGCTGCCAAATGGTGAGGCGAACCGACGCCTGCAAGTCCAATGCGAAGTCGCTGTCCAGGCGATTTAGCTTTCGCTAAAAATTGATCCAAATTGTTCACGCCAAGTTGAGATGAAACGGCTAACACCAGAATCATGTCGGCCACAGCAGCCACAGGAACCAAATCCTTCAGCGCATCGGCTGACTTAGAAGCCAATTGCGGCACCATGGGGTTGGTGGAAAAAATTGAATTGGCAAAGACACCGTAGTTGCTTGAATCTGCAGATTGCTTGGCCACAAACTCCATGGCAATGTTGCCGGCAGCGCCTGCTTTGTTTTCAACCAAGACACCGCCCCCACTCAATTGAAGCCCTTCGGCAACGGTTCTGGCGGCAAAGTCTACAACACCCCCAGCCGGATAGCTCACAATGAAACGCGTTTGTTTTGCGCCGAAGGCTTGTGAGTGGGCTAACCCAGGCAAGCCGAAGCTGGCCAAGCCAACACCCACGGAAGAAATGACTTGCCTTCTGTCCATGATGGTCTCCATTTATTTGAGATTTCTGATGCAAATAAATATACGACGCTAATGCCTTTGTCACAACCTAGGGTATTCATTAGCCGTGAAATTAAAGACACTGATAACCTAGAGCCTCTGTACTTTCTTTAAACCTCACACTTGAAAGAATCAGCATGTTCAAACTTCCAAAGTTTTCAAAATGGGCCGCTTTGTGGGTTACAGCGGCTTCTTGTTTGACCCCCACCTTTTCGCACGCCGCTTGGCCTTCAGACCAACCCATCAACATGATTCTTGCCTATGCGCCAGGGGGCGGCACCGACATTGTGGCCAGGCAGTTGGTTCCATTTCTTGAAAAAGCCTTAGGCGGTGGTGCTCGTTTCAGTGTCATCAACAAAGCAGGCGCAGGCGGCGACATTGGTTTTGGTGCTATTGCTGCGTCCGCTCCCGATGGCTACACCATCGGATTTATCAATACGCCACCTGTGATTACCATTCCCATTGAACGCAAAACAACTTGGAATCTGAACAGCTTTGAATTGTTAGGCAATGTTGTCGATGACCCAGGTACCTTTTGTGTTCACAACGACAGCCCTATCAAGTCGCTGGCAGAGTTAGCTGCTTATGCCAAAGCCAATCCAGGCGTCGCATCTGTTGGCACCACTGGCGTTGGCTCAGATGACCATCTGGCCATGTTGATGTTTGAAAAATCAGCTGGCGTCAAAATGACCCATGTGCCTTTCAAGGGTTCTGGCGAAACCAGAACCGCCATCATTGGAAAGCACATTACTGTGGCCGCCATCAACGTGGGCGAGGCCCTGCAATACCTGAAAGGCGGGTCCCCTTTGCGCTGCTTAGGTCAAATGACACCAGCACGGATTTCGATGGCCCCAGACTGGCCCACTTTCCGAGAGCAAGGTTATCAATTTGACATGGCCTCTTTGCGCGGGGTTGTAGCTCCCAAAGGACTGCCGCCTGCAGTGCGCGACAGGCTGGTACAAGCCTTGGACAAAGCCATCAGTGACCCCGCTTTCAAACTGGCTGCTGAACGAGCGTTCGCCCCTATTCGGTTTTTAGCCCCCCCAGCCTACGATGCAGAATTGCGCGCAGGAGACACCTTGTTTCGGCAACTTTGGAAAGACATGCCTTGGACGGATAAGTAAATAGAGGTCAGACATGCACGATTTAATCATTCGCGGCGGAACAGTTGTAGACGGTACTGGCAAAGCCTCTTTGACGGCAGATGTCGCTGTCAAAGACGGCCTTGTGGTTGAAGTTGGCAAAATAACTGAGCAAGCCAAAAGAACCATGGACGCAGAAGGCCTGTTGGTCACGCCTGGCTGGGTTGATATCCACACGCATTACGACGGCCAGGTCAGCTGGGATCCCTACATGTCGCCCTCTTCTTGGCATGGTGTCACCACCGCAGTCATGGGCAATTGTGGCGTTGGCTTTGCGCCTGCCCACACCCATCAACGAGAGTGGATGATGGAGCTCATGGAAGGCGTGGAAGATATCCCCGGCGCGGTTCTTTCTGAAGGCGTGAAGTGGGAATGGGAGTCCTTTCCTGAGTACCTTGATGCCGTGGCCAAGACGCCCAGAATCATGGACATTGGCGCTCAAATTCCGCATGGCGCATTGCGCGTTTTTGTCATGGGTGAACGAGGTGCCAATCGAGAAGTTGCCACCCCAGATGACATTCGATCAATGGCCGCCTTGGCCAAAGAAGCCATTTCGGCCGGCGCTCTTGGCTTCACCTCCTCCAGAACATTTGTTCACAGAACAAAACGCGGCGCTGCTGTTCCAACCCTGGGTGCCGATGCGCAGGAGTTAATTACCATTGCGCGTGCCATTGGTGAAACAGGCAAAGGCGTTTTGCAACTCATCTCCGATTGGGACGACATCGATGCTGAATTCAATTTAGTTCGCGACGTCACACGCGCCAGCGGGCGTCCCCTGTCTTACACTCTTTTGCAACATGACTTTTTGCCAGAGCGTTGGCGCGAACTCTTAAGGCGAACCGATGTGGCCAGAAGCGAAGGTATGGACATCAAGGCCCAAGTTGCCTGCCGCGGCATTGGCATGATTCATGGCCTGGAATGCTCTATGCAGCCCTTTTTTCTAACTGCCTCCTACCAAAACGTAGCGCATCTTACGTTGGCTGAAAGAGTCCGTGAATTAAAAAACCCATTGCTTCGAGAACGAATCTTAAGAGAAGCATTGGTTGCCCCTGACAATCGCCGATTGGAAAGCATCACACAACACTTTCACAAGTACTTTCCCATCTATCAAAGCGCCAATTACGAGCCGCAACTAGAAGACAGTATTTCAGGCATTGCGGCGCTGCAAGGCTTGCCAGTTGCTGAAGTAGCCTACGACATGATGCTGCAAGACGAGGGTCGCCAAAAGTTTTACTTCCCCTTGTACAACTACGCAGAAAATAATTTAGATGTGGTCCGCGAAATGATGACACACCCTGCCACTTTATTGGGATTGGGCGATGCTGGGGCGCATTGCGGTTATATCTGCGACGCCAGTTATCCCACCTACCTCATCAAACACTGGGCGCGCGAAAGAACACGTGGCGCGAAACTGCCGATCGAGTTCTTAGTACACGCGCAAACTCAGCGCAATGCTCGTGCCCTAGGCATGTTTGATCGGGGTGCATTGGTCCCAGGCATGAAAGCCGACATCAACATCATCGACTTTGAAAAATTAGACTTGACCGCCCCTCAAGTGGTGCATGATTTGCCTGCGGGTGGCAGACGGCTTGTGCAACATGCCAAGGGCTATGTAGCCACGCTGGTCAATGGCCAAGTCGTCATGCAAGAGGGCGAAACAACGGGCGCCCTGCCCGGTAAATTGGTTAGAAGTGCACAAGCATGACCCATTGCTTTCACGCAAGAAAGGTCTTACTAGACCGCCGCATCGGCATTGATGGCAGACCCAAGTCCCAAAGATTGGTTCACACGCGGCATCACTTCGTGGGCCATCAATTCCATAGAGCGTCTGCCCAGTGCAGGGTTAACCAAGTCCATGCCGGCGTAAACAATTTCGCCGAAGGGACCGACTTGTTCGCGCATTGTCAGAATTTGCTGCACCACATCTTCCACTGTGCCGGCAATGACCAACTCATCTAGCAATCGATCCATGGTCACATGGCTGTCGTCTTCATCCACGTGCTTTTTGAAAATGACGTGGCGCTTGGACATCATCATCTTGGTCAGCATTTGCCGATAGTAATAACGGTAGGGACTGTTGGCATCTTCGCGGCCATAGCGTTTGGCCGTAGACGCATCGTCACTCACAAAAATGGTACGTGCCACACGCCAGTCGGCAGGGTTGGCTTTTTGCTGAACACTGTTCTTGCCTTCTTGATAATTATCCCAATGGCTATTGAGCCAATGCGACATCAAGAAATTGGCTGACATCGGATGGAAGTTGCGTTTGCCCATGGCAATCACGCCCTTCGAAAAAGGAGCGACCACAGTGCCCACAATTTCTGGGTAAGGTGTTTGATAAGGCTTCATCAAAATACCGCGACCAATTTCAGGCACCGACGTCACCTTGGTTGAAACCTTGAATCGGTTGTTTTCAAAATCAATGTTGTAGGGCGGCTCGCGCTCCCAAATGGCCAAGATCACATCAATGGCTTCTGCAAACAACTGGTTGCGGTCTTGATCCAAAATGCCCAAGGCTTCGGCATCCGATGCCAAAGCACCCGGACTGATACCAAATATGAAGCGCCCCTTTGCAAGGTGGTCAAACATGGCCGCTTGTGAGGCCAGCAAAGTAGGATGCGAATGCGACAGATTGGAAGTACCCGAGCCCAATTTGATGTTTTTGGTTTGCGCAATGAGCGTGGCCAAAAATATCAGGCTGTTTGTCACATTTTCAGCTTTGTCCGTGAGGTGCTCGCCCACAAAGGCATCGTAAAACCCCAGTTGGTCGGCATAAATGATGGTTTCGCGGTCCTCATGCAGGGTCTCGGTGGTGTCCCTCTCTAAGGGATGCAGGGGCATGGTGAAATAGCCTAGACGCATGAGTAATTCCTGTGAATGGAAGACGAATGTGGAAATGATACAAAAGTTATAGCCTTGGACCAAGACAATTAGTCACAGCCCTGTGAAAGCCCCCCGACACACTCTTTCTGAATGCTAAACTTAATTTCTCACTCTAATCGCACTCCTGGTTGTTCTTCTGCATGAAAATTTTTTACGGTTGGCGGATGGTGGGTGCAGCCTGTGGCATTCAGTTTTTGCTGGCTGCCTTCCTCACGCAAGCACTGGGCCTTTACATCGCCGTACTTTCTGACGAAATGGGCTGGAGCAAAACCACCTTGTCGGGTGCTGCTGCATTGCAATCCGTCGAAGCTGCCATCATTGGCCCCGTTTTGGGTTGGATCATGGACCGGGTGGGCCCGCAAGCCATGATCCGTTTAGGCATCGTGCTTTTCAGCGCTGGCTTGCTCTTGCTCAGCCAAGTGAATGTTGTCGCCACTTTTTACACCAGCGCCATTTTGATGGCCATTGGTGCCAGCCTGAGTGGCTACTTTCCGCTTTCAGTGGCCTTGGTTCAATGGTTTGAAAAATTCAGAGCACGCGCGCTGTCCATCATGAGTTTGGGACTGGCCATGGGCGGCCTGGTGGTGCCCCTCATGGCTTGGTCGATTCAACATTGGGGATGGCGCTACACCGCAGGTGGCACAGGTTTGCTGGTCTTGCTCTTTGGCCTGCCCTTGGCGGGCATGATTCTCAGGCGGCCTGAGGACCACGGCCAACATGTCGATGGCATTGATCCTTCGCTCAAAGTCGCAGAACAAGGCGACGCGCCACTTGCAGTTCAAGTTGAATTCTCAGCCAAAGAGGCCGTTCAAACTCGGGCCTTTTGGATGCTGGCCATTGGGCACGGCCTGGCACTTTTGATTGTCTCTGCCGTCAATGTGCATGCCATTACGCACATGAAAGAAGGCTTAGGCTATTCGGTAGCCACCGCCAGCTGGGTCATCTTGTTCATGACCTTTGCACAATTGGGAGGCGTCTTGATGGGCGCCACTTTGGGTGATATGTTTGAGAAAAGAAAAGTGGCTGCGCTGTGCATGTTGGCGCATGCGCTCGGCATGCTTTGCCTCACTTTTGCCAACGACATGGCCATGCTCATTGCGTTTGGTGTTTTTCATGGTGTCGCTTGGGGCTTGCGAGGCCCGTTCATGCAAGCCATTCGCGCCGATTATTTTGGCCGCAATGCCATTGGCCTCATCATGGGCTTGTCTGCCGCCATCATTTCATTGGGTCAAATTATCGGACCCATGTTGGCTGGCGTTCTAGCCGACCTGACTGGCAATTACCAATTGGGCTTCAGCCTGCTTGCTTTGCTTTCAGCCTTGGGCTCGCTGTGTTTCATGTTGGCGACGAAGCCATTAAAGCCAGCGGCAAGCCAATAAGTTCAGACAAAGCCTCTAGCGTCAAACCGGGCACCATGTCGATCACCAACAGACCATTGGCTGTGCAAACCAGCGTGGCCAAATCGGTATAGACCCTCTTCACACAGCCAATACCCGTTAAGGGGTAACTGCACGCAGAGACCAATTTGCTCTGCCCTTGCTTGGTCAGCAAATCCATCATGACCCAAGTCTGCTTGGCCCCAATGGCCAAATCCATGGCGCCGCCCACAGCGGGTATGGCACCCACCTCACCCGTGTGCCAATTGGCCAAATCGCCCGTGGCACTGACCTGAAAAGCGCCCAACACACAAATGTCCAAGTGGCCGCCGCGCATCATGGCAAAGCTGTCAGCGTGATGGAAAAAAGCACCACCCGGCAAAAGCGTCACAGGCTGTTTACCCGCATTGATCAAATCGTAATCTTCTTGGCCGGCCGCAGGCGCAGGCCCCATGCCCAAAATGCCATTTTCACTGTGCAACAAAATTTCAAGCGTGGGCGGTATGTGATTGGCCACCAAAGTCGGTTGACCAATGCCCAAGTTAACGGTGGCACCTTCTGGAATGTCCCTTGCTACCCGAGCTGCCAGTTCATCTTTGGTACGACGTGTGTAGCTCATGCCTTCAACCCTCCGGCTTGGGTGGCCACACGAGGGATGTGAACCACCGCGTGAACAAAGATACAAGGCGTGATGACTGTTTCAGGATCAATGCCTCCCAGTTCGGTCTTTTCATAAATACTTGCGACAGTTTTACGAGCTGCCATGGCCATGACAGGTCCAAAATTTCGGGCGGCTTTGCGAAAGGTCAGGTTGCCCCAACGGTCGCCACGCTCTGCGCGAATGAGGGCCAAATCGCCATGAATAGGAGTTTCATAAACATACATTCGGCCATTGATTTCGCGGGTTTCTTTCATTGAGCCATCTGCATTTTTGGCCAAATCGGTGCCATAGCCTGTGGGTGAAAAAAAGCCTCCAATCCCAGCACCTGCAGCCCGAATACGCTCGGCCAAGTTGCCTTGTGGCACCAGCTCCAACTCAACTTGACCCGAGCGGTACAAGCCATCAAACACGTCAGAGTCTGTTTGTCTTGGAAAACTGCAAACCACTTTGCGAACACGACCCGCTTTGAGCAGCGCCGCCAAGCCCTGGTCGCCATTGCCGGCGTTGTTGTTCACCAGCGTGAGGTCTTTGGCGCCTTGCACCAACAGGCCCTCAATGAGTTCATCGGGAATGCCTGCCGTGCCAAAACCACCGATCAAAACGGTAGCGCCGTCGGGCGTATCGGCCAAGGCTTCAGCCACGCTGTCAACGAACTTATTGATCATGGTGTTTAACCTGGAATGGTCTTCAATCCAGCCACAGGGACCGTGTTTTGGGGCACAGCCGTACGCGCCACATTCATGGTCATGGCCAACAAGCTGTAATAACCATAGTGCGCCACCAAATCAATCACACCTTGTTCGCCAAACCTTTGGCGCAACTGGCCAAACGTGGTGTCGCTCAGACTGCGATTGTTGCGAAGCTCTTCCAGCACGTTGTAAATGAGCGTCTCGTCGTCGGTCATGTTGTCTGGGCGGCGGCCTTCCGCAATGGCATCGCACGTGGCGGGCAACACGCCTTCTTTTTCGGCGATGGTGCGGTGAATGGCCCACTCGATGGGCTGACTCCAGTGCCTGGCCACAATCAATACGGCAAACTCTGAATTGCGCAAGCCCACCGTATTGTGAAAACGCAGGTACTCTCCCACCTTTTGAATTCGATTCATGAGCTCTGGGCTGCGCATGAGGGGAATGAAGGGCCCGCCAATGCGGCCTCGCGGGCCTGCCGCTATTTCGTCCATGACTTTTTTTTGTTCAGGCGTCATCTGCGCATCGGGAATGGCAGGCATGCGATCGAGCTCGGCGGCTCCAAGTTTCAAAGGGTTCATTTTTCTACATTCAATTTAATCAAAAAAGGCACAGATCGAGTTCAACATTAATGGTAATTGTCTCAGCTGTATATCAAGGGTTAGTACGGTGAGAGATTATGTCTCGCTTGACTTGCCTCAAGAAAATCGTTCTGCTAAGGTCATGCTCTGCATAGGAGAAGTTCATGAGTTTACCGATAGTTCGCCGAATTATTACCGGACACGATGACAAGGGCAAAGCCATTGTCAAAATTGACGAGACATGCAGCCACTTCCGCGACGGCCGCCCAGGCGCCAAAGTTTGCAATATTTGGACCACCGACACAGCCCCCGCCGACAATTCAGGCGCGGAAGACAAAGGCAAGCGTGAAGGCAAATTCACCATGATCGAAAACGGCAGCGTTTTCAGAATCATTGAATTCAGGCCTGGCGTAGAAGAGCGCATTCACCGAACCGACACCATCGACTACATCATTGTCATGTCGGGCGAGATTGACATGGAGCTAGAAGCTGGCGAAGAAGTTCACCTGAAAGCAGGCGATGTCATGGTGCAGCGCGGCACCGTGCACAACTGGATCAATCGGGGCAATGAATCTTGCGTGTTGGCCGTTATTTTGATTCACGCCAATCCGGTGGTAGCAGGCGGCAAAGTTCTCACCGCTTTCAATTGATCTTTCCAGAAAGAAAACCACATGCCTTTTTCCAAGGTTCGCGACGTCACCCTGCATTACCGCGTTTTTGGCCAGTCCGGCCCGTGGTTGGCCCTCATTACTGGCGGGCGCCGTGGCTTCAATGAATTTATTCCCTTTGCCGAAAAAATTGCGGCCAAAGGATTTCAAGTCTTGCTTCATGATCGTCGCAACACGGGCGCCTCCGATGTGCTGATTGCCGGCCAAGATGGCGAAGAAGAAATTTGGGCAGACGACTTGGCTGTCTTGTTAGACCAACTAGGCGCATCACCTGCCTTCATTGGTGGCACCTCTTCGGGCGCCCGCTTGTCCATGCTTTACAACCAACGACATCCGCAAAACGTGAAGGGCTTGCTGCTCATGCGCGTTACCGGTGGCGACTTTGCAGCAGGCCGCTTGCCAGACACCTACTACGGGCAATTTATCAAAGCAGCACAGCAAGGCGGCATGAAAGCGGTTTGCGACCACGAGCAATACCAAGAGCGCATTCAAGCCAACCCGTCCAACTTGCCTCGCCTCATGGCCATGGACCCCGAAGAGTACATCCGCGTCATGGAACACTGGTTGTCTATTTTCTTGCGTGGCCCTCGCAAACCCGTGCTTGGCATGGAAGACGAAGTCATGCGCGCCATCAAAGTGCCCACCATCGTCGTTCCCGGTAATGACAAAACGCACGCTTCGGTCAATGGCATTGCGGCGGCATCGCTCATTCCAAACAGCATTTTGTACCAGCTGCCCCTTGAAGACCAAGATGTGGCGGTGTTGCCCTTCTCAGACTGGGAACCGCACGAAGCCACACTGGCCCATGTCTTGACGGAGTTCATGAACAAAGTCATGCACAGCAACTCACACTGAGATTTTTAGATGGCCTCCATCACCAACACACTGAAAAATTTCAAACTGCTTTGGGCAAGTCTTTGCTTTGGCGCATTTTTAATTTCGCCTGCCTTCGCGCAAAACTTTCCCAGTAAAACAGTTCGAATCATTGAACCGGCTGGACCCGGCAGCGCCGTCGATGTGTTTGCCAGAAAACTATCGCCCGGCCTGGCGCAACGTTGGGGGCAAAGCGTTGTGGTGGAAAACCGTCCTGGTGCCAACAGCGCCATTGGCGCGCGCGAAGCCGCTCGGTCTGCAGCCGATGGCCACACCCTGTTTCACGCCAACATCAACAACTCATTGAACGATTTATTGACCAATGATCCTTGCTGCCGACTCAATGAATCGCTTATCGCCATTACCAAATTAACCAGCACACCTTTGGTGTTGGTGGTCAATCCAAGCATTGGCGTTAAAACACTGAAAGAGTATTTAGCACTCGGCAAAAGTCAACCTCAAAGCATGACATTTGCGTCTGGCGGTACGGGCTCTATCACTCAATTGGTGGCCACCAAAGTCAATCTGCTTACAGGCATTCAAGCGCGTGAAATTCCATACAAAGCCATTGGCGCAGAACTTCCAGATTTAATTGCAGGCCATGTGGGCGCAGCTTATTTAGCACCCGTGGTGGTGGCTCAACACATTCGCTCAGGCAAACTCATAGCATTGGGTGTTGCTGGCGCTAAACGCATTCCTATTTTGCCGGACGTGCCCACTTTGGCAGAAGCTGGCTTGCCCAATGTTGAAGCATCGGGTTGGAATGGTTTGTTTGTACCCGCAGGAACACCGAAGGCCGTGATTCAACGCATTCAAAGTGATGTGGCTGCCATCATGAACTCTCCTGAATTTAGGGCAGAGGCACAAAGTCTGGGCTACGAACTTGGCGGCGAAGGCGCTGAAGAATTTTCAGCCTACATCAAATCTGAGTTGCAGCGTTGGGGCCAAGTCATCAAAGACGGCAACATCAAAGCCGAATAAATTTAATCCGCATTTATCAGAAAGGGAAATTCGATGATCCGCAACATACTCGCCCTCTGCGTGGCCACGCTTTTTGGTGGCATTTCTGGTCAGGCTTTAGCGCAAACCTACCCTAACAAACCGATCAAAATCATTGTGCCTGCGGGGCCCGGTGACAGTTGCGATATTTTGACGCGTCTTATTGCGCCCAAACTCACAGAGCGTTTGGGCCAGCCCATTGTGGTGGACAACCGCGCCGGATCTGCTGGCCAGTTGGGTTTAACACTGTTAAAGCAAGCTGCACCCGATGGCTACACGTTGGGTTGCGGACAAGGCGGCAACATGGTCATTGTGCCCTTGGCCTACGCCAAAGTGGCCTACGATTCTCGCAAAGACTTCACGCCCATGGCCATGATGGCTTCCAATTTTGTGGCCTTGGTGGTCAGCCCCAAAACGCCCTTTAAAACCGTGAAGGAATTGATTGATCATGGCAAGGCCAATCCGGGCAAGCTCACCTTCGGCACCAATGGTGAAGGCGCATTTTTGCATTTCGCTACCGAACAATTGCGCATGATGGCGGGCTTTGATTACATGCATGTGCCCTACCGCGACATGAACGCTGTGTTTACGCAAATGTTGGGCGGCGACATTGATGCCTCCATCGGCTCTTTCATTTCGGTTCAACCTTTGGCCGATTCGGGCAAGCTACGCTTGTTGGGCATTGCTCGCTCTACCCGCTCACCCGACTACCCCAACGTGCCCACCATTTCTGAAACAGTGCCTGGCTACGCATCGGGTGGCTGGTTTGGCATCATTGGCCCTGCAGGCGTGCCTAAGGAAATTGTTGCGCTGCTTAACAAAGAAATAAATTGGGCTTTGCAACAACCCGATGTGCGCGATCGCATGAAAAAACTAGGTCTTGAAATTCACACAGAGCCGCCTGAATTTTTTACAGAACTCATGCGCAAAGATTTTGAGAACTGGGGCAAGGTTGTCAAAGACATGGGCTTTAAACCTTTGTAATTCAAAGCCAAAGAAGCCCCGAACATGCCATGTCAGTCCAAAAACAATTGGACTTGCTGCAGCAGCAGTTCGGGTGCTTCCTCAGGAACGTAATGGCCACAAGGCAATGCTTTACCTTGAACATTTTTAGCCAATTTAGACCACTCCTTCAGCGGCTCAAAACATTGGTGTACCACACCTTGTTCGCCCCAAAGCACCAACAAGGGTTGTTGCAAAAAATTCTTCTTGTCTAAATCCAATTGGTCGTGAACCAAATCAATGCCGGCCGAGGCTCGGTAGTCTTCGCAGAGGCTATGCGCTGTGCCTGGCAGTTGCAGACAACGCACATACTCTGCCAGCGCTCTAGCATCAAAGGGCGCCAAGCCAGCACTCCTTCGTCCTAGTACATCCCTTACATAAGCCGCTGGATCTGCCTCAATCAATCGCTCAGGCATAGGCGCCGGCTGAATGAGAAAGAACCAGTGCCAATAAGAGCGCGCAAATTGATTGGATGTTTTTTCATACATGGCCAAGGTGGGCGCAATGTCTAGCAGCACCAAGCGCTTCACAGCCTTTGGATGGTCCAAGGCCAAGCGGTGGGCCACTCTGGCGCCGCGATCGTGCGCCAGAACATCAAACTCTGCAAACCCGAAATGGCGCATGACTTCTATTTGATCCAAAGCCATGACTCGCTTTGAATAATTCAAATGATCTTGCAAACCTTGCGGCTTAGACGAATCGCCATAGCCACGAAGGTCGGTCATGATCACGGTAAATGACTTGGCAAGTTGCTGCGCAACCCGGTGCCAAATGGCGTGCGTTTGGGGATGGCCATGAAGCAACAGCAAAGGCCTGCCAGAGCCACCTTTGCGCGTCATGATTTTGACGCCATTCACTTCAATCAAATGTGATTCGAAGTCTGGGAAAAGCTGGTTCATTTGTTGAATGACAATCGCCATCGACTATTGATAGTCAATCTTCATTGAAAATCCGGCTTCCTTCATGGAGTTCAGCAATTGCGCTTCTTGGGTCGCCGTCAATGAAACCAAAGGCGGCCGAACCACTTTCCAATCTGTTTTTCCCGTCGTGTGAGCCACGGCCGTTTTCATGGCCGGAATCATGGGCAATGCAGAAAACAAGGAACGCACCAAATCAAGGCGCTGCTGCTGGGCATCTGCGTCCGAATCGGTCCAATGGGCACACAGCGAAGAGATGGCAGCAGGGTTGACGTTGGCCGTGGCACTGATGCAACCTGCACCGCCGGCGCGCATGGTGCGCATCAAGAAGTTTTCACTGCCGGCAAACACTGAAAAACCTCTGGCTGAAAAGCGTTCGATCATGGAGGCCGTGTTGGACCACTGCCCGCCGCTGTCTTTGGCACCGGCAATAACGGGGCCGTACTTGTTGAGCAATTTCTCAGTGAGATCCATCGAAAAGCCAATTTGTGAAACAGGTGGAATGTGGTATAGATAAACACGCAAATTGCTGTCGCCCACCCGCTCGATGAGTTCGCTGAAGAAAGCGTACAAGCCATCGTCGCTCACGCCCTTGTAATAAAAAGGTGGCAACACGAGCACATCTTTCACACCTGCCCTCAAACAGGCCTGGGTTAGGCTGACCACATCGGGCAGTGCGCAGCCCCCTGTGCCGGGCATCATGCGGTGGGGGTCAATGCCTTGGGCTACCAGGTATTGAACCAGGTCGGCGCGCTCGCCCGAAGACAAAGAATTGCCCTCTGAGTTGGTGCCAAATACGGCCAAGCCCACGTTGCAACTCAGCAGCCATTGGCACTGGGCGGTTAGGAGTTCTTTTTGAACCGATAAATCAGGCCGAAAAGGCGTGAGAACTGGGGACAGCACGCCCTTCATGGCTGGGCTGGAGGCGGCAGTGCCGCTGGCTTGAGTTGTTGTCGTCGTCATGGTGAGAATCCTTCACATTTTCGGATGACCTGGGTCACATAGAATAGGCTAACCTATCTTGAGTAGGCTCAAATTAGGGCATACCCCTCTTGATAAGCTTGTGGCCAACTGCAATGCTTATGATAGGCATCCATTTTCAAGGGAAACACATGAAACTCCTCAAATTAATCTGTTCATTCACATTGCTGGCCAGCTCCAGTTTAATGGCACAAAACATCTCTATTGCCACAGGCGGTACAGGCGGCGTTTACTACCCCATGGGCGGCGGTTTGGCCAATGTGCTTTCAAAGCACATTCCTGGCATGCAAGCCACCGCCGAAGTGACCGGCGGCTCTGTCGACAATTTGAACCTCATTGGCAGTGGTAAGCCCTACGTGGCCTTTTCCATGGTGGACGTAGCATTGGACGCTGCCAAAGGCCAAGAAAAATTCAAAGGCCGCAAAGTCGATTTGAAAACCTTGCTGGTGCTTTACCCCAACCGCATGCACGTGGTCACCACAGAATCTACTGGCATCAAAACCATGGCCGACTTGAAAGGCAAACGCATTTCGGCAGGTAGCGCTGGTAGCGCCACGGAGGTTATGGCTTTTCGCCTCATGGAAGGCGCTGGCATTGATCCCATGAAAGACGTCAACCGCGAGCGCTTGGGCGTGTCTGAATCGGCCAATGCATTGAAGGACAAAAAGATTGACGCCTTCTTTTGGGTTGGTGGGCTTCCCACGGCTGCTGTGACTGATTTGGCCAGCACCCCTGGCACCAAAATTCGCATGATTGACCATGCAGACGCTGTGGCCGCCATGAACAAAAAATGGGGCAACTTGTACTACGCAGATGTGATTCCGCAAAGCACTTACTCTGGCATGGGTGCCGACAACAAGATGGCTTCTGTGGCCAACATTCTGATTGCCAATGCCAACATGCCAGATGATCAAGCCTACAAAATTGTGAAGGCCATTTTTGACCATCAAAAAGATTTGATTGCTGTTCACCAAGAGTATTCAAACGTGAAGATTGCTTCACAGAAAAATGCCGCAACTTCAGTGCCTTTCCACCCAGGCGCTGAAAAGTACATCAAAGAAAAAGGCGGAAAGCTTGACTGATCAGTCTGCTGATACCCTCGACGCCGAAACCAGAAAGCGCGTCGAGGACCTGATCAAAGAAGAAGAAGGCGACGCCAATCAGTACAAAGGATTTTTGGGAGTGGCCCTCACTGTGGTGGCCGTCTTCATGTCTTTGTTTCATTTGTATGCGGCGTATGCAATTGTTCCGGCGCACATCCTTAGGACCACCCATGTCACCATGGTGTTGGTCTTTATCTTTTTAACTTTTCCTATTGCTGCGCGCTTTAAAAACAGGCTCATGGCGTGGGACGTTGGCTTCGCCATTTTGGCTGTTGCCACGCTGGTCTATGCGGTCATGGGCGGCGATGATTTTTCAGACCGCAACACATTACCCCTCACCATTGACATTGTCTTTGGCAGCATCTTAGTTTTGCTCATCTTGGAAGCACTGCGCAGAACCAATGGCTGGGTTTTGCTCACGGTCACAGTTTCGTTTTTGCTCTACGCTTTGTTTGGCAATTATTTACCCGCACCCTGGACGCACAAAGGCTACGAGCTTTCGCGGCTGGTGGGTTTTATGTACATGACCTTAGAAGGCATCTTTGGCACCGCCGTTGATGTGTCTTCTACGCTCATTATTTTGTTCACCATCTTTGGTGCATTTCTTCAGTTCAGTGGCGCCGGCAAGTTCTTCATTGACTTCTCGTTTTCCATCATGGGCGGCAAAACGTCCAATGTGGGCAAAACCGTGGTGCTGTCTTCATTTTTATTGGGCGGCCCTTCTGGTTCTGGTGTGGCCACCACGGTCACGGTGGGCGCTGTGGCGCACAACATGCTTGCCCAGGCTGGCTATGAAAAGAATGCAGCTGGCGGTTTGTTGGCGGCAGGCGGCTTGGGCGCAATCATTTCTCCGCCCGTCTTGGGCGCGGCAGCTTTCCTCATTGCAGAGTTTTTAAAAATCTCTTACCTTGATGTGTTGCTCATGGCCATCGTGCCAACCTTCTTGTTCTATTTAGGCTTGTACGTCATGGTCACCATTGACGCACGAAAATACAACATGAGCGAGCAAAAAATTGAGAGCATCGAAAGCGCGTGGGTTTTAACCAAACGCTATTGGTTCCATTTCTTCTCGCTCATCTCTATTGTCGTGTTCATGCTCATGGGCTTCTCGCCCAGCATGTCGGTATTTTGGGCCACGGTGGCTTCGCTGTTCACTAGTTTCTTGCGCTCAGACTCGGCCATGATTTCTTACGATGCCTTTTTGGGCAAAGCGCCGTTTTGGCAAAGCCTCTACAAGTCAAAATTCACCGAGGCCCTGTCGGGTGGTTTTACACAAGTGTTGTCCATTGCCGCTACATGCGCTGGCGCAGGCCTCATTGTGGGCGTGGTGGTTTTAACTGGCCTAGGCTTGAAGTTCAGTTCCATCGTGCTTGACTATGCAGACGGCTCCTTGTTCTTAACCGCCTTGTTCACAGGCTTGGTGGTTTGGATTGTGGGCTTGGCAGTTCCTGTGACGGCGTCGTACATCATCTGTGCCGTCATTGCTGCACCTGCCATGATCAAGTTGGGTGTGCCTGACTATGCGGCGCACATGTTTATTTTTTACTACGCTGTGCTTTCTGAGGTGTCACCGCCTACAGCTCTGTCGCCGTTTGCAGCCGCTGCCATTTGCAAAGGCGATCCGTACAAAACAACTTTCCAAAGTTGGAAATACGTGGCGCCGGCCATTTTGGTTCCGTTTATCTTTGTCTTAGATCCTGCGGGTGTGGCGCTGCTTTTAAACGGCAATATGAAGAATTTGGCCGCGGCCAATTGGAACGAGATTGCCTGGATTGTGCTCACGGCATCTGCTGGCATTGTGGCTTTGGCAGGCGGCCTGCAAAACTGGTTTATCTTGAAAACAAATTTTGTTGAAAGATGGATCTTGATTGCATCGGGCGTGGCCCTCACCTACCCCTCTACCATTGGCGATATCGCCGGATTTGCGGGTCTGGCTTCTGTCATCGTGGTGCAGTGGTTACGGCAATCAAAGCTCAAGTCAATTTAGGATGTCTCTTTAGGAATTGAATTCGATGTCAAACAAGCAAGACTCCCAGACAGAAGGCATGTCAAAGGGCTTAACGCAATATGGCGATCCTGGCTTTTCACTCTTTTTGCGCAAAGCCTTCATCAAAGGTGCTGGGTTCACTGACAGCGCATTAGACCGCCCCGTCATTGGCATTGCCAATACGGGCAGCGCCTACAACCCCTGTCATGGCAATGCCCCGCAGCTCATTGAAGCCATTGAGCGCGGTGTCATGTTGGCGGGTGGCTTGCCCATGGTGTTCCCCACCATGTCCATTCACGAAAGTTTTACCAAACCCAACAGCATGTTCTTGCGCAACCTCATGTCCATGGACACCGAAGAGTTGTTGCGCGCTCAGCCTATGGATGCCGTGGTTTTAATTGGCGGTTGCGACAAAACCGTGCCTGCCCAACTTATGGGCGCTGCCTCTGCCGGCCTGCCTACCGTGCAACTGATTACCGGCTCTATGCTGACGGGTTCACACCGCGGCGAGCGCGTGGGCGCATGCACAGATTGCCGGCGCTATTGGGGCAAATTCAGAGCCGAAGAAATTGACCAAGCCGAAATTCACCAAGTCAACACACAATTGGTTGCAAGTGTGGGCACCTGCTCGGTCATGGGCACTGCCAGTACCATGGCCTGCATTGCAGAAGCCTTGGGCATGACGGTTCCTGGCGGCGCGTCGCCACCCGCGGTGACTGCAGACCGCATTCGCATTGCTGAAGAAAGCGGACGCGTTGCCGTCGAAATAGCCAGAAAAGGCTTGACCATCGACAAAGTGCTCACTGAAAAAGCATTTGAAAACGCCATGCGCGTGTTGTTGGCCATTGGCGGCTCTACCAATGCCATTATTCACCTTACCGCCATTGCTGGCCGCATGGGTTTTGAAATGGACCTGCAAGCCCTAGATCGCATGGGACGCGACACACCTGTGTTGTTAGACCTCAAACCATCGGGTCAGTTTTACATGGAAGATTTCCACCACGCGGGTGGCATGGCCACCTTGCTAAGAGAACTGAAGCCCCTGTTGCATTTAGATGCCCTCACCATTACAGGACAGACATTGGGCGAGCTCATTGAAGCTGCGGGACCTGCATTTCCGCAAAATGTGGTCAAGACCCGCGCAAACCCCATTTACAAAGAAGGTGGCATTGCGGTTTTGAAGGGCAACTTGGCGCCAGGTGGCGCCATCATCAAACAATCTGCGGCCAGCGCCAAACTCATGGAGCACGAAGGCCGTGCGGTGGTGTTTGAGAACTTGCAAGATATGGCATTGCGAATTGACTCTGAATACCTTGATGTGACTACAGACGATATTTTGGTTTTGAAACACATTGGCCCGAAAGGCGCGGCCATGCCCGAAGCCGGCTACATGCCCATTCCTAAAAAACTAGCCAAAGCAGGCTGCAAAGACATTGTGCGAATTTCAGATGGCCGCATGAGTGGCACAGCTTTTGGCACCATCGTGTTGCATGTCACACCTGAATCGGCCTTGGGTGGGCCCTTGGCCTATGTTCAGAACGGCGATCGCATTCGCTTGAGTGTGGCCAACAGAGAACTCAGCCTTTTAATCTCCGACCAGGAGTTGGCGAGCAGAAAAGAAACACAGCTGGTCGTCACACCTACTGCACAACGTGGCTATGAAAAATTATTCTTAGACTCCGTGCTTCAAGCAGACAAAGGTGCTGACTTTGATTTCCTCATGCCGCCTCAAACCAGCGTCATTCCTAAGTTGAAAAAATAATTAGGGTCAGAGCAACATTAATTTTGTCAATCAAAGGGGATGAAGGCTAAGGGGGGCTTCCTCATGGTGGAGTACCACAAATCGTCAGCCCCCCTTAGCCTTCATCCCCTTTGATTGGAAATTAATGTTGCTCTGACTCCAATTATTTTGCTTTATTTGTTGTAAACCAAATTTCGCAAAGCCAGTGAGATGACGGGTACATAACTGATCAGCATCAGGCAAGTCAAGATGACGCAGATAAAGGGAATCAAATCTTTGATGATCCGATCTAGCGAAATCTTGGCCACCGTACAGGCGGCAAACAAGTTCACACCAAACGGCGGTGTGATCATGCCCAGTGCCAAGTTGACCACCATCACCATGCCAAAGTGAACAGGGTCAATGCCAAAGTGAATGGCCACGGGCACCAAGATGGGTGCTAAAACAATGATGGCTGCACCCGTTTCGATGAACATGCCAATGACAAACAAAGCGGCATTGACACCCAAGAGAAAGTAGGCAGGTGATTGCAAGATTTCTTGCAGCCAAGCGCCAATGGCGCCGGGAACACCAGCACGCGTAATTAGGAAAGCAAACATGCCTGCATTGGCAATGATGAACATGATCACGGCGCTGGAAATAACTGATTTGCGCAAAATGGTGTAAATATCTTTGAAACCAATTTCGCGGTAAATCAGGGTGCCAACTAAAAACGAGTAAAGCACCGCTACAGCAGCTGCTTCAGTGGGCGTGAAAATGCCACCATAAATACCGCCCAGCACTATGAACGGCATGAGCAAGGCCCAGCCAGCTTGGTAAGTAGCTTTGCCAAAGCTCAGGCGGCCATCGCCGTCGTTTTTGCCCCAGCCCATGTATTTGGAATAGGCCCACACAAAAAACATGAGTGCAACACCAATTAGCAAGCCAGGTCCTACGCCAGCAATGAAGAGCTCGCCAATAGAGACTTCAGCAGCGACACCAAAAAGAATCATGGGAATCGATGGTGGAATAATCACACCCAGTTCTGCAGCGGTTGCTTGCAAAGCTGTGGCCCACGGACGGGGATAGCCGTGTTTGATGAGGGCCGGAATGAGGACGGCACCGATGGCAAAGGTGGTGGCCACCGACGAACCCGAGACCGCAGCAAAAATCATGCAGGTCATGACGCAGGTCATGGGCAGTCCACCTTGGATGCCGCCCACAATGCTTTTAGAAAATTCGACAAGCCGTTTGGAAATGCCACCCGTTTCCATCAGGTTGCCCGCCAAAATGAAAAAGGGAATAGCTGCCAAAGGAAACTTGTTAATTGAATTGAACATTTCCTTCACGGAAATGAGCATGTTGGCATTGGCAATTTGAATGCCCAGAATGGCAGACAAACCAATGGAGACAGCAATAGAAATGCTGAGTGCAAAGCACACCAGCATCGTGATCAGCATGGCTAAGCTCATTGCGCAGTCTCCATTTCAAGACGTTGTGGGTCTAACCAGTTGCCCACAATGCTGATCATGCTGAAAACAGCCCCTACGGGCAGCGCCAAATAGGCCCAGAACATAGAAACATTATCGAGTCCAATCATGGACTGCACGCTGCCGCGATTGGTGTAGTCAAGTCCCCACCAAAAAATAATACCGCACAGCAACATGGCAGCAGCTGCGACCACGGTGTCTAGTACACGCCGACCCCGCTGGCCCGACATTCTGTAGAGCAAGTCAACACTGACCATGGCCCCTTGACGAAATGCTGTGGGAATGCCCAAAAACACCATCCATATTAAAGAAAATCGAATGAGCACTTCGGTCCATTCGGCTGGCGATTCAATGACGAAACGGGTGAAAATTTGGTGAATGGCAAAGATAGCTGAAAGCGCCATCATGATGCAGGCAAACATCATGGCAATCGACGTGGTCCAGTGCTCAAACCGCAAAAATAGTTGTTTCATGGGTTCACCAAATTCTCAAAACAAAAACGCCCAACAGATAGAACCATTGGGCGTCAGCAAGTCGTCAATGCTTACTTGTAATTGCGAATTCGATCAAGGTTGGCTTTGCCAAACTGCTTTTCAAACTCGGCATTGATGGGCGCCAAAGTGGCAACAAATTTAGCTTTGTCCACATTCTCAATCACAGTCATGCCTTTTTTGCGCAACTCGGCCACACCGCTGGCATCGTCTTTGTCCACGCGTGCACGGTTGGCTTTCACACCCTCTTTGGCAGCATCTAGGAAGATCTGTTTATCGCCTGCACTGAGCTTATCCCAAACAGCTTTGTTCATGAGGTACACAGAAGGCGAATAGACGTGTCCGGTGAGTGAGATGTGCTTTTGCACTTGGTCAAAGTTGGCAGCCATGATGACTGACAAAGGATTTTCTTGACCGTCAACAGTGCCTTGCTGCAAAGCGGTAAACACCTCTGGGAAAGCCATGGGGGTTGTCACAATGCCAAGGCCTTTGTAAGCCGCCACGTGCACTGGGTTTTCCATGGTTCGCATTTTCAGGCCCTTCAAGTCGGCCGGCTCATTGATGGGGCGCTTGCTGTTGGTCATGTGTCGAACACCGTTTTCGGACCAAGCCAAGGCCTTGAAACCTTTAGATTCGAATTTGGCCAGCAACTCTTGGCCAATGGGACCGTCTAGAACAGCACGTGCATGGGCCTTGTCGCGAAACAAAAATGGCACATCTAAGATGCGAGTTTCAGGGACAAAGTTGGGAACTGGACCCGTTGAATTGTGAGCCAATTCTTGCGTGCCCAATTGCACAGACTCCATCACCTCACGCTCGCCACCCAATGCTCCAGAGTAAAAATTCTTGATCACAATGCGACCATTGGTTCGCTTTTCCACCTCACGGGCCAAAGTGTCAATGGCCTCTCCTGCGTGAGAGTTTTGCACAACCGAAATAGCATTTCGCATCACAACTTGCGCAACTGCGGTGGACATGACGCCTGTGGCCAAGCACATGGCTAAAACTATTTTGCTCAATTTCATTCGGAGGCTCCTAAAGGGTTGGGTAAAGGAAATACGGATAAAAAAACTTAGTGCCATGCATTATGAAGTTAATGCAAAGTACCGCTATTCGGGTTTTCGAGGAGATGTTTTACCTATCGCTGTTCGGGTCACCGGGTTTAAAGTAGACCAATAGGTCATTCAATAGCTTAGAAAGCTATGGAAGCTAGGTTTGATCGGGTTTAACAGGAGCAACGATGAATGATTCTGAGTCGGGTGTTTTTCGTGTTGGCATCACGCACGATGTCTTAACCAGCCAGGGGCAGCCTATCTTTGGGCAAGAGGTTTTTGAATGGCTCAATCAACCAGGTTTGGTCTGGGAGTACATGGAAGAGACGCCGGTCATTCGGCCCGAACATGCCGCTCGTTACGATGCCATTTGCGCCATGCTGGTGCGCTTCACACCGGAAAGCATTGGGCCTGACAAGCCTCGCTTAAAGTTGATTGCTCGGTTTGGGGTGGGTTATGACACCATCGATGTGCCCACCTGCCAAAAGGCGGGCATTTTTCTAACCATTGCGCCTGATGGCGTGCGCCGCCCTGTGGCAGTGTCTGCTATCACCTTCATGCTCATGCTGGCGCACAAGGTGGGCATCAAAGACCGCCTCACGCGTTCGGGTCGGTGGGCAGAAAAATCTGATCACATTGGCACGGGCCTTACCGGTCGCACCTTGGGCTCGATTGGCGTGGGCAATATTGGCGCCGAGATGTTTAGATTGGCCAAGCCTTTTGACATGAAATTCATCGCCCACGACCCCTATGCCAATGCCGCACAAATGGCTGCTTTGAATGTCGAGTTGGTTGATCTGGTTGAGTTGTTTCGGCGCTCAGATTTTTTAACCGTCAATTGCCCCTTGAATGTCACAACACGCGGCATGGTCAACGCCAGCAAGTTGTCGCTCATGAAGAACACAGCTTACCTAATTAACACCGCACGCGGCCCCATCGTCGATGAAGCTGCGCTCTACCGCGCTTTAGTTGAGAAAAAAATTGCGGGTGCAGGCCTTGACGTGTTTGAAGTTGAGCCCACGCCCGCAGACAACCCTTTGCTGCAACTGGACAATGTGGTGGTCACGCCCCATGGCATCTGTTTCACCGATGAATGCATGCAAGGTCTGGCTGAAAGTGCATTCAAAGCCGTTGTCGATGTGATGCACGGTAAAAAACCGCCGCATGTTGTCACTTCTTAAGCCTTCTTCATTTTTTTTTACAAAGATTCACATGAGCACTCAAGCACCCCTGAAGCAAACCATCATGTCTGGCCAAACAGTAGCGGGCGCCATGATTTTTGAATTTTTCACACCGGGCATGTCCAACATTTTGGCCAATGCCGGTGCTCGCTTTGCCATCTACGACATGGAGCACACGGGGTTGGGGTATGAAACTCTGAAATGGTTGTTTGCCACATGCCGCGGTTTGCCCATTGAACCCATGGTGCGTGTGCCCACCGCTGAGTACACCTGGATTGCCCGTGCTTTGGACATTGGTGCGCGCGGCGTCATGGTGCCCATGGTGGAAAGCCGTGCCCAAGCCGAACGCTTGGCGCAGTCGTGCCGTTATCCGGGCGTGGGTCGCAGGGGGGCGGCATTTGGTTTTGCCCAATGCGATTACATGGGCGGCGATGTGGCCGAAAAAATGCGCCAATACCATGAGCGCACTTTGCTGATTGCACAAATCGAAACCGAGAGAGGGTTGGAAAATGTGGAGGAGATTGCTGCGGTAGATGGGGTTGATGTTTTGTGGGTGGGCCATTTTGACTTATCCAACTTCATGGGCATCCCCGCACAGTTTGACCATCCCAAATTCACAGCCGCCATGACCCACGTAGCCCAAGTTGCTCGTAAGCATGGCAAGGTAGCGGGCTTCATGGCCACCGATCAAGTTTGGATAGAGCGCGCCAAAGGCATGGGCTACACCATGCTCGCCGCAGGCACCGACACAGGCCTAATGCAACAATCCTTTGCCCAGTTGATCGATGGCATTAATTAATTGGGGTCAGAGCAACATTAATTTAGTCAATCATTGGGGGCAGAGACTAAGGGGGGCTCAATAATTGGGGTCAGAGCAACATTAATTTCCAATCAAAGGGGATAAAGGCTAAGGGGGCTTCCTCATGGTGGAGTACCACAAATCGTCAGCCCCCCTTAGCCTTTATCCCCTTTGATTGGAAATTAATGTTGCTCTGACCCCAATTATTTTGAAATCGTTCACCATGAAAATTACCGATATCCGAATTCATGTTCTCAAGAGCCCTCTTGCAGAGCCCTTTGCTTTTTCTCAAGGCTGGGTCAAGCAGCGGTCGGCCACTTTGATTGAAGTTTTGACAGACGAGGGCATTAGCGGCTGGGGTGAATCTTTTGCGCAGGGGCTAGAACCGCCGGAAATTGCTGCAACCGTGATTGAGAAGGCCTTAAAGCCATTGGTCCTAGGCGCTGACCCATTGGACATTGAAGTACTGTGGCACCGCATGTACAACATGACGCGCGACTTTGGACGCAAAGGTTCGGTCATCTCCGGCATCAGTGCGGTGGACATTGCGCTCTGGGATATTGCTGGCAAGTTCTACGGTCAACCCATCTACAAGTTGTTGGGGGGTGCCTTTCGACTGCAAGTCAAACCTTACGCTACTGGCTTTTATCGCATCAAAGGGCAAGGTGAAGCGCAGCGTTTGGCAGATGAAGCCATTCGACATTTCGAGGCTGGATTCACCCACATGAAAGTCAAACTTGGGTACGGTGTTGACGACGACATTGCGTGCATGAATGCCATTGGCAAAGCGATTCAGGGCAAACCCATTAAGTTAATGATCGACACCAACCATGCCTATGGCCGCGCTGAGGCCTTGCGGCTTGGGCGCGCACTGGAAGCATTTGACCTTCTTTGGTACGAAGAACCCGTGGTGCCTGAAGATATTCTGGGCTATGTGGAAATACGGCAGAAGCTCAGCATGCCCATTGCCGGTGGTGAAAACGAACACACGCTTTACGGCTATCGCGAGCTGCTTGGTGCGGGCGGCCTGGACATTGCGCAACCCGATCTAGGTTCTTGTGGCGGCATTAGCGCGGGTCGTCACATCGTTGCGCTGGCTCAGTCACATGGTGTTCAAGTCAATCCACATGTTTGGGGTTCGGCCGTTGCGCAGGCTGCATCGCTTCAACTCATTGCAGCACTTCCTGTAGCTCATCATTCTTTGTTTGCGCAGCAGCCACTTCTTGAATACGACCGATCTTCTCACCCCTTCCGCCATCAACTGACCACCACGCCCATTGAGCTGGTGGATGGTTGGGTGAATATTCCCTCGCGGCCTGGGCTTGGCATTGAAGTCGATCGTTCTATCTTGGACAAGTACCGCAGTTGATTCAAATAAAGCATCACAATGGGTGTTGCTGCTAAAAATTTTTAAAGGAGACTCTTGCATGATCAAAAAACTAGCCTGCACAACACTCATGGGTGTGGCACTCCTGGCCGTCACTGCTGTTCAAGCGCAAACCGCCTTCCCCGCCAAAGCCATTCGGATTGTGGTGCCCTTTGCCGCTGGCGGCACCTCTGATATTTTGGCGCGCACCATTGGCCAAAAGTTAACCGAGTCTTGGGGCCAGCCCGTGGTGGTTGAAAACCGTGCCGGTGCCAATGGCAATGTTGGCGCCGACCATGTGGCCAAATCGGCGCCCGATGGTTACACCTTGTTGCTTTCTGACGTAGGTGCTTTGGCCATCAATCCCAGCGTGTACCCCAACATTCCGTATGACGTGGTGAAAGATTTTTCACCGGTGGGCATGGTGTCTTATTCGCCTCACGCATTTGGTGTTCACCCCTCGGTGCCGGTGAACACTGTGAAGGAGCTCATTGACTACGCCAAAGCCAATCCTGGCAAACTCAACTTCGCCATTTCTGGCACAGGCGGCGCGCCGCATTTGGCAGGTATCGCGTTTGCACAACGCACTGGCATTAACTGGGCCTACATTCCCTACAAGGGCGGCTCACAAGCGGTGGCTGATGTGGCCAGTGGTCAAGCCAATGTGATCATGAATGGCATGCTGGCCACTTACCCCACCATGAAATCGGGCCGCATTCGGGCCTTGGCTATTTCAAGTGCGCAGCGTGTAGGCTCGGCCCCCGAGGTGCCAACCATTGCCGAAACGCTGCCTGGTTTTGAGACAGGTTCTTACCAAGGTTTGCTGGCACCTGCAGGCACACCCCGCGATGTGGTGAGCAAGTTGAATGCAGAGGTTGCCAAAATTTTGGCCACCCAAGAAATGCGCGAAAAACTGGCGGTTCTGGGCACTGAAGTGCGCACTGCGCAGCCTGAGGCACTGGGTACTTTTATTGCCGCTGAGAAAATTCGATGGGCTCAAGTAATTAAAGAATCGGGCATCAAGTTTGACTGACAGCCAGTCGGGGGCCGCTTCACGGGTATTCCCTGCAGCGCATTGAAAATTTTTATGGGATAGTTTTCTCATCAATTAACAGGTAGCAGAACATGTTGAAAAAATTTCTTCACCAGCTCCTCATTCTTAGCTGTCTTGCATTGATGGCACCTTGGGCCATGGCGCAGTCTTGGCCATCAAAACCCATTCGCATTGTTTTGCAATTTCCCCCAGGTGGTTCGACAGATGCTGTGGCCCGCATATTGGCGCAATCTATGACCGCGTCCTTGGGGCAACCTGTTTTGGTTGAAAACCGCCCCGGCGCGGATGGCGCAATTGCAGGCGAGTTTGTAGCCAGGGCTGAACCCGATGGCTATACATTTTTCTTGGCTTCCAACACGCCCATGATGCAAGTGCCCTTGCTCAAAAAGAACCCGCCCTACGACGCCGTTAAAAGCTTCACGCCAGTTTCGCTGGTGGGGCGGTACATTTATGTGTTGGTTACCAACCCTACCGTGCCCGCGCAAAATGTGGCCGAGTTGTTGAACTATTCACGTGCCAATCCCGGCAAAGTCAACTATGGGAGCTACAGCGGCGTGACGCAGCTCATGCACACCCGCATGAAGCTAGATGCCAAAGTTGACATGAATTTGATCAACTACAAAGGCGAGGCGCCCGCCATTTTGGACATCTTAGGTGGTCATGTTCAGCTTACTTTTGCCACACCCATTAGCACCATGCAGCACATCAAGGAAGGCAAGCTAAAAGCCATGGCCATGTTGTTGCCCACTCGCTTCAGCCAGCTGCCCAATGTGCCTACCGCCCAAGAAGCAGGACTTCCTGTCTTGCCTGCCGCCACTTGGGCTGCACTTTTTGGTCCTGCCAAATTGCCTGCTGACATTACGATGCGGATGAACAAAGAGCTCAATGCCGCCATGTCCAAACCAGAAATTCGCGACCGCATTGACAAGCTAGGATTTGATTTGGGCGGCTCTACGCCTGCAGAGCTTGGCCTGTTTGTTCAAGATCAGCTAGGCGCTTGGGGAAAAGCATTTGCTGAGGCAGGCATGAAGCCTGAATAAATACTTTAAGTGTGTGGCTGAGCAGGCCTAAACATGGGCACAGCCTGCCCTGCAGGGCTGTTCTTAAACACCACCTCCACCTTGTCGCCTATTTGAATGGTGTCTAGATCACAATCCACAATGTTGCTCATCATGGTCACGCCTTCATCCACAGTGACGTAGGCCAGCGCAAATGGAATGGGCCCGGCCCTTCGGGTAACGGTAACAGAGTAGACAACGCCCTTGCCACTGGCCTGAGACCAAAATGTGTCGGAGCTTCCACACAAGGGGCAAACCGGTCGGGGGTACCAATGAAACTCATTGCATGATTTGCAGCACTTGAGCATGAGGATGCCCTTGGAGGCCGATTGCCACAGTACCTCGTTGTCTGGGTAGATGACGGGTTCTGAAAATGGTCGTTCTATATAAGGTGTTGTCATGGCTTTATTGCCTCTCGAGTATCAGTGTGGCGCTGCCATGCCTAGAACCTAGCTGGCCGCCCATGCCTTGTGCCAATGCAATGCAGCAGTTTTTAACTTGAACCTGTGGGTGCGCCTCACCTCGCAATTGGCGCACAGCTTCAATGACCTTGGTCATGCCACCTCGGTTTGAAGGATGGTTGTTGCACAAGCCGCCACCATCGGTATTGAAAGGCAGTTTGCCCACACCCGAAATTAAATTGCCATCGGCTACAAAGCGCCCGCCTGCCCCTTTTTCACAGAAGCCAAGGTCTTCCAGTTGCATGAGCACCGTGATGGTGAAGCTGTCGTAAATGGAAGCGTATTGAATGTCTGCGGGCTTGAGGCCGGCTTCTTCAAAGGCGGTCTTTCCGGACCATGCTGCGGCTGAGTAAGATAAATCTACGCGTCCACCGCGAGGGCCTTTTAAAGCTTCACCAGCACCCCGCACAGAAACAATAGGACGCTTGAGTGATTTGGCAATTTCGGGCCGCGTCACTATGAGCGCGCCACCGCCATCGCTGACCACGCAGCAGTCCAAGCGGTGCAGCGGGTCTGAAATCATGGGTGATGCAAGCACGTCGGCAACTGTGACAACATCACGGAGCATGGCGTTTGGATTGTGTTGTGCGTGGTGAGATGCTGCCACTTTGATCCAAGCCAACTGCTCGGCCGTGGTGCCCCAGTCATGCATATGGCGAGCTGCTGCCAAGGCATAGTTGTTGACAGTGACCACGCCATAAGGCAACTCGAAGGGTTCATCGGGTACGTTTTGGCCCCAGTTTCGTGGCTGGGTGCCAGAGCTTGATTCTGAGCGCGGACGACCTGCAAGCGTGATGAGTGCTACGTTGCACTTGCCTGCTGCAATGGCTTGTGCTGCGTGCGAAACATGCAAAAGATAAGACGATCCACCTGTATCGGTTGAATCTACATGGCGGCACTGTAGCCCCATGTAATCGGCCATGCTAAGGGCGCCAAGGCCTGGCGCATCACCCGCACAAAAATAGCCATCGACGTCATGCAGGCTAAGTCCGGCATCGGCCAGCGCACCTTGAGCGCACTCAGCATGAAGCTGTGCCACAGTTTTGTCGGGCGCCTTGCGCGTGGGGTGTTCGTACGCGCCTGCAATACAGGCTTTTCCGCTGATGGTCATATTGCTTTTCTATTTGCGTTAGAAGTTAGTTACCAAATCCGTTAGACACCATGACTTCAATGAGATTGGGTTGGCCACTTTGAATGCCGGCTTTGAGAACAGTGTCTAAGTCTTCTGGGTTGGATACTTTGACAGCACGCATGCCCATCGACTGCGCCAATTGGCAATAGTTTATGGCAGGATTATCCATGTCCATGCCAATGAATCGGTCAGTGCCTTGCATCGAGACAAGCCGTTCTTTGATGATGCGATAGCCTCTGTTGTTGGCTATGACATATGTAATTGGGAGCTTGAAATGCACGGCTGTCCAAAGGCCTTGAATGCCATACAGAGCGCTGCCGTCTCCCACAATGGCCACCACGGGTCTATTGGGTTTGGCCATGCTGACACCTACGGCGCCCGGAATAGCGAACCCCAACCCACCACTGGCCAAGCCAAAAAAACTGTCGGGATGGTGCTGATGCAAAAACTGCGGCAGTGGGAAGGTAGAGGTTAAGGCCTCTTCAACCACAATGACATCGGGTGAGAGCTGCGCGCTAATGTGCATGGCAAACGTAGCGGCCGACATCGGGCGCGCCGCGCTTTGCGTTAAAACTTGGGTGACCGATTTCTGTCTTTGAATGGTCCAGTTTTGTGCGGCCAATGCTTGGGCACGAACCTGTGCTTGCGCTTGGTAATTGGCGTCTGTGCGCGAACGAAGCAAGGCAAGCAAGGCTGGCAATGTTTCAGCTACATTGGCTTGCACGGCCAATTCAGTTCTGTAATTTTTTCCCAACTCCCAGCTGCGGTCACTGACATGAACAACGCGAGAGTGAGCGGGCAAAGGCTCGGTGGGGCTGTAAACCGACATGCGAAGCAAATCGGCGCCCAAACATAAAACAAAATCGAAAGGGTCTAAAGTTTTGCGCACATTATCTTGGTTGCGTGTGAGCATGCCAAGGTAATGAGGGTGCGATGTGGAAAAACTGGTGCTGTAGGGCACAGACTCTTGAAACACACCCGCCCCCAGTAAAGTTGCCAACTCTGCGGCATCTGCAAAAGCTTGTTGGGTATTGAGTTCTTTGCCAGAAATAATGACGGGGTTCTTGGCAGAAAGTAGCGCATTGGCCAATTCGCTTAAGGATGTGTCGGAGGGTCTTACCCTGTTGTCAATGCGCACCGATAGACCCAATTCAATTTCGGCCATGTCATTCAGAATGTCACCCGGCAAACTGATGAAGACTGGCCCTGTGGGGGGCGTCATGGCAATCTTGGCTGCGCGGCGCATGATGAGCGGCAGGTCTTGCAACCTGGTGACCTCAATTGACCATTTAACCAAGGGGGCCGCCATGGTGGCCAGGTCGTCGTAAAGCAAGGGCTCTAGCAGGCCATGACCTTGCTCTTGTTGACCGGCGGTAAGGATGACGGGCGAGCCAGAGAATTTGGCGTTGTACAAAGCGCCCATGGCATTGCCAAGTCCGGGCGCCACATGCACATTGGCGGCCGTGAGCTTGCGTGAAGCCCTGGCAAACCCATCGGCCATACCCATGACCACAGATTCTTGCAGGCCCAAAACGAACTTCAATTGAGGGTAGTCTGGCAAGGCCTCCATGATGGGCAACTCTGTGGTGCCAGGGTTGCCAAAAAGATGGGTAACGCCTTCGCTGATGAGGAGTTCTACAAACGCCTGACGTCCGTACAAATGGGCCATGGTATTTCTACCCTTCAAAAGTAAAACACCATCTTAATTTAAATGCTGGCTTTAGGGCAAATGATCGGCTTTAAAATTCATTCAAAAAACACCTGTTGGCGCAGGTCTCTTCGCAGTACTTGCGTAAATTTTGCAAACCATTTGTCGGCTTCTGCGCCGCAGATGGTTTCTTTTCTTGTGGCGCTGTAGGCGCGTTTTATTTTAAGAAGCTGCCCAGCGAGTTCATAGCTTGACTGGTACCTCACATCGCCTTTTGCAAACGCTACGCCCTTTGGCACGCGTGTGATTTTCAAGTCTTCGGGAAATGAGAATTCAATCCATTCTTCGTGTTGGGTGGCAGCGCAGGTTCATTGATCTGCAAGAATTTAGCAAGTTAATTGAAGGCGTGATTCGCAAAAGCTACGCCAATTGGTGCGACGAGTCCATACCAGCACTGAGCAACAAAACACCACGCCAAGCCATTCAAACTTCTGCGGGGTTAGAGCGGGTAAAGGGTTTGCTGCGCAGCTACCAAGCGGGTGAAAAAGAACAGGCCAAAGAACAAGGAAGAGCCGAAGTTTCGTATGATTTTTTGTGGATTGCACTTGATATAAAGAGCTGAACAATTGGGGGTTGATAGGTAAGAGACAAGCAATTGCAGGGCATAAATTAAATAAATTTTGGTCATTGCGCTTTGATACCGTTGGCCTTGATCAGGCTGCCCCATTTTGTGATTTCAGTGCCCAAATGATCTGAGAGATCTTTGGGGGAACCGCCGAGAGGGGTGGCACCAATATCTGCCAAGCGTTTTATGAAGGCTGGGTCTTTGAGAATTTTGTTCACTTCTAAATTCATTTTGGCAATGATTTCTGGTGGCGTGCCTCGAGGTGCCAACAATGCAAACCAAGTAGTCGACTGCAACTTAGGAAAGCCCAATTCAGTGGTAGTGGGCACATCTGGCAAGGCTGGTGAACGTGTAGGCGACATGACCGCCAGGGCATTGACCTTGCCTGCTTTAACTTGTGTTGCAATTCCTGGAATTAATTGAAACATCAATTGAATTTCGTTGGAAAGAAGATTGGTGGTGGCGGTGCCTGGTGCGTTAAATGGCACATGGACCATTTTGGTACCCGTTTCACGCATGAACAATTCGCCAGCCAAGTGCATCGAACTCCCAATGCCCGTAGATCCAAAATTCAACTTACCCGGATTGGCTTGTGTATAGGCAACAAATTCCTTCACAGTCTTGGGTGGCAAAGTTGAGTTAAGCACCAAAATGTTAGGCACATCGCAGATGAGTGCAATGGGGTCAAAATCTTTTTGTGGATCGTAGGCAATTTTTTCATAAAGATTAATGTTGACTGCCAATGTGCCGGCCCAAGAAAACAAAAAGCGATAACCATCAGGCTGGAACTTAGCTGCAGCCGCGGCTCCAATATTGCCATTCGCACCTGGACGATTGTCAATCACAAAGCTGGTTTTTAAATTGATAGCAAGTTGCTCAGCCAACAATCTAGCAATGGTGTCTCCAGTACCGCCGCCACCAGGCGAAGGTACAGTGAGTTGAATAGGACGACCAGCTGTCGGCCAATCGTTGGCGTTGGCAGTTCCCGCTAAAGCAAAACTTAAAAGCAGTGCCAAGGGTTTTAATTTGCGCATTAATTTGTACATAGAAAAACTCGTCTTAAAGTTAAACAGAGGGGAAAATGGGCTCGCCCAAATTGAGCATGAGCCTGTTGGCCCAAGCAAAAATAGCGACTGAATGTATGAGGTCTAAAATTTCTGAATTCTGAAGACCTGCATCTTTTAATTGTTGAATACTGCTGGCGTTGACATGATCAGGATTGAGTGTCAGCTCAATTGAAAAATCAATAATTGCGCGTTCTCGTGCTGATGTGCCAGCGCCATTTGGTTCTTCAAAAACTTGCTCAATCACATCTTGCCTTTTAGCCAATTGCTCAAAGCGTTGCGCATGAACTGATGCGCAGTAAACGCACCCATTGATTCGAGACACTACGGTAGAACCAAGCTCACGCTCGGCACGCGACAGACCGCCAGGCGCATACATGATGGCATTGAAGGCCAATGATCTTTGGCGCAAAATTTCAGGCTGATGGACTAAAAATAAATAGTAATCAGACTCTTTGGCCTTGGGGTGGCTTTCTTCTAAAACAGACATTTGTGCAGGTGTTGCCTGCGTTAGTTGCACCACATCAAGCCAAGCTTTCCAGCCCAAGGTGTCGTTGGTAAAACCTTTAATGTGAATGGGCGCACTCATAACGACAACTCCAATGCTTGCATGGCACGAAGGCCTGCGGCCAAGCGAACTTGGTATGAAACAAAAGAAATGAGTTGCGCCAGTGTCACCACTTCAGGGGTGCTAAGTCCCGCCTTAGGCAACGCAGACAAGACCATTTTGTCGGCGTTAATTGGCTTGGTAATGAGTGTGTGTGCGAAGTTCAGCATAGCCTCTAGGCGATCATTTCCAATATGTTGAATTTCGGATTTCTGGATGCAGTTAATGGTTTGCGAATTGGCATCTAATTTAGTCAATCTACTTTCATACTCTGCAGCTAATTCTGGCGAAGGGGTAAGCAGGCAGGCATAAAGTGCCACATAAAGTCGATCGACTTCACTCAAGCCTGGCAATGCAGGGTCAAACAAACCATCTTCACTTCCTTGCGTGGCAGCCACTACTTTTTCTCGCTCTCGCCTTGTGACATAAGTTTGACTTTGGGGTGACAAACCAAGCAATCGATCAAGTGTGTCTGATGTACTCTGATTCAACATTTTGCATCCTTTGGAATAGGGTAATTTTTAAGCTTCAGGTGGCAATGCTGGCGTCCATTCATCACCCAACAACTCTGGCTCAGCATAAGATTTCATACGCTCAAAATGAGCCTGAATGTCTTCATTGTAAAAATGTGCCGCAATGCTTTTTGCCAGTCGTTTTGCGCCATCACTGATTGCCGGTATATCGCCGGAAACAGTACCATGGCTTAAAGTAGCCGGATAGCAGAAACAGTGAATCCGAGACAAACCAGGACATTCACCCGGAATTTTTTCTTGAAATTCAAAGCCTGCCCCCAAATCTGGCGAGTCAATCATTTCTTGATTGCCAGACTCTGCCGATGTCTGTAGGCGATTTCCCCAAGACAAAACGTGCGGTGCAATGGCAGCATATTCTGGTCGATTCCACCAGTCAATTTTGAAACCCGTTGAGAAAATCAGAAAGTCTAATGAAAAAGTGCATCGAGAAGTTTTAACCACAACTTTTTCATTCACGATTTCTATTTTTTCAAGCGAGCACCCAAGATTAAATTTGGCATTTGAAAATTGAGAAACTCTGAGTGTGCTGCCTCTAGGCGAAGGCACTTGTTGCGTACCTAAATAATGCCTGATGCGCCATTTCCATTCGGGGCTTAAATGGGGAAAGCCTTGCACCATACCTGCATTGCCAGCGCCTTTGCCTTTGTTAATGCGTGGTAAGTCAGTTCGCCGCACAATGAGGTCAACTTGAGTGGCACCCTCTTCCAATGCTGTGGCTGCGCTGTCCATGGCGGAGGCGCCTGCCCCCACCACACCCACATGCTTGCCACGCAAAGTGCTGTAGTCAAAAGCATCGGAAGAATGTGCCCAATATTTTTGTGGAATAGTGTTTGCAATTTCTGGCAAATAAGCGCCTCCCAAGCCATCACGCCCAGTGGCCATGATCAAGCGACGCGCAAACACAGTTTCTAGACCATTTGGAGATTGAATGTGCAACTCAACCAACTGGTCTGAACGAGGAATGACTTTTTTAACTTCATGCAAATTGAGTACTTGAAGGTTCAAGACTTTTCGATACCAACGCAAATAGTCCATCCACTGGATACGAGGAATTTTATCGAGTTGATCCCATGCTTCTAGACCAAACTGGCATTCGTACCATGCGCGAAATGTGAGCGGCGGAAGGCCAAGAGCCGGACCAGTGAGTTGCTTGGGCGAGCGCAGAGTTTCCATGCGCGCAGTGGTAACCCAAGGGCCTTCAAAGCCCTCTGGCGATTTGTCAAATACAAGTGCTTGCACACCCATCATCTGAAGAGCACCGGCCGCCGACAAGCCCGCCATTCCACCACCAATAATGGCCACCTCCAAAACTGGAGAACCATTGTGCGTCCGCTCAATCACCCAGTGCTTGGCAGGCAACTCAAGCCACGCCAGGTCCTGAAACAAACGCGCTTCTAGCTCGCTCAATTTATCTTCAAAAGGACCCATGAAACCCCACAAAAAAATACCACAGTGAAAGAAATGAAATGGCGGTGGCAAAAACCTGTCCGCAGCCTACAAGAATACTACAGTGAGACCCCATTTAAATTACCCTGTGTAGTTGCGCACTTCAAAGCTTGCTTTCTTCCACGAATAGTTTTCTAGGTCAGCACATGTAAACGGTCCATCGGAAGGTCGCCAATCGGGCTCGCCAAATCTGTCTGCCCTGTCCATGCGCACTGCCAAATAATGACGTTGCGCCAGATAAGCCAGCACATGGTCTGGACACTGTTGCAGCAAAGTTTCAAAAGGCGCCAACCATTCACGAGGGCAATCCTTCACCCGCTCATAAACCAACTTTTCCGTCAGCATCACCCCTTCATCACAACTCTGCTCAAGCAAAACCCAAATGTGATTTTCACCAATAAACTCCTCCCACTCGTCTAACAAAGACTCAAAGTCATCATCTTCCTCAGCCATATTTTGCAAATACAAAAGCTCATCCGGCAATTCTTCTGCACAAGCCGCAGCCGCATAGTGCTGATACTCAGGAAAGCTGGTCAAGCATTCAACGACCCAGGCCTTTTGCTTTGGCGACAACAAATCAAAATCATTCATAGCACTAGGTTGTACCCATTACTCATCAGTCCAGCAAGACTGTCATTTGACACAGCGCTAATTTGCGTCAAAGATTGAGCTTCTTTAATTAGGGTCAGATCACAATTGTTTTTCCTCGACTCAATCGCTCACATCAGTAGCTCACACGCCGATGCCGTGGTGATCGCAGGCTCGCACGGCGGACGCTCTGCGGCCGAATTTGTCATTGCGCTCAGCCAAAAACCAAGCTGCGTGTTTTTTAACGACGCTGGCGGGGGAAAGGACGACGCAGGCAAAGTGGCACTTAAGATGTTGCAAGCTCACGGTGTGCCCTGCGCTTGCTATTCGCACTTGTCTGCCAGAATTGGAGATGCGCAAGATGGTTATGACAATGGACTTGTAAGCGGCTTCAACGCATTGGCTAAAGATCGAGGTGTTGAATTGAACATGGCAGTGAATGAGGCTGTTAAATTGTGTTAATCAACAATTTACTTGCCACTATTCTTCTGCTGATCAGCTGCAGTCTGCATGCCGCCACCCTACAAGGCAAAGTGGTGGGCGTGCCCGATGGCGACACCATTACTGTTTTGGACGACAACAAAACTAAACACAAAATCCGCCTGCAGGGCATTGACGCGCCAGAGAAGGCTCAAGCATTTGGGCAGAAGTCAAAGCAGTCTTTGCATCAACTGGTTCACAGTAAACAAGTGACGGTTGAGTACCAGAAGAAAGACAAATATGGACGAACCTTGGGCAAGGTGTTACACAACGGCACAGACGTTTGTTTAGAGCAAATTAAATTGGGCATGGCTTGGCACTACAAGCAGTACAAGTCTGATCAACCCAAAGAAGACCGCGAAACTTATGCGCAGGCTGAAATTGCAGCAAGAACGAAAACCATCGGCATCTGGAAAGACAAAAATCCAATCCCGCCTTGGGAGTTTAGGAAGCAAAACAAGTAATTTTGGGCTTATCGGTGTGAGCCAACTTCACTTAGCTATCCGCAATAAGATTTACCCTAATAAAGTCGGGCGGCTTTCTCTGTAATATGAAGATTGGTCCACCAATTTCGGATAAAGACACCATGAAACTTCAATTGCGAACAACCGTTGTCACCCCATGCAGAGCCTTTAGTCTGGCTTTATTCTGTGGACTGCTCAACCTAGGCACAGCGCAATTTGCGCAAGCACAAGATACCAAGCCCCTGACCAACAAAAAATTCCGTTTAGTGGTTCCTTTTTCTCCTGGTGGCGGCGTAGATGGATTGGCCAGAGCGGTGGCTGAAAACTTAACGCGCAATGCTGGTGCTGCTGTCATTGTTGAAAACAAACCCGGTGCAGGCGGTAATATTGCGGCGCTTCAAGTTGCAAAATCACAAGTAACTTCTTTTGGAGAACTTCAGCTCTTAGTCACCAGTGTGAACCACTATGCCAACCCGATCATGGTTCGCAACTCAGGATATGACGCCTACAAAGATTTTGTACCAGTCGCCTATTTGTGCACTTTCCCCTATGCCTTTATTGTGCCGGGCGACAGCAAGTACAACACCCTGCCTGAATTTTTGGCAGCGGCACGCACTTTACCCAGCACGCTCTCCTGGGCCTTTGGGGGCAATGGCAGCTTGGGTCATTTCTTAGGCGTGGCCATGGAGCAATCGGCCAAAGTCAAAGGCATCCCCGTGGCTTACAAGGGCGGGCCAGATCTATTGGCGGCACTGGCCAGCAAGCAAGTCGATATGGCCATCATGTCGGTGCAAAGTTCTACGCCGTTGGTGAAACAAGGTCGCTTAAAGTCACTTGCAGTGGCAGGCCACGTACGCAATAAAGTCACACCCGATGTGCCAGGCGTGAACGAGGTATTGCTAAGCTATCCAAACATTGTTGGCTTTGTTGCACTTTACGCCCCAGCCAATACTCCGCCTGCTTTACTGGCGCAACTTCACGCGGAAATGAACAAGGTGCTGGTGTCTGATGAATACAAGAAACGCCTTGATTCTGATGGTTCAACCGCTTCTATTTTCCCCAACCTGGAAGCACTCAAAGTCTTCTTCGAAAAAGATGGCCAGCAATGGGAAACATTAACCCGCAGCACAGGTCTAAAGGTTGAATAAGTTCAATCTAAAAACTCAAATTAATTCGTCCAACATGACTCAAATTACAAATAATCTTTGCGCATTTTTAGACAATGCGCGACATGCTCAATTGGACGATAAGACCATTGAAAAAGCCAAGCACCACATTGTTGACACCATTGCCGCCATGATTTCTGGCACAGCATTGCATGTGGGTGAAAAAGCATTCAAAGCGCTACCCTCTTTTGAAGGCTTACCTGAAGCAACTGTATTTGGACAAAGCAAACGCTACCCCGCCTACTGGGCTGCAATGTTCAACGCCATGTTGGCGCACGCAGACGAAACGGACGACTCTCACGAAACATCCATTACCCACCCGGGCTGCGGCATTGTGCCCACTGCCATGGCCATGTCGCAAAGAGAAAAGAAAGGAGGCATGGATTTCATTCGTGCTGTCTGCGCAGGCTACGATGTGGGGCCTCGAATCACTGAAGCGCTTGGCGCTATGGCATTGAACAATGCAGGCACTTCCTCCCATGCAATGGGCGCTATCTTTGGATCTGGTGCTTGCGCCAGTGTGCTGGCCAATTTTGACAGCGCACAAGTGCGACGTCTTCTTTCATACCTTGCGCATGAATCCTCTGGCTTGGGCTGTTGGATGGCCGAGCACGACCATGTGCAAAAAGCCTATGTCTTTGGCGCAATGGGCGCCAAGAATGCTATTACATCCGTCTTGTTGGTTCAATCAGGCTGGACGGGTCTTGAAGAAGCTTTGGAAGGCCCACGTACTTTGTTTCAGGCACGTGCCCAGACAGCCAAAGGGCGCAGCATGGAGCCACCATTGGTTTTAGGCCACGAAATACTGGGCTCTAACATTAAAAAATGGTGTGTGGGCTCGCCGGCTCAAGCGCCCTTAGATTGCTTGCAGGCCTTGCTGCCATCGCTGCCTGCTATGGATCAAATTAAATCGATCGCTGTAGAAATTAGATCCGATGAAGCCTTCATCGTAGACAACCGCGACATGCCCAATATTTGTCTGCAACACTTGGTTGCGCTGTATCTGGTCGATAGAAAAATAACCTTTGATTCTGTGCATGATCCGAAGCGAATGGCCGATTCAAGCATCAAAGAAATACGCAGCAAAATTAAACTCATTGCCAGCGCGGCTTTGATGAAGTCAGGTGGTAGGCAGGCCATTGTGAATATTTCTACAAACGATGGCCAAACTTTTCACAAGCATGTTCAACACGTGCGTGGCACTTGGGGCGATCCAATGCCTAGGTCTGAGATTCACGAAAAGGCCAAAGATTTGTTGGAGCCTGTCATTGGCGCAGCATCAACCGAGCGATTGTTGGCATCTCTTTGGAATCTTGAAAACTTAGACGCAAACGCTTTAGATCAGCTTATCAATTCAGCACAAACCGCATAACAAGCGCGGTATAGCTTACAAGGACCCACATGAACGCAATATTGCCACTCAGCGGAAGAACCGCTTTAATCACCGGCGGCACCCGCAACATTGGGAAAGGGGTTGCAATTCACTTAGCCAGATTGGGCGCCAACGTCTGCATCAACAGCCGACAAAAAGATGCCGATTCAGAAAAAACATTGGCACTCATTGCCGAATTAAATGGAAAAGCTTTTCACTTTCCTGCCAATATCGCCGATGAAGACAATGTGAAACAAATGGTGAAACAAACAGTGGCTCAGTTTGGAGGCGTTGATATTTTTGTTCATTCCGCTGGAATAAGAAGAGTCAACTCACTGTTAGAAACATCTCTCAAGGAGTGGCGCGAGGTGATGGGCACCAATTTGGATGCTGCGTTTCTTTGCAGCAAGGCGGTTGTGCCACATATGAAACCTAAGATGGGTCGCTTAATTTATGTATCGGGTGTTTCAGCATTCAGAGGCTCGAGCCACAGAGCCCACGTCGTTGCTTCCAAGGCCGGACTTGTTGGCTTGGCGCGTTCGCTGGCCATTGAATTAGGTGAACAACAAATTACAGTGAACTGCATTGCCCCTGGCCCCATTGACACAGTGCGAGCTCATGAAACGGGCAATATTCCACACCACCCCTACGGCATGGAAACCATGCTGGGACACAAAGGCGATGCACACGACATTGCAGCCATGGTTGGCTTCTTGGCCTCCGATGAAGGCAAATTCATTACCGGCCAAGTCATGCATGTCAACGGCGGCATGCACTTTGGTTCTTAAAAATTAAATGGGGTCAGATCAACATTAATTTAGGGTAACAACTATTGCATTCTGGCCACAAATTCTTAAACTGTCTTCTTCAGTTTAGGAGATGCAACATGAAGGTTTCACGACGAGTGCTTAGCATTGCATTAGGCATACTTAGCACCACCCCTATTTGGGCTCAAAGCAGCCCCTCCTTCCCCAACCGCCCTATCAAAATTGTCTCTTTTGGCACAGCTGGCGGGCCAATTGATACTTTGGCCAGGTCAGATCAACATTAATTTTTCATCAATGAGTCAGTTTTTAAAATGTCAACCCTACAACTAGATCAACTTGTTGAAAGATATTTCGCCGCAGTAGACAACAAAGACTTGTCAACAGTTCTATCTTTTTTCACTACAGACGCAAGCTTTACGATTGCAACCTATCAAAGCACTTTCAAAGGGCGTGATACTGAAATCTCAGAGATGTTTGAACGTTTGTTTTCTCGATACGATAAGATTTTGCATACCAATTTTGACCACTTCCCTTCTCCACCAAATAGGATAAGTTGCAGGTTTGAAGTTCAAAATTCAAAAATTGGTTTAGCTACGATTTTCAAAAATAATTGCAATTTTTTTAGGCTCCAAGGCAATTACTTTCAGGAGGTCTATGTCTACATGAGTGGTGACAACGCCTTGGCTTAAGAATAAATGGGGTCAGAGCAATATTAATTTCCAATCAAAGGGGATAAAGGCTAAGAGGGGGCTGACGATTTGTGGTACCCCACCATGAGGAAGCCCCCTCTTAGCCTTTATCCCCTTTGATTGACGAAATTAATGTTGCTCTGACCCCAATTATTTTTAATGCAGGGTTTCCACCGTACGGTTCTTAAAGAGCAAAGTGCATAGTTGAATGTCTTGATCAACCCGGTTTGGAGATGTTAATGCGCAACGCTAAATTGATACTCAGCTCTCTGTTGGCCCTCTCATTTGCACACATTCCAGCCGCCCTGGCGCAGGATTGGCCCAACAAACCCATTCGCTACATCGTGCCCTTTGCCCCTGGTGGCGCCACCGACATGTTGGGACGCATGGTGGCACAGGGCTTGTCTAAATCACTGAACCAATCTGTGGTGGTAGACAACAAAGCCGGACAAGGCGGATCTGTGGGGTCTGCTGAGCTGGCCAAATCTAAGCCGGACGGTTACACGTTAGGCGGTGGCACCATCAGCTCGCA
>SHXD01000069.1 GCA_009693505.1 Limnohabitans sp.
CCTGTTAGAAAAGGGTTTGAGTTAATTTAATTGGGGTCAGTGCAACATTAATTTCCAATAAGTGGGGGCAGAGGCTAAGGGGGGCTGACGATTTCTGGTACTCCATATGAGGAAGCCCCCCTTAGCCTCTGCCCCCACTTATTGGAAATTAATGTTGCTCTGACCCCAATTAAATTAATTCAAACCCTTTTCTAACAGGGCAATGACTTCGTCTGCAAAGGCCACATACGAGATGGGCCCGCCGGGGCGAAGCCAGGTGAAGGTCCAGTTGATCATACCGAACAACATCATGGTCACGGCAGTTTGATTGGAAGCGTTCAATCTACCAGGATAAGCCCGGCGCAAAGCGCGAGTCACTGCGGCCACCACATCGCGTTGTCGGTTCAAAATGAGTTCGCGTGGCGAAATGGACGGCGAGCCCAAATGTTCATCGGGCGCATCACTCAAGAATTGCGTGTCGTTCAACAAAGCCACATGCCGCGTAGCCGAGCTTTCGTACTCCTGCAAAAACGCACGGATGAGTTCATGCAAAGCTGCACGATCGTCCAGATTGCGTCTTTGTGCAGTAGCCTCCGTCAAAGCAATGAGCGACAACAAACGCTGCGTGTAACGGTCCATGAGGTCAAACAGAATGGCTTCTTTGCTGCCGTAATAGTGGTAGAGCCGAGCCTTAGAAGTGCCACAGGCCGTGGCAATTTCATTCATGCTTGCAGCCGGATAGCTGCGATCGGCAAAACACTGCGCCGAAATGTCCAAAATGGCATCGCGTTTGATGTCGTGGGTGGCGGATTTAGGTCTTGCCATATCGATTCATTGACTGATCTTTTTTTTCTGACTGCGCACTGAATGACTTGTTGACTTGCATTCTCAGCGGATTAACCAACAGGCCACACCACACCGTTGTCATTCAAGATGGTATCTAAGGGCACATCGTGGGGCTCAGGCTCAAAATCGTCCACATAAGCCTCTGTGAAACCCATACCAACGGTAAAAGGTTTGGGCTCAATGGACGCCAAAGTGCGATCGTAAAAACCGCCGCCATAACCCAATCGAAAGCCCCCCGCGCTGTAACCCACGCAGGGCACAAACAACAACGTAGGCACAATCACTTCGGTGTCTTTGGGCTTGGGAATGCCGTAGGCATCTTCCTCCATGGGGCAACCGGGGTACCACGCGTGAAAGGTGAGCGTTTTGTTCACTTTGTCCACAACGGGCAGCCCAATTCGGCGCAACTGCGACTCGCCCGTTAACTCACCATCTTCTTTCCAACGATGCAGCGCGGGCAAAGGGTCAAACTCGCCCTTGATGGGCCAATAAGCCCCAATGACCAACTCAGGACGGCCAAACAACCAGATGCGCATCACACGTTGAAGAGCGTCCACCCTCTCTTGGCGATCCGTCATGTTGAGGCGCGCTTTCAACAAGTCTTGGCGAATTTGTTTTTTGGCTTCTGATTTGTCCATAATCGACCTATGCAATTGACACAGATTTTGACATCGCTTGGGGCCTCCGTCCTCATTTTCTCGTTCTTGAGTCCTGCCTTGGGCCAAACAAATGCCCCAAACAAGGCAGATGAGGTCATTTTGGACATGAACCAAGCCTTTAAAAATAACGACAAAGCCAAACTTTCCCGCCTCTTGCCCAAGGCCAAAGGCCACGCTCTCGAGCCTTGGGCTGCATATTGGGAACTGCGCGTACGGCTAGACCAAGCCAGTGACTCAGAAATTCAGCAGTTTTTGACGCAATACGCTGGCACCTATGCAGAAGACCGCTTGCGTAACGATTGGTTGTTGCAAATGGGCAGGCAAAGAGACTGGGCCGACTTTGCAAAGGAATACCCCCGCTTTCGCATGAACGATGACCGGGAAGTTCGCTGCTATGCCTTGTCAACCGAAGCATATCTTTCAAAACCAGAGACAGCCGCAGAATTAAAACGCCTCTGGTATACCTTCAGAGACACCGAGGATGGTTGCACCTACACGGCTGAAAAACTGTTCGAACTCAAGAAATTGGAATCGCTCGACTTGTGGCGAAAAGCGCGCCTGGCCATGGACAACAATCGCCCGCGCGCAGCCCAATTGGCACTCAACATTGAATCGGTCGAACTGGGCAAACAAGCTGTCTTGATTCATTCCGACCCCCAAAAATATTTAGACAAACGCCTACTGGCCATCACCAAAAAGCGCAAAGAACTTTCTGTTTTGGCGCTGATTCGAATCGCCAACACCGACCCCGACAAAGCCGCTCAGCTGCTCGAAAAAAAATGGGGCCTGATGCTCACCAAAGAAGAGCACAACTGGGTATGGGCCGTGATTGGCAAACAAGCGGCGCAAAAACTGCAAGACAACGCGCACAGCTATTTCAACAAAGTCAGCCGCAATCAAGACTTGAACGACGACCTGCTGATTTGGAAAACCCGCGCAGCATTGAGAAGCGGCGATTGGAAAGCGGTGATATCTGCCATTGACGCCATGGACAGCGCCAAGCAAGACCCAACCTGGATTTACTGGAAAGCACGCGGACAGTTGGCCGCCAACCCCGCCACCTTGGAACCCATGCGCTTAGAAGCTTTAGCCTCACTCCAAAGCATTGCCAGCGTCAAGGGCTTCTACGAACAGCTCGCGATGGAAGAGCTAGGCCAAGCCATTACAGCGCCAGCCAAACCAGAAGCTCTAACACCGCAAGAAAAATCTGTGGCATCCCAAAACGCAGGATTGCAACGCGCCTTGACCGCTTTGACTTTAGGCCTCAGGTCTGAAGGCAATCGCGAGTGGAATTACAGCACCAACTTGCACACACCTGGCGGCATGAGTGAACGCGAACTGTTGGCCGCCGCAGATTTAGCTTGCAGCAACCAAGTGTGGGATCGATGCATTAACACCAGCGAAAGAACCAAATTGACCGTTGACTTTGATCAGCGTTTTCCAATGCCTCTCAAAGACACTGTCTTGCGCAGAACCAAAGAAATCCAACTTGACCCTGCTTATGTTTACGGCCTGATCCGACAAGAAAGCCGTTTCATCATGGACGCCAAATCGGTGGTGGGCGCAGCGGGCTTGATGCAGGTCATGCCGGCCACGGCCAAGTGGACGGCCAAGAAAATTGGGATGATAAATTTCCAACCGCACCAAATTACTGATCAGGAGATCAATGTGGCGATTGGCACGGGCTATTTGAAGTTGGTCCTCGACGATTTTGATGGGTCGATGCCTTTGGCAGCAGCAGCCTACAACGCCGGCCCAAGCAGATCACGCAATTGGCGAAAAGGTCCGGTACTCGAAGCCGCTATATGGGCCGAGAACATCCCCTTCAACGAAACACGCGACTACGTAAAAAAAGTACTATCCAACACAACCAATTACGCTGCCATCATCACGGGCCAACCGCAATCCCTCAAGGCACGCCTTGGCACTGTGGGCCCTCGCAACGCTCAAGCCCCTGAAGTCAACGCAGATCTTCCGTAATCCAATGAGTTGTGAGGATAGGGTGAGGGGGCTTCCTCATATGAAGTACCAGAAATCGTCAGCCCCCTCGCCCTATCCTCCCAACTTTATTAGTGGGCGGAAGATTTCAGGCCAGCAACTTGTCCAAATTACTGGTGATTTTTTCTTCGATTTTGTCTTTGAAGGACGCGATCAAAAAGCCGAGTTCTAATTTCATGGTGAGTTTCGAAGCAGTCACTTCCAAATACCCAGATGCGCCAGCGCGCTCGAAATTCAAACGATCTTGAATTTCGCCTTGTTCGTTGGTTTCATTGGCTACGTAAGTGCAGTCCATGCCCCAATCTGACTCGGACTCTTTTTGCCACTGTGCAGCAATAGCACGGGCTTTTTCGAGACCCAATGTATGCGAACGTTGAATCAAAATTTCTGACATGCCTTCATGCTTTCTTGAGCAAAGTCACTTCAACCTGGCAGTCGTAAAAAACTGGTGCACGGCCTAAATCGGTTAGCAATTGGCTGGTGACTTCATTGACGTTTGTGCCATTCAAACCCATTTTGCGCCACCAGATACCAAGACCGTTGATTACTCCTGGACGTGCACGTGAACTCACATCAGCTTTGCAATGGTATTCACCGCGGTCATTGAAAACCTTGACCGTGTCACCCGTAGAAATTCCGCGCACGGCAGCATCTACCAAACTGATTTCCACCAAAGGTTCTTTCTCAATAGCGCGCAAACTCTCTACATTCACAAAGGATGAATTCAAGAAATTACGAGCAGGCGGCGAAATCATGGCCAAGGGATAGGCACTGCCGGCAACTGGTACTTCGTAATTGGGAATGTGATTTGGCAAGGGGTCTAGGCCTTGGGCGGCCAAGCGATCGCTCACAAACTCGCAACGGCCGGAAGGCGTCGCAAAGCCTCCCTCTGCAAAAGGCGCCTCGGGCACTTTCAAGGACACAAAACCATTGGCCATTAGTGCGTCAAAATCGACTTCAGTGCCCACTGCCGTGTGGCACAAGCTCACATCGTCTTCACTGAAACAGGGCTCATCAAAGCCCACGGCTTTGGCCAGCAAGCGAAAGATTTCGCTGTTTGATTTAGCCTGTCCAACTGGTTCGATGGCGGGCCTGTTAAGCAACACATCGGTGTGGCCATAACTGCCCTGCACGTCCCAGTGTTCTAGTTGCGTGGTGGCGGGTAGCACGTAGTCGGCATAGTCGGCTGTGTCTGTTTGAAAATGTTCCATGACCACGGTGAACAAGTCTTCTCGCACAAAGCCTTGAACCACTTTGCCTGACTGGGGTGCAATGGCCACTGGGTTGCTGTTGTAAACCAAAAGTGCCTTCACTTGTGGGCCCCAAGTTGCATCGCCTAGGTTGTTCAAATCATTGCCCAAGGTGGACATGTTCAGGGTTCGTGGGCGGCGTGTGCCCAATAAATCGGGGCGGTGCAAATCGACTTTGTTCACCTTGAAATTGCTTGAACTGCTGAGTAGCATGCCACCCGCGCGGTCTCGCCAAGCTCCCGTCAGCGCTGGCAAGCAAGCCACGGCCCTGACGGCATTGGCGCCGCCCTTGACCCTTTGCATGCCGTAGTTCAATCGAATGGCGGCCTTCTTTGTGGTGCCCCAGTCTTTGGCCAACTCTCGAATCAGGGATTCATCTATGCCGCAAACTTCTGCTGCTCGGGACAAGGTCCATGTCATGGCGCGTTCACGAAGGGCGTCCCATCCCAGTGTGTATTTTTCAAGGTAGTCGTGATCAAGCCAATCGTTCACCACCAACTCGCGCATCACGGCCAAGGCCAGTGCGGCATCTGTGCCTGGTTGGATGGCCAAATGAACATGGCACTTTTCGGCCGTTTCGCTCTTTCGGGGGTCGATGCAAATCAGCTTGGCGCCGTTGCGTTTGGCCTCTTGGGCCCGGCGCCAAAAGTGGATGTTGCTGGTGATTGAGTTGCTGCCCCAAATGACGATCAATTTGGATTCGGAAAAGAATTCGGTTTGCATGCCGAACTTGCCGCCCAAGGTGTACACCAAGCCCTCGCCGCCAGCCGATGCGCAAATGGTTCGGTCTAACAAGGAAGCGCCAAGCTTATGGAAAAAGCGCGAGGCCATCGATTCACTTTGCACCCAGCCCATGGTGCCACCGTAGCTGTAGGGCAAGATGGCTTCAGGGTTATCGGCTGCAATGGTTTTGAGCTTGGACGCGATGTCCGCAATGGCCTCTTCCCAAGTCACCTGTACAAACTGTCCTGACCCTTTAGGGCCGGAGCGCTTTAAGGGGAACATCAAGCGATCAGGGCTGTAAGTGCGCTCTGTATAACGCGACACTTTGGTGCAAAGTACCCCATCGGTGTGCTTGTGATCCGGGTTGCCTTGCACCTTCACAGCGCGTCCGTTCTCTACGGTGGTGAGCAAGGCGCAGGTGTCTGGGCAGTCATGCGGGCACAAACCCCGCACCACGGCATTTTTTTCAAGCACTGAATTTGTCATGCTTTCATTCTAAAGGGCACGACTTTGGGGATAACCCTAAAGGAAAATGTCCCCCAAGTGCAAAAGGGTTGTAGCGCAATGGTACGACTCTCGCTAGACTGTGGACATGAAAATCATCGACTCCATCCTCACAGACGCGGCCAGCATTGCGGCCATTCGCAAAGACATTCATGCTCACCCCGAGCTGTGCTTCAAAGAAGAGCGCACAGCCGACGTGGTGGCCAAGCAGCTCACTGACTGGGGTATTCCCATTCACCGCGGCATGGGCACTACCGGTGTGATTGGCATCGTGCACGGCCGAGACGGCGGCAAATGTGGTCGAGGCGTTGGCCTGCGTGCCGACATCGATGCCTTGCCTATGCAAGAGTTCAACACCTTTGCGCATGCCAGCAAACACGCCGGCAAAATGCACGCTTGCGGTCACGATGGCCACACCGCCATGTTGTTGGCTGCTGCCAAACATTTCTCAAAGCATCGCGACTTTGATGGCACGGTGTATCTCATTTTCCAACCCGCTGAAGAAGGCGGCGGCGGTGCCCGTGAAATGATCAAAGATGGCATGTTTGAAAAATTCCCCATGCAAGCCGTCTTTGGTATGCACAACTGGCCCGGCGCCCCAGTGGGCACCTTTGCCGTTAGCCCTGGCCCCGTCATGGCGTCTAGCAACGAATTCAAAATTACCATTCACGGCAAAGGCAGCCACGCCGCTTTGCCGCACAACGGCATTGACCCTGTACCCGTGGCCTGCCAATTGGTCATGGCTTTCCAAACCATCATCTCGCGCAACAAAAAGCCGGTCGATGCTGGCGTCATTTCGGTCACCATGGTGCATGCCGGCGAAGCCACCAACGTGGTGCCCGATTTCTGCGTCATTCAAGGCACTGTGCGCACCTTCACCATCGAAGTGCTCGACCTCATTGAGTCGCGCATGAAGCAAATTACAGACAACCTCTGTGCCGCCTTTGATACCAAGGCCGAATTCCATTTCAACCGCAACTACCCTCCCACCATCAACAGCGCTACCGAGGCTGACTTTGCGCGCAAAGTGATGGAAGGCATTGTGGGCAAGGACAATGTGATGGTGCAAGAGCCCACCATGGGCGCAGAAGATTTCTCGTTCATGTTGCAAGCCAAGCCTGGCGCCTACTGCTTCATTGCCAATGGCGACGGTTCACACCGCGAAATGGGCCACGGCGGGGGTCCTTGCATGTTGCACAATCCCAGCTACGACTTCAATGATGACCTGATTCCCTTGGGCGGCACTTATTGGGTTGAATTGGCCACGCAGTGGTTGGCCAACCCCACACAAACTAAGTAAGCTTCTGCTTCAGTCGAATTTAGACATCTTTCTATTGAAGCCCTTCGGGGCTTCTTTCATTTGGACCCTTCATGACAAAAATTCATTCTGCATTTTCAAAAAGTTATGCAGAAGCACGACAAAAGTTTTTGAGTGCCGCACACACGGCAGGGCTTCAGGTTGAATCTCACATTCATCCCGAAAAAGGACGCGACGGCGAAGAACTCGCTATGGATGTGGTACGTGAAGGGTCAAGCAATGCCAAACAAGTTTTGCTGATCAGCAGCGCTTGTCATGGGGTGGAAGGTTATTGCGGCAGTGGCGTTCAAATTGATGCCCTTCAAAATTCAGAATGGCACAAAGCGCTTGCACAAAGTGGCGTGGCTGTGGTGTATGTGCATGCTTTAAATCCGCATGGTTTTTCGCATGTGCGCCGCGTCACACAAGAAAATGTTGACCTCAATCGCAACTTCCAAGACTTCAGCAAACCCTTGCCAGAGAACACCGCTTATCAAGAAGTTCAGCACCTGCTTTTACCCGACCAGTGGCCGCCCAACGAAGCCAATCAGCAGGCCACCATGCAATACATCGCAGAGCACGGCATGCCCAAGTTGCAAGCCGCTGTGTCGCAAGGTCAGCACCACCATCCTGAAGGCTTGTTCTATGGCGGCCAAGCGCCCACGTGGAGTAACCAAACCATTCGCAAAGTATTGAAGCAGCAAGCGGCCTCAGCACAAAAACTGGCATGGATCGACTTGCACACGGGCCTTGGCCCAAGCGGTGTGGGAGAACGCATTTATGCAGGGGCTAATGATGCTGCAGCCATTGCACGTGCACGCCAATGGTGGGGCCCTGGCATCACCTCCATTTACGATGGCAGCTCTTCTTCAGCCTTCCTCACGGGCCTCATGTGGATGTCTGCGCAAGACGAATGCCCTCATGCCGAATACACAGGCATTGCTTTGGAGTACGGCACCCTGCCCATGAACGACATGCTCTCGGCACTCCGAGCAGACCACTGGTTGTACATTCACCCTGAAGCCTCTGATGAGCTTAAGAAAAGCATCAAAGCCCAAATCTTTTCGGCCTTCTACACCAACACCGATGTGTGGCGTGAGCAAATCATTTATCAAGCCCGGGAAGCCATGTTCCAAGCTGTTGAAGGTTTGAAATGACCAATTCAACAGCGCGCATTCTTTTGTTGGGCGGCACTGGCTTTGTGGGCCGACATGTTTGCGAGAAGCTCACGCGTTTGGGTTGCAGCATGACCGTCATCACGCGGCGCGCAAACCAAGCCAGCGCCATCCAAAATTTACCGCGTGTGACCGTCATTGAAGGCGATGTTTACAACGCTGAGTTTCTAACACAGTGCATGCAGCAGCACGATGTGCTGATCAACCTGATTGCCATTTTGCACGGTACACCCGCTGCCTTTGAAAAAGCCCATGTGCAACTGCCACAGGTCATTGCCAAAGCATGCCAAGACAGCGGTGTGCACCGACTGATTCACATCAGCGCCTTGGGTGCCAGCCTCACGGGACCTTCAGATTACCAGCGTAGCAAAGCGCGCGGCGAAGAGGTTTTCAAGCAAGCAGGCCTTGAACTCACATTGCTGCAACCCAGTGTGATCTTTGGCAAAGAAGACAAGTTTTTAAACTTGTTTGCGCAACTTCAAAGCATTACCCCCATCGTGCCCTTGGCCGGTGCCACCACACGTTTTCAAGCCGTGTGGGTCGAAGACGTGGCCAATGCCATCGCCCATTGTGTTGTCAACAGCGACACCGCAGGAAAAACCTACGAGCTTTGCGGCCCCGAAGTTTTCACACTGCAACAATTGGTTCAAAAATCAGGCCAATGGGCGGGCATCCGCCAAGGCAAAGGCCGTTTGGTTTTTGGCATCCCGCACGCGCTAGCGTGGCTCCAAGCCTTTTTGATGGAATTGGCGCCAGGACAGCCCTTGATGAGCCGTGACAACCTGGCCTCTATGGAAGTAGACAACATAGCGTCAGGCCACGCACTTGGCTTGAAAGATTTGAACATTGAGGCAGCTGCTGTAAGCAGCATTGCACCTGGCTATTTAGGTACCAAGGGGCCTAGCACTGCGCTGAACGACTACCGAGCTAATGCAGGTCGTTAGACACATCGGACAAGGACATTTCATGAAACTCTTCATTGCCAATAAAAACTACTCCTCATGGTCCATGCGCCCTTGGGTCATGCTCAAGCAAGCAGGTATTGACTTTGAAGAAATCATGGTGCGCTTTGATGGTTTTGACGCTCAGTCCAAATTCAAGCAAACTTTAAAAGACATCAACCCCGTGGGCAAAGTGCCCGTGCTGGTCGATGGTGATTTGGCCGTTTGGGATACGCTGTCGATTGCAGAGTACGCAGCAGAGAAATTTGCAGACAAGCAACTCTGGCCCAGCAAGGTGTCTGACCGTGCAAGGGCACGCAGCATTTGCGCAGAAATGCACAGTGGTTTCACAGGCATTCGGAGTGCGTGCCCCATGAACATTGACGCACACCTGCCTGAAATTGGCGCGTTGGTGCTGCGAGACAAAGAAGCTGTGCGCAACGATTTAAATCGCATCGACCACATGTTCTCGTCGCTGCTTCTAGCACACAAAGGCCCCATGCTGTTTGGTGAATTCAGCATTCCTGATGCCTATTTTGCGCCGGTGGTCATGCGCATCAGAACCTATGCATTGCCCGTCAGCCCCGAGACACAAGCCTACATCGATCGTTTGTGTGCCATGCCTGGCGTGAAGGCCTGGATCGATGGCGCATTGGCTGAAAAAGACTTCATCGATTTTGAAGAGCCTTTTCGCACCACACCCTAAGATCAGAGCAAATGCTTTCGCACCCGCCCTCTCAGCTTGCAAAGCACGCCAGATGAGCTTGCAAATCTTCAGCGTCGGCGGTGCAATTCGCGATGCCCTCTTAAACCAAGCCGTCAAAGACAAAGACTGGGTGGTGGTCGGCGGCACACCCGAAGAAATGACACAACTTGGCTACGCCACAGTGGGCAAAGACTTCCCTGTTTTTCTGCACCCTACATCGCGCGAAGAATATGCCTTAGCCCGCACTGAACGCAAAACGGCGCCGGGCTACAAAGGCTTTGAGGTGCATGCCTCGCCAGAAGTCACGCTAGAAGAAGATCTGGCCAGGCGCGACCTCACCATCAATGCCATGGCTTTGCCAGAGGCATATTCAAGCGGGTTGACTCAGGCGCACCCCGAACTCAACGCGCCAATTTCAACAACCAAGTTGGCAGAAGAATTTGCAAAAGTTTTTACAGCGCATGGCATTGATCCTTATCACGGCTTGAAAGATCTTGCGTCCAAAACACTGCGCCATGTGACGCTGGCCTTTCGCGAAGACCCCGTTCGCATCTTGCGTGTGGCACGCTTTGCTGCGCGCTTTCCCGATTTTCAAATTGCCCCCGAAACCATGCAGCTCATGCAAGACATGGTGCAGGCCGGCGAAGTTGAACATTTGGTGCCCGAGCGTGTGTGGCAAGAATTGGCCAAAGGCTTGATGACCGCCAAGCCTTCGCGCATGTTTGAAGTGCTGAAAGAATGTGGCGCACTCAAAGTTTTATTGCCAGAAGTGAATCGCCTGTGGGGGGTGCCGCAACGCGCCGAATACCATCCAGAAATTGACACTGGCATTCACCTCATGATGGTGCTTGACATGAGTGCACACCTCAATGCCTCGCTGCCCGTGCGCGTAGCTTGCCTCATGCACGACTTGGGCAAAGGCACCACACCCAAAGATGAATGGCCGAGGCACATTGCCCACGAGCAACGCAGCGTCAAATTGCTCCAACACGTGTGTGAGCGACTGCGCATTCCCGTTGAGTGTAAAGAGTTGTCTGAAGTGGTCGCGCGTGAACATCGCAACATTCACCGTAGCCAAGAATTGAATGCGGCAGCGCTCATGCGCTTGCTCGAAAGGTGCGACGCCATTCGCAAACCTGAACGCTTGCCCGATATCTTATTGGCCTGTGAATGCGATGCCAGAGGCCGTAAAGGCTTTGAGAACGATGCCTACGGCCCTAGCACGCGTTTACAAGAAGTGCTTAAGGCGGCTTTGTCTGTAACCACCGCCAGCATTGCCGAGCAGGCGCAAAAACAGGGCCTCTCGGGCCCTGCTGTTGGCGAAAAAATACATGCTGCCAGAGTGAATGCCATTGACCAGTTGAAGGTCTGAGCACCACAGCACGCCTTAATCAATGAAGACCCGCTGACTTAAAGCCAGCGTGGGCACATTAACGCGAAGGTGTGCGAGGCGTGCGAGGCGCTGCCGGTGGACGGCCTGCCAAGTGACGGAAGCTGATGCGGCCTTTGGTGAGGTCGTAAGGTGACAACTCAAGCGTGACACGGTCGCCCGCCAAAATGCGAATGTGGTTCTTGCGCATCTTGCCTGCTGAGTAAGCGATCAACTGGTGCCCATTGTCCAAGGTGACACGAAAACGTGTGTCAGGTAAAACCTCGTTCACAACGCCCATCTGTTCGATCAAATCTTCTTTCGCCATTTTTTCCTTTCAGGTTCTCTCGGTGGTTTAGTGGGCCTGCGTGGTAGCGCGCACCCAATCTAAACCTTGTGCCAGTGCAAAACTGGCTGCAGCATCGCGGGTGGCGAAGTCGTTGGTAAAACACATCACCCTGTCGGTACTGGCACTGCCACGCCCACTGGCCACTGACACCTGCGCCGCAAAGCGGCCACAGGGCAGTGCACGCGGACAAGCTGCAATGCGGTATTTTCCCACGGTGACGGGGGTATTTTCAAAAGTAATCGTATGAATCATCTAATAAGCTAAAAAATTGGTGTGTACAGAGCAACACATTAGATCCTTGCCAACGCACATGGGCGCTTGCATTTAAATCCAAATGGCCTGGTTCTGAGCACTGAAAAAGGGGGAAGCGTGAAATCAAACCCACCCGTATTTGGGGGTGCGCCGCTCTTCTGATAGTTGGTGAACTGAGTTTGAAAGTTCAAAAACCTGCAGGAACTGCGCTTATTGTGACCGCGCATCAAATTGACTTAAGCAGTAATAACAAGTTTCTATTGTAACACAAATGTTCTAAAACTCGTCATTCTTTTTATAAGAACTTGGCAATCAAGGTGATGATAAAGCTCAACAGCAAGGTGCTTGTGAGGGGAATGAACCATTCTCGGCCAAACAATTTGAAATGAAAGTCACCGGGAAGTTTGCCCAAACCCATTTTTTCAAGCCAGGGGCGCACCCAACTGATC
>SHXD01000070.1 GCA_009693505.1 Limnohabitans sp.
TCTTTGGAAGTTTTGTTGCCTAGCTCTTCTTTTTGTAAGAAGACTTCGCCCGCATCGTTAAAAGTAAAATTCTTGCAGCAAGGTTGCAAATCCAATGCATCGCGAATTTGCTTTGGGATGGTGATTTGCCCTTTAATAGTCAGAGTGGTGCTCATAACCGCCTCGTTTCTTATTTTAAAAAATTTATTATCAAGCGTTTTGAGCTTCTCTTGTCAATGAAATGAAGTCCAATGAAAGAATGCTCTTAGTTGGCCAGTTCAGTCCGTGCCAGCTTTTTAACGCGCCAAAGTAAAAACAAAGCAATACTTAAATTCAAAGCATTCCATAACACGCCATTCACAAACGCAGCGTGATAAGACCCAGTAAGGTCAAACACCTTGCCTGACATCCAGCCCCCCAGCGCCATGCCAATCATGGTGGCCATGATGGCCGCGCCCACCAACACGCCCGCCCTTTGCGCTGGAAAGTACTCACGCACAATGATGGCGTATGAAGGCACGATGCCGCCTTGAAACAAGCCAAACATGGCCGAGATCACATAAAGCGACACCATGCCATCAAAGGGCAAGAACATTAACAATGCCAAGCCCTGAAGCACCGAGCCCAAAACCAAAGTTCTAAGCCCTCCAATGCGATCGCAAATGGCCCCAGAAATAAGCCGGCTCACAATGCCGCAAGCCAGCATGAGCGACAGCATTTCTGCGCCGCGTGCAGCGCCAAAACCAAGGTCACTGCAATAGGCCACGATGTGAACCTGTGGCATAGCCATGGCCACGCAGCAAGTTATTCCTGCCACGCAAAGAATTGCATGTGCATTGCGAATTGACATGCCAAACGGCTTTTCTGAAGCCAATGACTGCACGCTACCTGCTGCCGCTACGGCCAACATGGGAGGCCTTTGCCGCATGAGAAAAGCCAAGCCCAGCATGCCCAAGCCGCACACAATGCCAATCCAAATATAGGTGTTGCGCCAGCCCAAAGTTTCAACGCCATGCTGCGCCAATGCTGGCCAAATACTGCCCGCCAAATAGTTGCCGCTGGCACACACCGCCACAGCAATGCCTCTGCGCTTGTTCCACCAAAACGAGGTGTCTGCCAGCAAGGGGGCAAATGTGGATGAACTGCCAAAAAACCCCATGAGCAAACCATGCGACAGCGCAAACAGCCAAATGTTAGTCGACATGCCTGCCAATACAAAACCGCTGCCCACACCCAGCGAGCCAATCCAAAGCGCCACGTGTACGCCCCACTTATCGGCTAACTTGCCCATGGCCAAACCACCTGCGCCAAAGCCCAGCATCATGAGGGTGTAAGGCAGAGAAGCATCAGCGCGGGAGACACCAAATTCTTTTTGCACTTCGGGTAGCACGACAGACACCACATACATGCCGCTACCGCCCAAGGTCATTAGCAATAGCGTAATGAAGAGACGGCGCGCGGCGAAAGCAGAGTCAATCAGCGAGATGTCAGCGTGGTGAGTTGATGCAGTATTCACTGGCCCACCTTATCACCCCCTCGAGGCATTCTTACCCCCTAATTTCCCCTAAAAGCAGCCCTTTTTCAGGTGCTATAATCCCGCTTCTCTCTAAGGCCCGGTAGCTCAGTTGGTAGAGCAGCGGATTGAAAATCCGCGTGTCACTGGTTCGATTCCAGTCCAGGCCACCAAATTTAACCGCCGTATTACTTTTTGTACTACGGCGGTTTTCTTTTGCGCTTCGTCTTTCATTTAGATGCATTGCTAAATGGCCTATAGACAAAAGCTTGAACAACTCAACGCTCGTGTCTACAATGTAGAAACATGACCAAAGCCATCCACATGAATACTGTAATCCGAAAATGGGGCAATAGCCCCGCGCTTCGCCTTCCAACCGCTGTGTTGAAGGAGGCTGGGTATCAGCTTGAACAGAAAGTAGAGTTGGTTGTTTCCAAGGGCCGCATCATCATTCAGTCCTCCCAAAAAATTGAGTACAACCTTGACTCATTGGTCAATGGCATTAACGCAAAGAACAGTCACATTGAGGCTGACTTTGGATCGCCTGTGGGTAAAGAGTTGCTTTAATGGCGCGGTCTTATGTGCCAGAAACTGGCGATATTGTTTGGCTTGAATTCAACCCTCAGGCAGGGCAAGAACAATCTGGTCACAGACCAGCGCTTGTTATTAGTCCTTCAATTTACAACAGCAAGACAGGCCTCATGGTTTGCTGCCCCATGACCACTCAAATTAAAGGGCACCCCTTTGAAGTCATCACGGAGGTTGATGGAAAAGATTGCGCCATTCTCTCTGATCAAGTGAAATCGCTTGATTGGAAAATCAGAAAAGCCAAAAAGAAAGCCATGGTGTCAATTGACACCATGCTGCACGTTAAAGCAAAAGTAAAAGCGCTACTGCAAATTGCTTAGCTTATTAAGTTAGGAAATTATGAGATCGCCAACTAGCATCGTCGACATAGACCGCATCGAAAGTTGGACGCGCTACAAGCCTGGCATGTGCAACTCTTGCACTGCCAATTGCTGCACCATGCCTGTCGAGGTCAAAATGGCCGACCTTATTCGCTTGAACTTGGTCGACCCCTTTGAAGCCGAACATGAAGAGCCCAAGCAGATTGCCAAGCGTCTCAGCAAGGAGGGCCTCATTGATCACTTCAATTTCAAAAACAGCATCTTTACACTTGCACGCAGAAGCAGCGGAGACTGCCAGTTCTTAGATGCCAAGGATCGGCATTGCACGGTGTATGCCAATCGGCCTAATACTTGCCGTACGCACCCGCAAGTTGGCCCCAAGCCTGGCTTTTGTCCTTATGGGGCATTAGCGCAAAGCCGCACTAATTAATCGTTTCAACCGTCGAATTTCCATCAAAATACGGCACATGAATCGATTTCTTATCCTCACCCGGCTATTAGCAAGACTTCAACCATGGGCTTTGGCCTTGGTGTGCTCCTTATTTGTTGGACTCACTGCCTGCGGCGGCAACGCCAGCTCTGGGCCCACCGGATCGGCTGAGAATGTCAGCATTTTGGAAGTCTTAAATACCAGTACTGGCTCAGGCACAAGCACAACGCCCCCTATCTCCTTGCCGTTAGGCACTGACAGTATTTCAATGGCCAGTTTTTGGGAAAAGCAAGTTCTCAATGGCTTTAGCAAGACAGGCGTCTTAAGGGCTTATGCCTATCAAGATTTTAAAAGGCTCACCCTTCTTACCGTACCTACCGCTAACGCTGACAATGGTAAGTCAACCCTGTTTTTAATTACGCATCCAGATCATCAAGCTCAAAGTGGAGACATCGTCACCGTCTCCGGCGTTAACCAAGATGCATTGGGTGTGCCTTATTCATTTTTCAACAACGCATTTGAAGTGGTCGGTCGCGATGCCAACTCTTATTACATCAAGGTGCCCTATGCCACCAGCAAGCGTGAAGTTTTCTTTCTCAATGCAAACTTGTCTTACAAATACCTAGACTGTGTGGGTACTCAAACAGTTGTTCAAACGCCAGCACTGGGGACTGACCCTATCACGTATTTGGATGGCTACGAAGTAAGGGTTGCGAAATACACGGTTGAAAATTTGCTCAATGGTTGTAGCCCAGCCGCTGCCAGTTTTACCACCTTCAAGTACTTTGCCGTGACCAACCCCCGTCCAGGCTTTACTTTGAAATACCCTTTATTGGGCCAACGTGTGGATGGCGGTGACTTTGGTAGCACAGAAAAAACTTTCGATTTGCCCTCTACTCCACTAAAGTCGGGCGACACGGGCACCATCGGTACGATGAAGTTTTATAAATCATCGAACAAGGTTTTCTTGACTGGCAGCGCAGTCCTGACTTATGAAATATTGAAATATACAACGAACTCGGTATTCATTGCTATTTCTACAGATGCCTATAACGACAACTACAACTTGATTTCTAAGATGACTGAAGTCTATGGCCGAGACCCGTTAGTGGACAAAGAGTACAAGTTAATTCGCACCACCATTAAATACAACAACCCTCGTAAAAACGAGGTGATTATTGAATAATTTATAACGCTGAATAAATTAAGGCAAAGTAGCGATCGCGAATGGCTTAAGTAAATGAACCTAATGCCGATTTGTTTTTTTGATACCCAATTAAGCAATGCGAATTGAAATTCATTGCCATGCGAGTTAAAAACATCCCAAATTGGTGCTTGTATGTGGCGAGCTGCTTAGTTTTGACCGTAACCCAAGCCCAGCCCAGAGCACCCGCAACGCCCTCACCAACGGCAACTGCAAGTTCAGATTCGTGTGTTATTGCAGATTTTCGTCGCATTGCCCTGACCAGCCACCACCCTCAAGAGCGGCAAGACAAAGTCATTGCATGGTTGCAAGCAAACGGTGGCATTTGCTCACCGGCCCAAATGTCTATTTTGATTTCTAGCCGTCGCTCATGGGCACATCTGACTCCTCCACTTTGTCTTCAGTTTTTGATGCTCTGATGGAGAAAAAGCTTGGCAATGATCCTGTAGCCCTAAGCCGTTACTACCAGCCTGTAGTGCAAGGTCCAGCGCGCAGCAGCGCGGCAGCAAGCTCAGAAACCACAACCGCTGGCCCCGCACAAGGTGGTGCGAATGCTGGTGCAGCAGCACCTGGCACGCCCGGCGCTCCGAGTGCGCCAGGCGCCAATATAGCCGGTATCGCAGTCATGGGCCAAGCACCTGGCATGGTTGCAGGTATGCCACCAGGGGCACCAAATATCAACTTCAACATGGGTGGCCCGAAGCCGCCATAAGAAGACATATCGCGCAAGATGCCGCTGCCCTCCAAGCCTATGTTCCAGTTTCCACCCGAATATGGGACGCCTTTACTGAACTATTTTAGAAAAATTCGTCGGCAATTTACCCGTTCATTTTTCATGGAAACTTTGTCGCCAGGCAAATGTCCTGAAGGCCTGACTTGGCGCAACGACGGTTGTGAAGCCAGTTTCAAAGCGGCATGGAAGTTTGGTGAAAAAATACTGCAAGGCACTAAGACCTTCCCAGTTGAGCCCAAGTTGATCGAAAAATTGAACTTCGACCCTGGTTACACGTTTGTCAGAATCGGGGCCGATATCTTGGCCCTTGAAAAAGACACAGGCAAGGTTGCAGACGCTGTTCTCAATTTAGGCAAAGCCAGCTAACACCTTGCCAGATCAATTGACTGGCTCAAGGCTTGGCTTTGGGCTGCAAGGCTTGCTTGTACAAGCTAGATGATGGCTGAACGCTCACACTGCCTGACAATTTCAATCTAGCCATCGTATTTTGAGCTCTCTCTTTTGTTCTAAAAGGCCCCGTGACCAACGCAAACTCAGCCTCGTCCTTGCCCTCTGTAAATACAGGTACGACACGCGCACTGACCAGCCACTCTTTGTCCTTCATGGCGGCTCTTGCTTGTTTCAAGCTGGCATAGGTACCGTGCTGCAAAACATAACTGTCATCGGGCAATCCCTTTAACCACGAGCGATCTTGTACAGCACCTTCAGGTAATTCGGTGATCACTTTTTCAGGCTTAGCGGGGGCTGGGGGTTCTACCGAGACAACTTGTGGCGCAGGAGGTGCAGGTGTCGGCACTGGCTCAACCACTGCGGGTGTGGGCGTTGGTGCGCCGGACACAGGCGTGGGTACTTCACCTTGCACGATGGTTGGGCCGCCTGTAGCCCCCGCCGGTTTTTCTGCAGGCAGTTCTATCTTTGCTTTTGGTTTGACTTTAGGCTCATAAGTCTTACTGTCAAACAGTTTGTTTAAGTCTGTCACAAACTGGTTTGTAAGCTCAGGATGCAGCATGGCAGCCACGCCCACCGAGATGGCCAGAAGGCCCGAAACCACCAACACCCAAGGCCAAAGCGCTCGAGCTTGGGCAGGCTTTTTGTCAGTTGTTTTTGCTTTCTGCACAGATTTATTGGCAGTTGGCTTGCCAGTCTTTGTGTCGCTTTTTTCTTGGCTTGCTTTGACAACTTGCTTGGCTGCATCTTTAGACAAGCGATTGAAAAACTGAACGGCGGCCTCTTCAGTGCCATTTTTTCTGGCCTGCTGAATGGTGCTGAGTTTTTGCTCTGGCGTTGGCATTTCGAGCACCCAAGACACAAACTGTTTACCCTGATTGCAAATTGAAGTTTCAGGATTGGCGTCTGACGTAAACATCAGAACAGTGGAGATTCCAGCACCCGGAAATTGGTGCACCAAGCGGGTGAGCAATTCAATTTCATACGAACCCAAGGCGTTGGCATCGTGCACCACCCAGACACTTTCAGGCGGCTTGTCTTTTCTCGTTTGTGTGGCCACATCGAGTGACAAAGAGCTGAGCAATTTGTTAAACCGCTCCAACATCACTTCGGAGTCGGGTGGCATGAACACTTCGACAGGCGTATTGACTAGGTTTTGCTTCAATCGCCTGATGAATGCCGCGCCAAAGTGGTCTAAAAGCTCGCCAGAAGGACTAACCAATACCAGGCTTTTGCCTTCTTTGGAAACAGCTGTCAGGCAGCTGTCCATTTGCAGACGGTCTGCAACTCTGAAGAAAAATTCAGCACCCGCGGATTGACTGTCCCCAAATTGATTCATTGATCGCTAAATTTATTTCACTGACTGAGCATTTTGAATGGCTGTTTGGGCGCCCGAGGCAGACTCTTCAGCAGTCTGATTTTGAATCACCAACCCTGATAGTTTAGCGCCATGTTCGATGGAAATCGAACCATAGGAAACATCACCGTTGACCACAGAATCTTTTTGAAACTCGACACGCTCTGCCGCAAAAATATGGCCCGCAACTTTACCAGCCACCATGATGCGATGGGCTGTGATGTCCCCTTTGACCTCACCCGAAGGGCCAATGGCCACCGTAATTTTGCTGCCCGGCGAAGTTTCAATGTTCCCCAAAACTTTACCGTCAATTCGAACACTGTCCACTAAGATCATGGTGCCTTGAATGACGGTGGTACGTCCAATGAGGGTGTCAAATTTTTCAGAGGAAACTGACATAGATTTTTTGCTGAGCTTGTCGAACATGTTGAACTGCACCTGTCTAATAAAATCAGGGAGTCTTGATGGGCAAGACTTTGAGAGGGTTGAGCGCTCGGCCATTTTGAAAAATTTCGTAATGCAAATGCGGACCTGTCGACCGTCCTGTGTTGCCCACCTCGCCGATGTGGGCGCCGCCCTGAACTTGCGCATTGAGTGCCACGCTGCGCTTGTTGAGGTGGGCATAGCGCGTTAGAAAGTTTTCTGCATGTTTGATTTCAATCACATTGCCAAATGTGTGATCCCACTCCGAGCGAACCACCGTACCCGAGGCAGTGGCTAAAACAGTTGTGCCTATTTCTGCCGAAAAGTCGATGCCCTCATGCATGGCCAAAGCACCGGTGAAGGGATCGTGCCTTAGACCAAAACCACTGGTGAAACGAAAGTCCGACAGAACGGGCAAGGCAATAGGCAAGGCTTCTAACCATGCCAAATGTTGGTGCCAGTTTTCTTGTTGCTTGGCCAACGAATCGTTGACAGTCTTTACTTGTGCAACGGTTTGCTCTAACTCGACTCCAAGCGGTTGTCTGAATAAACTGCCGATCATTTTGTGCGGGAAAGAAGGCATGACAAAAGGGCCGCCTTTTGCTTCTGACAAAGCAGGTGCTCGATCCTTCAAATTCACTGGTGTCGCCAGTGCCATGAAACGATCTTTGAGCGTTTCAAGTTTTTTGACATCTTGGGCGGTTTGGTCCAATGAGGCCTGCAGTTGGAGTAGGTTTTGCCGGTACACCGCCTCCATGCGTTGCTGTTCTGCCTCAGTGGTCACCCCACCTAAGCTTCTGGCTAAGTTAGGGTTGTATTCAACCGCAATCTTGAGGCCTACCCAATTCAATGCAAAACCAAGCAACAGCAAAGTCAAGCCGACAGTCAACGCTGCAATCAAAATATTGCGCGCAGTAATCGAAATTGATTTAACCTGGCCTGTGGGGCCAGCGAGCCACATGAGTTGCATGGTGTTTAAGGGTTGGGAGGTGGGATTTTAGGGACTGTAAGAGCTGGCGTCCACCCCGAAAGGTCAGAATTTGCTTACAGAAAGCACTCCAAATTGCTGTTTTGTATATAAAACACTAGAATTCAATTTGTTGAAAATAAGTTGTGCGCATTATTTTGAATCCCGCTAAACCCATCCTTTGGGGCCCTGAACAGGAAGCCCTGCTGAAAAGCCTTCGTTTAAGCGCAGGTGTTGACATTGCCTCGCTTGCACGGCTCAACATTGTTTCAACAACGCAAGTACGGCAACTGGAAAATGGTGGTAGCAGTTCTTTTTACAGTCCTGAAATTAAATTTTCTGTGGGTAAAAAACTCCTCAAGTATTTAGGGCGCGACCTCCAGTTTGAAGTGGCACGCGAAACGCCGCCCTCCACAAACTCTGATCTGGCTCAGGCAGAGACGTCCACACCAAGGACCCCTGATTTAGAAAAAACTTCAAACAGCACAACAGTTGGGCCTTTGGTCTCTGCATCGAACGAGAATTTAGCGACCCTGCTCGCACCACAAAATTCATCCATCGCTGTTCCACTTTTTTTAACAGGTGTCGCATTGTTTGCGGCCATGTGGTTTTGGTTTGACAACAAGCCAACTTCGTCTCAAGAAGAAATCAAGAAGGCACTCCCAGAATTAAGGTCTGAAACTAAAGTTGATTTAAATGCTGCTTCATTGCCTGATAAATCAACTTATTCAACGAATCCAGTTAACGTAGCCGCCAGTCTTGAGACAACGCCTACGCCAAAAGAATTGGCAAAACCAGACACTCAATCTGCATGCAATTGGAACAGCGCTGAAGAAGAGGTGCAGCCAAACTCTCCTAGAAAAGCAGGTGAGTATGTTCATTTGGTGGCGCAACAGGCAAGCACCGTCTGCATCATGGACGGTCAAAAAAGAGTGGCCACCTTGAATTTACAAATTGGCGAAGGCAGGAGTATTTATGGGCTGCCTCCATTCAGGGTTTACAGCGCCGACTTCAATTTGGTCAAGGTGTATTTTCAAGGGCAATTGATTAAATTGAGCTCCCAAGAAATCACTCAAATTAAATTAACGCCCTCGACTCAAACCGTTCTGAAAAACTGACAAGCCGCCAAGTAGCAGCGCCGTTTCAAGCGCCAGCGCGCTTGCCTTTTGTCAGGTCAACACCCAACTGCTTGAGTTTGCGATACAGGTGAGTGCGCTCTAAGCCTGTTTTGTCGGCAACGCGCGTCATGGAGCCACCTTCGTTGGACAGATGGAACTCAAAGTAGGCTTTTTCAAAAGCATCTCTTGCATCGCGCAAGGGCAGGTCGAGATCAAAACTTTGTGAAACTTGCAGCGCGTTGTCATGGCCGTTGCCGGCGCCCACATGGGCTGAAGCCGCAGCGCCTGCAGGCAATTGAGACGCTTGGTAAGCCGCGGCAGCTTGACGCACTTGCTCGCGCGCCAAACCTTGCTCCACTGTTTTCAAAAGTTTTTGCAGCGTGATGGGTTTTTCTAAAAATGCCTGTGCGCCAATGCGAATGGCGTCGACGGCTGTGTCAATGGTGGCGTGGCCACTCATCATGATGACGGGCATGTTCAAGAGGCCACTGGTAGACCATTCTTTGAGCAAAGTGACGCCGTCGGTGTCTGGCATCCAAATGTCTAACAGCACCAGGTCGGGCCGAATGCGAAGTCTTGCCTCACGGGCTTGGGCTGCATTCTCGGCCAACTCTACGTTGTGCCCTTCATCGTTCAAGATTTCCGAGAGCAAATCGCGAATGCCTAGCTCGTCATCCACCACCAAAATATTTGCCATGTTGATCTTAGTTGCCTCTAATTTGCATCGACTGTGCCGTTTGTATTGAACACTTCATTGATTCGAAAAATGCCGGCTTGGTTTAAGCCTGCCCAGTTTTCTCGACACTGAATGATAACGACACTTGGGCCCCTTTGACCACCCCCTCTTCAACTCGATTGGCAATGTCCAAACGGGCGCCATGTTCGTCGGCAATTTTCTTCACAACAGCCAGCCCCAAACCGGTGCCTTTGGTCTTAGTGGTCACATAGGGCTCAAACGCCCGCTGCAAAATATTAGGGGCAAAACCTGTGCCTTCGTCCAGCACCGTTAACTTGACGCGCTTGCGAGCCGGGCTCCAGCGGGTGACCAACATCACATGAGTTTGTGGGTCGCTGGCGTCTTGGGCATTTTGGAGTAAGTTGTGAACCACTTGGCGCAGTTGCTGGGCATCGCCCTCTATCAGTGGCAAGGTGGGGTCAAGGTCGGTAAACACCTGGGCACGAGTGACTCGCTCCGAAGGCTCTGGGGCGTAGAGTCCCATCACATCCAAGATCAATTGGTTCAAATCCAGCGGCTTGAGTTCTGCCGAGGGCAACCGGGCGTAATCACGGAATTCATTGACCAGGCGCTTCATGGCCGCTACTTGCTCCACGATGGTCTTGACCGATTTGGACAAAACCGTCTGATCGGCCTCTTCCAATTTGCCGTCTAGCTTTCGCTCCAAGCGCTCGGCCGACAACTGAATGGGCGTGAGGGGGTTCTTAATTTCATGCGCCAGCCGGCGCGCCACCTCACCCCAAGCCTGCGAGCGTTGAGCCGACACAATTTCAGAAATGTCGTCAAATACCAAGAGGCGCATACCGTCGGGCAAGATAGCGCCGCGCGCCACCAAAGTCACGGAGGTCGCTTCCAAGCCTTGGCCAGAAGCATGAATCTCAAAAGACTTTTGCCAATGGTCGAGTTCATGGCGATCTTTGTCAGCCGACAGCAATTCAAACTGCTCTTGAACACCCGACGCAAAATTTTGCAAATTGGGCAAGCTCAAAAAAGAGGCCTTGGTGTGGGCTGCCAAGGGCACTTTCAAGATGCGGGTGGCACCAGGGTTAGACGACTGAATGGCGCCTGGGGCATTCAACACAATGACGCCAGCCGTCAGGTTGTCCAGAATAGTTTGCAGGTTTTCTCTGGCAGCACCGAGCTGCGTCAAGCTGCGCTCTACAGCGCTTCGCGCATCTGACAACTGCTGGGTCATTTCTGCAAATGAGCGGGTCAAACCACCCAATTCGTCATTGCCTTGGAGCGTGTATTTGGGGCTTAAGTCACCCGAAGCCACCTGCCGCATACCGTGTGCCAACAACAACAAAGGCCGAGCCAATTGATTGCCCAACAACACGGCCAATAAAACAGCGGCCAGCACCGCCATGATGAGGCTCAGGGTAAGCGTACCAATGTACATTTTGCGCAGGCCATCGCGGGCCAAGGCTCGCTCTTGGTACTCGCGGTTGGCCAGTTGCACATCCAATGCGTTGGCCACCAAGGTAGCGGGCAGCTCTTGGGAAATTTGCAAAACCCAGGGGTCCTCTCGCAAGATGAGGCTGTTTTGAGGCACCAGCGTCAGAACTTTGATGCGTCCGGTTGGCGCGCCCACCGTTTCGTCCAGCCCCTCCACAATTTCGACGCTGAGTTTGTTTCGCACTTGCTTGAACTGCGCCGCGGTGGGCCGTTCGGGTCGAATGGCGAAGCGAGATTGACTCGCAGACGCTATCAAACGGCCATCAAGAGACCAAAGCACCGCGTCGTTGGCGTCCATTTGGGTACGAACGCGGTCTAAGGTGAGCGCTGCGCTGGCTTCTTGCACATCGACCAACTGCTGCGCCGCCACGCGAGATTGTTTGGCCAGATCGCCCGACAGTGTGTCAAGGGTAGCTCGGCCCAAGTTCAAGCCAGCCACCAAGGCGCCCTCCACTTTCACATCAAACCAGCTCTCAATCGAACGCGACACGAACTGATAAGACACCACATAAATCAAGACGCCTGGCACCAAGCCCACAAGCGCAAAAATGGCCGCTAATTTAACCAACAAGCGGGAGCCAAATTGACCTTGGCGCAAGCGAATGATCAAGCGGGTTAAACCCCAGACCAGCCCCAACAACAAGAGCACTGCCACAACGGTGTTGACCATGTAAAGGCGGTCGTAATTGCGGTCGTAGAGCGCTCGGTTGCTGGTGGCCTGCGTTAAAAGTACCAACAAACCCAAACCGATGGTCAACAAAATGGTGACGCCAATGCCCACCACCCACCTGACCGTTTTGGAGGCTTGCGTGCCTGTGGCAATTTGATCTTGTTGGTTCCGTTTCATGATGAAAACTTGCGTTGACGGATGCCGTTAACGCCCTAAATCAGAAGACAGGCGGAGGGTTTTTTGGGTGCTCACATTCCATTCCGATTGGCTGCCTGCCATCATTTGGAAGGGCCTTGGCAATTGCGAAACATCCAAACGAAATTTGAAATTCAAGGTGTATTTGTTGTCACTGTCTAGGTCAGCGACATCGGCCAATTTCCAATTGACTGTA
>SHXD01000018.1 GCA_009693505.1 Limnohabitans sp.
CCATGATCATGATCACGCAAATGAGCATGAGCATGAGCACGCACATGAGAAAGAACGTGGGCATGAGAAGGCGCACGATCACCATGATCACGAGCATGGTGAGAATTGCAATCACCCATCTCACCAAAATGAAGGCCATGGGCATCACCATCACTTTGACGATGATGTGAAGAGTTTTGTATTCAAATCAGACAAGCCTTTTGATTCGGCCAAATTGGAGGACTTTTTGGGTGCCATTGTGAATGTGTATGGACCCCGCATGCTTCGATACAAGGGCGTCTTGAATATGAAAGGCACTGAAAGGAAGGTCATTTTCCAGGGCGTGCACCAGCTGATGGGAAGTGATTTGGGTCCTGTTTGGGCTGAAAATGAGGTCAAAGTTAGCAAAATGGTGTTCATTGGCATTGACTTGCCCAAAGACATTTTGTTGCAAGGTTTGGAGCAATGTTTGGTTTAGTTTTCCAGAAAGCGTTTTAAGGCTGTTCAGTCGCTACAATCTCCGCCCTGACGGGGTCCCTTAATTGGGGCCTCAATGCGCCCAGAAGGTCGAAAAAATGGGTTTTGACGCAAATGAGCCGATGACCACAATTCATTTGCAAATGGCTGGTGTCCTTAAAGGATGCGTAAGCCGCCACGGCTAGGAGACAGGACGTGAAAAAGCCCCTTAAAACGAGCTCAAAAACCGCAGTGAAAAAAACCAGTACGCCCGCTAAAGTGAAAACCACAGCCAAAGGCAAACCGACTGCACCTGCGAAGAAGCTGAGCAAACCAGCGCCTGTCAAAGCGGTCAAAACTGCTGTCACCAAAGCCGTTGTCAAGGCTAAACCTGTCGAGAAAAAAGCCACGCCTAAGGCTGTGGCCAAGCCTGCGGCCAAAACAGCCACTAAACCTGTTAGCAAACCCGTCAGTAAAACATCTGACAAGCCTGTGTCAAAGGCAAAGCCAGCTGCCAAGCCCGTTGCCAAATCTGCGCCAAAGCCGGTTGCCAAAGCGCCCGTGAAAGTAGCTGCCAAAGTTGCAAGCAAAGTGGCAGCCAAACTAGCCCCTAAAGCAGTCCCAAAAGCAGCTCCTAAAGTTGCACCAAAAGCCACGGCAAAACCAGCCGCCAAGTCAAGCCCTAAAACACCGGTGAAAGCGACGGCAAAACCCGCCGCTTCAGTGAAGCCTGAGAAAGCCGCTAAGCCAGCCAAGGCTGAAAAGCCAGCCAAGGTGGCCAAAGCCGAAAAAGCTGCTCCAGTGGCGCCGCCAGTGGCGGTGCCTGTGGCTTCAGGAGACGTACCTGCGCGTGCAGTGCGACCTTCTGCCCGTCTTGCTCAAATTACTGTGCCATCGATGGCTCAATCGGTGGCTTCTACGGCTGCAAAAGCCAGTTACTTACAAAACATGCCTACACAAGCTTTGACCCCCCCGCCCTTTGTTGCCGTTAAAAAAGATGCCAAGTTGGCCAACAATTGGAAAACCAAAAAACCCGACCAACTGAGAGATGCTGAAATCATGGCCATGTCCGACAAGGACTACATGAACGATGCCCAAATGGCATTTTTCAGAATCAAATTGGTTATCCTCAAACAAGGCATTTTGACCAATGCGGGTGAAACCACCGAGCATTTGCGCGAAGACACTGTGGTGGTGCCCGATCCCGCAGACCGCGCCACCATTGAAGAAGAGCACGCTCTTGAGTTGCGCACGCGTGACCGTGAGCGAAAGTTGCTAAAGAAAATTGAGCAATCCATTCAGCGCATTGATTCAGGCGACTATGGTTATTGCGACGAAACAGGTGAACCCATTGGTGTGGGCCGTTTGTTGGCCCGTCCAACTGCCAATTTGTCATTGGAAGCACAGCAGCGACGCGAACTCAAACAAAAAATGTTTGGGGATTGAATTGAGGCCGCTGACGACTCTGAAAAGGCTCCATCAGGAGCCTTTTTTTTGCATTCGAACAACAATTGCCAAGCCGTTTAAAATTTTTCAAAAATTTTGAATTATTTTTTGAATCGTCAAATGCCTCAGAAGTTACTTGCAGACTGAGTTCTAAGTGCCTAATTTTCAAAGATTTTTCTACTCACATTCTCTTGCAAAGTATCTCCTAAGCCCTTGATTTAATTGAAAAACTTAAAACCCCCCTTGCGGGTGGGTGAATACCTGATACAGTGCAAAAAAGTGCAATTAAGTGGGAAAAACTACCAAATTGCTTATTTCGTCATCAGGAATTGAGAATCAAGTGTTTCAAGGTGCATCTTCGTTGAGTTTGGACGCCAAAGGCCGCCTGTCGGTGCCTACGCGCCACCGCGAGGTTTTGAGTGCCACCGCAGGTGGGCAACTGACCATCACCAAACATCCTCACGGCTGCTTAATGATGTTCCCCCGCACAGAGTGGGAGCGTTTCCGTGAGCGCATTGCACAGTTGCCCATGGAAGCTCAGTGGTGGAAGCGAATTTTCTTGGGCAATGCCATGGACGTTGACATGGACGGCACGGGCCGCGTGTTGATCTCCCCTGAGTTGCGTGCAGCGGCGGGGATTGCCAAAGACACCATCCTGCTCGGCATGGGCAATCACTTTGAGTTGTGGGACAAAACAGCCTACGACACCCAAGAAGCGAAAGCCATGCAGGGCGACATGCCCGATGTCTTCAAGGACTTTTCGTTCTGAGGCCTGTGTGACGACCCATTGGCAACACACCACCGTCTTGCTCACTGAAGCAGTCGATGCATTGTTCGGCAGTGCAGGCGAAGGCGCCGAAAAAGATATTTATGTCGACGCCACCTTTGGTCGAGGTGGTCATTCACGCCTGATTTTGTCTCGCTTGCCAGAGGGTGCGCAACTCATCGCATTTGACAAAGATGTCGAGGCCATCGCAGAGGCAGCGCAAATCAAGGATGCGCGTTTTTCTATTCGGCACGAAGGCTTCAGGCATCTGGGTGAATTGCACGCTGGCAGCATCGCAGGCGTGTTGATGGACCTGGGCATCAGCTCCCCCCAAATTGACAACCCCGACAGGGGTTTTTCTTTTCGTTTCGATGGCCCCTTAGACATGCGCATGGACACCACGCGCGGTCAGAGTGTGGCCGAGTGGCTGGCCTCTGCCAGTGTGGATCAGATCACGGAGGTGGTACGTGACTATGGCGAAGAACGGTTTGCTTTTCCGATTGCAAAGGCGATTGTGGCTCGCCGACAAGAGCGGGGCCCAATTTCATCCACCTCCGATTTGGCCGGGATCGTGGCTGGTACGGTCAAAACCCGCGAGCCGGGCAAGGACCCTGCAACGCGGACATTTCAGGCTCTTCGGATTTTCATCAACGCCGAGCTTGAGGAGCTTGAACAAGCGTTAGAAGCCAGCCTTCAAGTGTTGCAGCCAGGAGGTCGATTGGTGGTCATCAGTTTCCACTCTTTGGAAGATCGCATCGTGAAGCAATTCATCGCAAAGCATTCCAAAGAGGTCTATGACCGGCGCGCACCTTTCGCAGTGCCGCAGCCCATGAAGCTGAAATCTGTGGAGCGAATTCGGCCCAGTGATGCCGAGGTGGCTGGCAATCCGCGTTCACGCAGCGCCATCATGCGCGTGGCTGAAAGAACGGCGGTGCTGGCATGACGCGTGTGAATTTATTCTTGGTCATCGCCATCATTTTGTCGGCCATGTTTTTGGTCCACAGTCATTACGAAGCACGTCGCTCGTTCATGATCTTGGAAGCGGCGATGAAAGAAGCAACGCGTCTTGAGTTGGAGCACGAGCGTTTGCAAGTGGACCGTCGTTCGCAAGCATCGCCACTGCGCATTGAGCAAATTGCCAAGCAACAATTGCAAATGCGTTTGGTGACACCGGGCATTACCCAGTATGTGAAGCAGCCTTCTGATTTGCAAGCAAGCTCACAAAAGGTGGCTGCTCAAAAGCCTGAAAAATCGACCGAGGCCAAGCCATGAGCCGCAGTGTTCAGCTGTCCTCTAGCCCTTTGTTGGCCAGCAAAACGCCAGTTTGGCGCAGCAAACTCATTGTGGCCGCCATGGCTTTGGCCTTTGTGGGCTTGGCCGTTCGAGCAGCGTATGTTCAAGTCTTTGAAAACGCCTTTTACAAACGTCAAGGCGAAGTGCGCTTTGCCAGAACCCTGACGTTGCCTGCCAATCGCGGCCGCATTTTGGACCGCAATGGTTTGATCTTGGCTTCCAGTGTGCCTGCGCCCAGTGTGTGGGCCAACCCAGAAGAGATTGACAGATCGCCTGAAGGCTTGCGTCAGTTGGGCAAGTTGCTCGAATTGTCGCCCACAGAGTTGACGAAGAAATTAGAGAACGAAGACAAAACTTTTGTGTGGCTTCGTCGTCAAATGGACGAGCCTGTGGTGAAGCAAGTTTTGGCTTTGAACATCAAGGGCATCTACACCATCAAAGAATACAAACGTCTGTATCCTGAGGGTGAATCGGCGGCTCACATTGTCGGATTCACCAATGTAGAAGACAAAGGCCAAGAAGGCATTGAGTTGATTTTCCAAGATCAACTCTCTGGCAAACCTGGCGCAAGACGAGTGATCAAAGATCGCTTGGGTCGTGTGGTGGAAGATGTAGGGCAAATGACCCCTCCTGTTGATGGCGAAGATTTGCAATTGAGCATTGACAGCAAGGTGCAGTTCTTTGCCTACCAAAAACTGCGTGAAGCGGTTTTAGAAAACAAAGCCAAAGCTGGCAGTGTGGTGGTGCTAGATGCGCAATCGGGTGAAATCTTGGCGTTGGCCAACTACCCTAGCTACTCGCCCGACAAGCGTGTCAATTTAAGTGGCGAGCAATTGCGCAATCGTGCACTCACCGACAGCTTTGAGCCTGGTTCCACGATGAAGCCTTTTGCCATTGCAATCGCATTGGAAAAAGGCATCATCAAGCCGGAAACCATCATTCAAACTGCGCCTGGCAGCATCAATATCACGGGTTCAACGATCACCGATTCGCACCCTCACGGCGCACTCACTGTCAATGAGGTGATTCAAAAATCGAGCAACGTGGGGACGGTGAAAATTGCCATGCAATTGCAGCCCCGTGAAATGTGGGAAATGTTCACAGCGGTGGGTTTAGGCCAGAAACCTCAATTGCCATTTCCAGGTGTGGTCAGCGGTCGCTTGCGGGCTGCCAAAACTTGGCGTCCTATTGAGCAAGCCACCATGAGTTATGGCTATGGTGTATCGACCAGTTTGTTTCAAATGGCACGGGCGTACACCATTTTTGCCAGTGACGGTAAATCGCTGCCAGCCACCCTGATTAAAAGCGATCAAATTCCAGCGGGCGTGCCTGTGATCAGTCCAGAAAACGCACAGGCCGTTCGCCACATGCTGAACTTGGCAGCGGGCCCTGGCGGTACAGCCCAAAAAGCGCAAACCATGGGTTATTCGGTGGGTGGTAAAACTGGCACGGCCCACAAGCAAGAGGGCAAAGGCTACGCAGGTAAAAAATACCGAGGCGTGTTTGTGGGCATGGCCCCTATTGAAAAACCACGCATTGTGGTGGCCGTCATGATTGATGAACCCTCTAACGGCCGTTATTACGGCGGTGATGTGGCCGCGCCCGTTTTCAGCCAAACCGTGCAGCAAAGTTTGCGCTTGATGGGTGTGCAACCCGATATGAGTGTCAAGCCTCAAATTATGGCCAAAGCTGTGGAGGAGTCGTTCTGATGCAAACCCTGCACAGCCCAACTCAAGCCGCAGAATGGTTGCGCCAACACGTCACTGGCGTTTTGTGCACTGACAGTCGCGCCATCCAAAAAGGCGATGGCTTCATTGCTTGGCCAGGCATGGCCACCGATGGCCGTGCTTATGTCGCATCGGCATTTGAGCAAGGTGCTACAGCTTGTTTGGTAGAGGCAGAAGACTGCTCGCAATGGCAATCGGCCTGGCATGCCGTATCAAACAAAGTGCCCACCCAAGTGGCGGCCTATTCAGGTTTAAAAGCAGACACAGGCTGGATTGCAGATGCTTATTACGAGCAACCTAGCCAAGCACTAAAGGTGTTGGCGGTCACAGGCACCAATGGCAAAACTTCTACGACTTGGTGGTTGGCTCAAGCACTCAATGCCATGAAGCTCAGCGCTGAAGGTGAGGCTTTAGCGCCCCGTTGTGCCGTTGTGGGTACGCTGGGCTTGGGGCAGCCGCCCGATTTAATGTCGACGGGCATGACCACGCCAGACCCTGTTTTATTGCAAGCGCAATTTAGAAAGTTTGTGGCCGCAGGCATCTCCCACTGTGCCATTGAAGCCAGCTCCATAGGGCTTGCCGAGCAGCGCTTGGCCGGCACGCACATTCAATTGGCCATGTTGACCAATTTCACACAAGATCATTTGGACTACCACGGTTCTATGTCGGCTTATTGGCAAGCCAAGCAGACACTCTTTGCGTGGCCCGAACTTGAGATAGCGGTGATCAACGTCGATGATGCGCAAGGTGCCAAGTTGGCAGCTGATCTGTCTCAGAGAGCTTTGACAGATACCAGAGGCCAAGCGTTGGACCTTTGGACTTGCTCTGGTCAAGGACAAGATGCTCGATTGCAAGCACGTCATTTGACAAGAAACTTAACGGGTTTGGCCTTCGATGTGATCGAGGGCCAAGAAAGTGTCCACCTTCAAACTTCATTGATGGGGGATTACAACGTTGACAACATGCTCGGGGTGATCGCTGCCTTACGGGCCTTGAAATACGACTTGGTTCAAATCGTTCAAATCTGTGCACAACTCAAAGCAGTACCGGGCCGCATGGAAAAAGTCTCGGGTGTAGAAGGGCTCGATTTGCCTCTGACTGTGGTGGACTATGCGCACACACCAGATGCCGTCACACAAACCTTGCTGGCACTGAAACCGCTGGTTGATGCTTTGGGTTCTCAACTCTGGTGTGTCTTGGGTTGTGGTGGTGATCGAGATGCCGGCAAGCGCCCCTTGATGGCTGCGGCTGCTGAATCTGTGGCCCACCAATTGGTGTTGACCAGTGACAATCCACGCAGTGAAACACCTGACCAAATTGTGCAGGACATGCGTCAAGGTTTGCAAGCACCCGACAAAGCACATCAGGAGCTTGACCGTGGCAAAGCTATTTTTCAAACGATCATGCAAGCAGGTCAGCATGATGTAATTTTGATTGCAGGCAAAGGCCATGAGGACACCCAAGAAATTGCAGGGGTGAAGTACCCCTTCGACGATCGCTTGCACGCGCATGAAGCACTGGTCAAACGTGCCAATGGGGTGAAGCAGGTGGGGGCTCAGCCATGAACATGACGCTGACGCAGCTTCAAACGTGGTTGCCGCAAGCCGTGGCCGTTACGGGTCATGCAAATGAGGCGCTTCTGAATTACACCGTGATTAAAGCTGTGCGCACCGACAGCCGCAGTGTGCTTGCAGGTGATTTGTTTATCGCCCTTAAGGGTGAAACATTTGATGGCACTGCTTTCTTGGCGCAAGCTCAAACCCAAGGCGCTGTGGCCGTGCTGTTTGAAGCGCAAGACCCTCTCAAAGGCGAGCACCTTCAATACCTGAAAGACGTTTCAGTGCCTGCATTCTGCGTGCCTAACGCGCGTGCCGCATTGGGTGAGTTGGCCGCGCAATGGCGCCGTCAATTTGATTTGGAACTGATTGGTGTAACAGGCAGCAATGGCAAAACCACCGTCACGCAAATGATTGCTTCAGTGCTAAGGGCCGATGCTTCATGTCCCTCCTTGTCGACACAAGGCAACTTGAACAATGACATTGGCGTGCCACTCACGTTGTTCAATTTGCGACCAGAACACCGCCGTGCGGTGGTGGAGTTGGGCATGAACCATCCAGGCGAAATAGACACATTGGCCCGTTATGCGCAGCCTAGCATTGGTTTGGTAAACAACGCACAACGCGAGCACCTAGAATTCATGGCCACGGTGGAAGCGGTGGCCCTCGAAAATGGTGAAGTGATTCGACACTTGTCTGCCAATGGCGTAGCTGTGTTTCCTGCGCAAGACGTGTACACCGAACTTTGGAAGAAGTTGGCAGGCGCTCGTCGGGTTTTGACGTTTGGCTTCACGCAAGGGGATGTGCAGGCGCACGACATTGCCTGGATCAACGGTGCATGGTCTTTTCAATTGACAACAGCCCGTGCTGCTTTGACCTGTCGTTTGAACATTGCGGGTCGACACAATATTTTGAATGCTTTGGCGGCTACCGCTTGTGCATTGGCTGCTGGCATGAGTCTGGCTGCCATTGTGAAAGGGCTTGAGAACTTTGAGCCTGTCAAAGGGCGTTCCAAATCTTCCGAGTGGCAAATTGAAAGTCACACATTCACTTTGGTCGACGACACCTACAACGCCAACCCCGACTCTGTCAGGGCAGCCATTGATGTTCTGGCTGAGTTGCCTGCACCGCGTTTATTGGTTTTGGGCGATATGGCTGAAGTGGGTCAACAAGGCCCTGAGTTTCATCAAGAGGTGGGTGCCTTCGCCAAAGCTTCTGGCATTGAGGCCTTGTTCACTTTGGGCGATTTGTGCGTGCACAGCAGTCAAGCTTTTGAAGGTGCGCATCACTTCTCAGACATGGACAACTTGCAACAAACTGTGCTGGCTCAAATATCAACCTACAACAGTGTGCTTGTCAAAGGATCGCGGTTTATGAAGATGGAACGCGTCGTAGATGCCTTGCGCAACAGGTTTGAACAAGCTCAGGCCTCAGAAAGCGAGTCAACCCATGCTGCTTAATTTGGCGCAATGGTTGCAAAGCTTATCCCCTGATTGGGGCTTCTTGCGTGTTTTTCAATACATCACTTTTCGCGCAGTGATGGCCGCTTTGACTTCATTGCTCATTGGCCTTATTGCAGGCCCTGCTGTGATCCGTCAATTGACTGCTCTCAAAATAGGCCAACCGATTCGGGGTTATGGCATGGAGACGCACATGGTAAAAAGCGGCACGCCCACCATGGGCGGTGTGCTGATCTTGTTGTCGATTGCAATCAGCACCTTGTTGTGGTTTGACTTGTCCAATCGCTTTGTCTGGATTGTGCTCATTGTGACCTTGGGATTTGGTGCCATTGGCTGGGTAGACGACTGGCGCAAGGTGGTGAACAAAGATCCCGAAGGCATGCGTTCTCGTGAAAAATATTTTTGGCAATCAGTGATTGGTTTGTTGGCTGCGTTCTATTTGGTTTTCAGTATTTCTGAAAGCTCCAACCTGCGCGTGCTCGACTTGTTCATGAATTGGGCCATTTCAGGATTTGATGTGAATTTGCCGCCCAAAGCAGGCTTGATGGTGCCGTTCTTCAAAGAAGTGAGTTACCCCTTGGGCGTGTTTGGTTTCGTGGTCCTCACGTATTTGGTCATTGTGGGATCCAGCAATGCTGTGAACTTGACCGATGGACTCGATGGCTTGGCCATCATGCCGGTGGTCATGGTGGGCTCTGCATTGGGCGTATTTGCCTATGTGACCGGCAGTTCGGTGTACGCCAAATATTTGTTCCTGCCCTACATTCCGGGCGCTGGTGAATTGTTGATCTTCTGCGCTGCCATGGCCGGTGCGGGTTTGGCTTTCTTGTGGTTCAACACACACCCTGCCCAAGTGTTCATGGGCGATGTGGGCGCGCTGGCTTTGGGCGGTGCACTGGGAACCATTGCCGTCATTGTTCGACAAGAAATTGTGCTGGCCATCATGGGCGGTATTTTTGTGGTGGAAGCCTTGTCAGTGATGGCGCAAGTTTCCTATTTCAAATATACCAAGAAGAAATATGGCGAAGGTCGCAGAATTTTAAAGATGGCCCCTTTGCACCATCATTTTGAAAAGAGTGGCTGGAAAGAAACCCAAGTGGTTGTGCGTTTTTGGATCATCACCATGCTGCTGTGCTTGGTGGGTCTGTCGACTTTGAAGCTGAGATAAAGATGAAATACCTTCAAGGCCAACACATTTTGATCCTAGGGCTAGGAAGCTCTGGGTTGGCCATGGTGCGCTGGTGTGCAGAGATGGGTGCCGACGTGACTGTAGCCGATACACGCGAATCGCCCGCCAATTTGCAGGTTCTAAAAACTGAGTTGCCCGAAGTTCAATTCAAGTCGGGCCCCTTTGCGGCCAATTTGATTGAAGGCACTTCAATCCGTGCTGTCTTTGCCAGCCCAGGACTTGCACCCATCGAAACAGCACCCGTGATAGAAGCGGCCCAAGCAATGGGCCTCTGGGTAGGTGGCGAGTTGAGTTTGTTTGTCCAGGCCTTGGAAAATTTAAAGGCGACAAGAGACTATGCACCGCAGGTTTTGGCCATCACTGGGACCAACGGTAAAACAACGGTCACAGCCCTCACAGGTCAGCTGCTTGAACGGGCTGGCAAAACTGTGAAGGTGGCAGGCAACATTGGCCCGACTTTGCTAGACACCTTGCGCTTGTCGATGGCCACAGAGTTGCCAGAAGTTTGGGTCTTGGAGTTGTCCAGTTTCCAACTTGACAACGCAGGCCCTTTTGAGCCCAGTGCCGCCACAGTTTTGAACATCACTCAAGACCATTTGGATTGGCACGGCAACATGGCCGCTTACGCCGCCGCTAAAGAAAAAATATTTGGTGCCAGCAGCTTGATGGTTTTGAACCGCGATGACGCACGGGTGATGGCCATGTTGCCAGAACCTGTTCGTGCCAAATTGCAAAAGCCCATTGTGCGTGAACATGTGACGTATGGTGCTGAAATGCCTCGGCGCCCCGGTGACTTTGGTTTGGAAACTGTCAACGGCATGACTTGGTTGGTGCGTGCCCTTGAAGCCGATGAGACGCGTCGCTTGCGCAAAGGGGAAGTTGAGGAAATTCACATTCAACGTTTGATGCCAGCGGATGCCTTGCGCATTCGGGGTCGCCACAATGCTGTGAATGCATTGGCAGCTCTGGCCTTGGCCACCAGCACAGGTGCCAGTTTGGCATCGATGTTGTTTGGTTTGCGCGAATACAAAGGCGAGCCTCATCGTGTGTCGTCCGTGGCCATTGTGAATGAAGTTGAATATTTTGATGACAGCAAGGGCACCAACGTAGGCGCAACTGTGGCTGCCTTGCTGGGCTTAGGCGCCGAGCGACGTGTGGTGGTCATTTTGGGTGGTGAAGGCAAAGGCCAAGACTTCTCGCCTTTGGCTGAACCTGTGGCCAGATATGCGCGTGCCGTGGTGTTGATTGGGCGTGATGCACCGCTGATTCGCGAAGAAATTAAAGCGAGTGGCGTTCCCTTGATCGATGCGAGCACCCTGCCTGAGGCAGTGAATGCCGCCAAGGACATTGCACAAGCGGGTGACGCAGTTTTGTTGTCGCCAGCATGTGCCAGCTTTGACATGTTCCGAGACTACCCGCACCGGGCGCAAGTTTTCTGCCAAGCAGTGGCTGAAATTGCCCAAGCAGCTGGCCAAGCTATGGAGACCGCTCTATGACCGAGATGTGGTCTCGCATGTTGGCTTGGGGAAATGGCGTTGTAAGTCGCTCGGTTGGCTCTGGCCGTCTTCAAGGTGCAGCAGAAGGCGTTCTGCCTGTGAACTTAGGCAGCTACGACTATGCCAGAAGCGGTTCAGCCCAAGGCAAGATTCAAAACATCGATCAGACCCTGGTGTGGGTGGTGGTGGCGATGTTAATGTGGGGCATGGTCATGGTGTATTCGGCCAGCATTGCCATGCCGGACAACCCCAAATTTGCAAACTATTCGCAAACGCATTTCTTGGTGCGACACATCATTTCCATTTCGATTGGATTTGGTGTTGCGCTTTTGGCCTTCCAGGTGCCTTTGGAAATTTGGGAGAAAAATGCAAGGCCCTTGTTCATATTTTCTTTGGTCCTCTTGGCGGCTGTTCTCATTCCTTTCATGGGCAAAGGTGTGAATGGGGCACGGCGCTGGATTTCTCTGGGTGTCATGACCTTTCAGCCGTCAGAGTTCGCTAAGTTGGCCGTCATCATTTACGCATCCGACTACATGGTGCGCAAGATGGAAGTGAAAGAACGCTTCTTCCGCGCTGTTTTGCCAATGGGCGCTGCGGTGGCTCTGGCAGGTATCTTCTTGTTGGCCGAACCTGACATGGGTGCCTTTTTGGTGATTGCCATCATTGCCATGGGTATTTTGTTTTTAGGCGGTGTCAACGCCCGCATGTTCTTTTTGATTTTGGCCATCTTGATATTTGCCTTTGCCATGATCATTGCCGCATCACCATGGCGCCGTGAGCGTATTTTTGCCTACCTAGATCCTTGGGATCCCACGCACACTTTGGGCAAAGGCTATCAGTTGTCTCACTCACTCATTGCCATTGGCCGTGGCGAGATTTTTGGTGTGGGCTTGGGCGGCAGTGTTGAAAAACTGCACTGGTTACCAGAAGCGCATACCGATTTCTTGTTGGCTGTCATTGGAGAAGAGTTTGGCTTGGTGGGCGTGGTTGCCGTGATTGGCATGTTCTTGTGGCTCAGCCGCCGCATCATGGTCATTGGCCGTCAAGCCCTGGCCCTGGATCGAACCTTTGCCGGTTTGGTGGCGCAGGGTGTTGGCATTTGGATTGGGTTCCAGTCCTTCATCAACATGGGCGTTAACTTGGGCGCATTGCCCACCAAAGGTTTGACCTTGCCGCTCATGAGTTATGGCGGGTCGGCAATTTTGATGAACCTGATCGCCATTGCCATCGTGCTTCGAATTGATGCCGAGAACAAACAAAGGATGCGGGGGGGCCGAACATGAGTCACTGCGCATTGATCATGGCTGGCGGTACGGGCGGGCACATCTTTCCCGGTTTGGCAGTGGCTGAATCTTTGCGAGATGCAGGATGGCGTGTGCATTGGCTGGGTGTGCCGGGCAACATGGAAAGTCAATGGGTGCCCGAGCGTGGCTTCCCCTTTGAGCCTGTGGAGTTTGGTGGTGTCCGCGGAAAGGGTTTGAGCAGTTTGGTCTTGCTGCCTTTGCGATTGCTCAAAGCATTCTGGCAAAGCATCCAAGTAGTTAGACGCGTCAAGCCTGATGTGGTGGTGGGCTTAGGCGGCTACATCACTTTTCCGGGCGGCATGATGTCGGTTCTTTTGGGCAAACCTTTGGTGTTACACGAACAAAACTCAGTGGCTGGCATGGCCAACAAAGTTTTAGCAGGCGTGGCTGACCGCATTTACAGCGCGTTCCCTGATGTTTTGAAAAATGCCATTTGGGTGGGCAATCCTTTGCGCCAAGATTTTTTAACCAAGCCTGCGCCTGCTTTGCGTTTTGCAGGCCGCACAGGCCCCCTCAAGTTGTGGGTGGTGGGCGGCAGTTTGGGCGCGCAAGCTTTGAATGACTTGGTGCCCAAGGCCTTGGCTTTGTTGCCGGAGCACAAGCGTCCTGTTGTGGTCCATCAAAGTGGCGCCAAACAAATTGATGCCCTCAGATCGAATTACGCCAAGGCAGGCGTGCAAGCCGAACTCACGCCCTTCATTGAAGACACGGCACAAGCATTTGCAGAGGCCGACCTGATCATCTGCCGATCCGGTGCCAGCACTGTGACCGAAATTGCGGCCATTGGCGCAGCGGCCATTTATGTGCCATTCCCCTTTGCCGTGGACGATCATCAAACCACCAATGCCAATTTCTTGGTGCTTCAAGGCGGTGGTTGGCTCATGCCTCAAGCGCAGCTTACCGCTGAAGCTTTGGCAGAGCGCCTTGGCAGCATCACACGTGAAGAATTGCTGGCCTGTGCAGAAAAAGCATGGGCTCTCAAAAAGACCGAAGCGACCCGCGAAGTGGTGGCTGCTTGCGAGGTATTGGTCGCATGAAACACGCCATTCGTCACATTCACTTCATTGGCATCGGTGGCGCCGGCATGAGCGGTATTGCAGAAGTGTTATTCAATTTGGGTTACACCATTTCAGGCTCTGACTTGTCAGACAGCAGCACGCTCAGGCGTTTGGCGGCATTGGGCATTCAAACGCATGTGGGGCACAGTGACGAAAACGTCCAAAGTGCCGATGCTGTCGTCACTTCTACCGCCGTGAAGGCCGATAACCCTGAAGTTTTGGTCGCCAGATCGCGCCATATTCCTGTGGTGCCGCGCGCTGTCATGCTGGCGGAATTGATGCGCATGAAGCAGGGCATTGCCATTGCGGGTACCCACGGCAAAACCACCACCACCAGTTTGGTGGCCAGCGTGTTGGCCGAAGCGGGCCTAGATCCAACATTTGTCATTGGCGGTCGATTGAACAGTGCAGGCACCAATGCCAAGTTGGGCACGGGTGACTACATCGTGGTGGAAGCCGATGAATCAGATGCTTCTTTCTTGAATTTGCTACCCGTGATGTCGGTGGTGACCAACATTGATGCCGACCACATGGAAACCTATGGTCATGACTTTGAAAAGTTGAAGTCGGCCTTCGTTGAATTTCTCCACCGCATGCCGTTTTATGGCACGGCCATTGTGTGTTCAGACGACCCGGGTGTTCAAAGCATTGTGGAGCAGTTGGCGCGCCCCGTGACCACATATGGCATCGAAGAAGGCGCACAAATTAGAGCCATTGAAGTTAGGGCAGACAATGGGAAAATGCAGTTCACGGTGCAGCGTCGCAATGGCGTGGTCTTGCCGGATCTGTCCATTATTCTGAACTTGCCGGGTCTGCACAATGTCTTGAATGCATTGGCCGCGGTTTCTGTGGCGGTGGAGTTGGGTGTTGATGATGCTGCTGTGCAACGCGCTTTGGCCAACTTCAAGGGAGTTGGCCGACGCTTCCAGCTTTATGGCGAAGTGAAGCTCTTGAAGCAAGCGGGCAGCTTTACTTTGATTGACGACTACGGCCACCATCCGGTTGAAATGGCCGCCACGCTTGCTGCTGCGCGAGGCGCGTTCCCTGGCCGCCGTTTGGTGTTGGCATTTCAGCCGCACCGCTACAGCCGAACACGTGATTGTTTTGAAGATTTTGTCAGCGTCATCAGCCAAGGTGCCGACGCAGTTTTGTTGTCAGAAGTTTATGCAGCGGGTGAGGCACCTATCGTTGCGGCGGATGGACGGTCTTTATCTCGCGCACTTCGTGTGGCGGGCAAAATTGAACCCGTTTTTATAGATAAAATTGAGGCCATGGCGCAGGCTATTTTTGAGAATGCAAAAGACGGTGACATTGTCATTTGCATGGGTGCCGGCACTATTGGCGCAGTCCCTGCTCAAGTTCAAAAGATGGGAGGTGCCGCATGAGCGCTGCTCCTCAGAATTTTGGCAAAGTGGCTGTGCTCATGGGTGGTCAATCGGCTGAGCGCGAAATTTCTTTCATGTCAGGCCAAGGTGTACTTGATGCCCTGAAATCGCAAGGTGTCGATGCACATGCTTTCGATCCCGCCGAGCGCAATCTGTCCGATCTTCAACAAGAAGGTTTTCAACGCTGCTTCATTGCACTCCACGGCCGATTTGGCGAGGATGGTACCGTGCAAGGCGCGCTTGAATTGTTGGGCATCCCCTACACAGGATCGGGTGTGATGGCCTCTAGCATTGCCATCGATAAAACCATGACCAAGCGGGTTTGGTTGTCAGAAAATGTGCCTACCCCGCGTTATGTGTTGCTGAAGCAAAACGACATGGGCCCTGAAGCCCAAGCACGTGTGCTTCAAAGCTTGGGACTGCCGCTCATTGTGAAGCCCGCCACAGAGGGATCTTCCATTGGTGTGAACAAAGTGACGCAGGCCAGCGAACTGCTCAAAGCGCTTGAAGATGCCGCCCAATGCGATGCCGATATTTTGTGCGAACAATTTATTGCAGGCGATGAAGTCACTTGTCCTATTTTGGGCGAGGGTGATGACGCAAAAGCCTTGCCAGTCATTCGCATCGTTGCGCCTGATGGTAACTACGACTACCAAAACAAATACTTCACAAACGATACCCAGTACTTGATACCCTCGGGTCTGCCAGAAACTGAAGAAAAAGCCATTCAAGCCCATGCCGTTAAAGCTTATCAAGTCTTGGCTTGCAAAGGCTGGGGCCGTGTTGACGTCATGATCGATGCACAGACGCGTCAACCCTATCTTTTGGAAATCAACACTTCGCCCGGCATGACCAGCCACTCCCTGGTGCCCATGTCGGCCAAAGCGGCAGGCATGACCTACGAAGATTTGTGCATTCACCTGCTGGCCTCTGCCAGCTTGGAGCATTCAAGCACCTCGAAAGGTGGCGCATGAAAAAGCCAATCGTCTTGCCCATGGATGTGCGACTCATGCAATGGACTTCCATCGGCCTATTTGTTCTGGCCTTGGTTTTGTGTGTTGCCAGTAGCATCAGTTGGCTACTTCGGCATCCCGTCTTTTCAATTCAAAGCATCACGGTGCGCGGTAATGTGACGCACAGCAACCCTGTCATGCTGCGAGCCAATGTGGTGCCGCAACTCACGGGTAATTTCTTTACTTTGAACTTGATTCAAGCCCGTCATGCTTTTGAGCAAATTCCTTGGATTCGCTCCGCGCTCGTTCGGCGTGAATTTCCAAATCGTTTGTCCGTGACTTTGGATGAATTTCAGCCGGTGGCGCAATGGGGCAGCGAAGGCGATGGCAAATTTTTGAGCCTAGAAGGTGCCATCTTTGAAGTAAATGCAGATGATGTGGAAAGCGACACATTGCCCACATTGAAGGGGCCAGAATCACAGGCCAAAATTGTTTTGGAGATGTTCAAATTTCTCAAGCCACGGATGGAAAAGATGGACATGGGTTTGAACAAGTTAGAACTGAATCAGCGAGGCAGTTGGTCTGCGCAGTTGGAATCAGGTGCAACTTTGGAATTAGGTCATGGTACGCAGCAGGAAATTGGCGACAGGCTTCAATTGTTTTTCAAAACATTGACGCAAGTGACTTCTCGATATGGGCGGACTGCAAGCTCCTTGTTGTCAGCAGATTTGAGATACGAAAGTGCTTATGCCCTGAGGTTGAGGGGTGTGACAACTTTGGTGGCAGACAGTGTAAAAAAACCTTAATTGGCAGAGTGAAGATTTAGATCAGAACGGTTGGACATATGGCAAAAGAATACAAAGATTTGGTGGTCGGTCTCGACATTGGAACTTCCAAGGTCATGGTCGTCGTTGCTGAGGTTATGCCAGGTGGCGAATTGAAACTGGCCGGCATGGGCGTTGCCCCTGGCAATGGCTTGAAGCGAGGTGTGGTGGTCAACATAGACGCCACGGTGCAGAGTATTCAGCAAGCTTTGAAAGAGGCCGAATTGATGGCGGATTGCAAGATTACCCGCGTTAACACGGGTATCACGGGCAGTCACATTCGAGGCCTGAACTCCAGCGGTATGGTGGCGGTGAAAGACAAAGAAGTGACGCCTGCCGATGTAGCCCGCGTGGTTGAAACAGCCCGTGCGATCAACATCTCAACCGATCAGCGATTGCTGTTGGTGGCCCCCCAAGAATTTGTCATCGACGGACAAGATGTCAAAGAGCCTATTGGCATGAGCGGCATGCGCCTTGAAGCCAAAGTGCACATCGTGACCGGTGCACAAAGCGCAGCCGAGAACATCATCAAATGTGTGCGCCGTTGCGGTTTAGAAGTTGACCAACTCTTGCTCAATCCCTTGTCTTCTAGTTTGGCTGTGCTAACCGAAGACGAACGCGAGTTGGGCGTGGCTTGCGTAGACATTGGCGCAGGCACCACCGACGTGGCCATCTTCACCAATGGCGCTATTCGCCACACCGCGGTCATCCCCATTGCGGGCGATTTGATTACCAGCGACATTGCCATGGCACTGCGCACCCCCACCAAAGATGCCGAAGACATCAAGGTGGAGAGTGGTTGCGCCAAGCAGTTGTTGGCCGATCCAGAGGCACAAGTTGAAGTGCCTGGTTTGGGCGACCGTGCACCCCGCATGTTGTCCAAGCAAGCTTTGGCCGGTGTGATTGAGCCGCGCGTCGAAGAAATTTTCTCGCTGGTTCAACAAGTCATTCGCGAGTCTGGTTACGAAGAAGTTTTGTCCTCTGGCATTGTGCTCACAGGCGGTAGTGCTGTCATGCCCGGCATGGTGGAGTTGGGTGAAGATATTTTCTTGAAGCCCGTGCGACGCGGCGTGCCCAAATACAACGGCGCATTGTCTGACATGGTCAGTCAGCCGCGCGTGGCCACCGTCATGGGCTTGATGGAAGAAGCCCGTTTGGCACGCTTAAGAGGCTTCAAAGTTTCGCAGAAGAAGGGTTCGATGAACAATGCCTTCACGCGTTTCAAAGACTTCATCGTGGGGAACTTCTGATGGATTGGCGCAAACTTTACTTGGCAAGGGGGAGTCCGCATCAGCGATGTTGAAACCCATTTAAACCAAAAAAATAAAATTTTCGAAAATCAATTTTAAGCAACTGCAACAGTTTTAGGAGAGCACCATGAGCATTGAAATGATCCAAGTCGAAGAGTTCAATCAAGGAACGCAAATCAAAGTGATCGGCGTGGGCGGTGGCGGCGGTAACGCTGTTGAGCACATGATCGAGCGCAATGTACAGGGCGTTGAATTCATTTGCGCCAACACCGATGCGCAGGCATTGTCTCGCAGCGCAGCGCACCGCTTTATTCAATTGGGTCACACCGGTTTGGGCGCAGGCAGCAAGCCAGAAAAAGGTCGCGATGCGGCCGAGGAAGCCATTGAAGACATTCGCGCTGCCATTGAAGGCGCGCACATGTTGTTCATCACGGCTGGCATGGGCGGTGGCACGGGCACGGGCGCAGCACCTGTGATTGCACGGGTAGCCAAAGAGATGGGCATCCTGACTGTGGGCGTGGTCACCAAGCCTTTTGACTTTGAAGGCGGTCGCCGCATGCAAAGTGCTGAATCTGGTTTGGCAGAATTGGAAGCCAACGTTGACTCACTGATCGTGGTGCTCAACGAAAAGCTCATGGAATTGCCAGGCGGCGAAGACATGACCCAAGATGAAGCGTTTGCGCATGCCAACGACGTGCTCAAAAATGCCGTCGGCGGTATTGCTGAAATCATCAATGTGCCTGGTCACGTGAACGTCGACTTCGAAGACGTTCGCACCGTGATGGGTGAGCCTGGCAAAGCCATGATGGGTACCGCTTCTGCCAGCGGCCCTGACCGTGCGCGCATTGCTTCTGAGCAAGCTGTGGCTTGCCCGCTGTTAGAAGGCATTGATCTGTCAGGCGCTAAGGGCGTGTTGGTCTTGATCAGCGCAGCCAAGGGTTCACTCAAATTGAGCGAATCCAAGCAAGCCATGAACACCATCCGTGCTTATGCTTCAGAGAGTGCACACGTGATTTACGGTACTGCTTACGACGAAAGTTTGGGCGACGAAATTCGCGTGACCGTGGTGGCCACTGGCTTGTCAAGCCAAGGTGCACGCCGAACAGCGCCTCCTTTGCAAGTGCTGCGCACTGGTACATACGATGCACCGTTCACTGTTGACACACGCGATGCTGTGTCACCCACATTGGGTGCTCAAAGTCCTGCCTTGGGCGGTGACTACGGCCGTTTGAACACGCCTAGCGTGTGGCGTACCAACCGCACACAAGCGGCTGCCAAAGTTGATGGCATGGCGTCTGCTGGTATGGACGACATTGAAATTCCAGCTTTCTTGCGCAAGCAAGCTGACTGATTTTTCCAAACAGTGGGCCTCAAAAACCTATTCAAGCAAGCTTCGGCCTGAAAATTTAAAATCAGCCCATGCTTGCTCAAAGAACCATCAAAACCCTCACCCAGGCCGTGGGTGTGGGTTTGCACAGCGGCCAGCGTGTTGAACTGACGCTCAGGCCTGCACCCCCAGGCACGGGCATTGTCTTTAGACGAATTGATTTGGCAGAACCTGTCGACATCCATGTCTCTGCGCAAAGCGTCACCGACACACGTCTGGCATCCACCATTTCCAGTGGCCAAGCCAAAGTGCACACCGTGGAGCACTTGATGTCGGCATGCGCCGGTTTGGGAATCGATAATTTGGTCATCGATATCACAGCCGAAGAAGTGCCGATCTTGGATGGCTCTGCATCGTCTTTTGTATTTTTGCTGCAAAGTGCTGGCATTGAATTGCAAAAAGTCGCCAGGCAATTCATTCGTGTTCTCAAAACGGTAGAGGTGAAAGACGGGCAAGGCGAAAACGTCAAGTGGGCCAAGCTCGAACCCTACGAGGGCTATCGCCTGAGTTTCGAAATTGATTTCCATCACCCAGCAGTTGATTCAACAGGTCAGCAAGTGGTGTTTGACATCGGCCGAGATTTGTACGCCCGCGACATTGCCCGTGCACGTACTTTTGGCTTTACCAAAGACGTTGAGATGCTTCGCTCCAACGGCTTGGCACTGGGTGGCGGGCTTGACAATGCCATCGTGATGGACGACTACAAAGTGTTGAACAGCGATGGTCTGCGCTATGACGATGAATTTGTAAAGCACAAAATTCTCGATGCCATGGGCGACTTGTACTTGGTGGGTAAGCCCCTGATTGCCAGCTACACCGCATTCCGTTCTGGCCATGCCATGAACAATCAGTTGCTCAGGGCCTTGCTGGATCAGCCCGATGCTTACGAAATGGTGAGCTTTGACGACATCCACAAAGCGCCCGAAGGATTTGCTTTGCCAGTGCGTGCCTGGTAATTGAAGTCCATGAGCACTGAAACTCAAGCAACGCTGCAAGATTTGCTGGCGCAAAAACCATTCCTGCGCTTTTGGCTAGCGCGTGTCTCAGGTATCTTGGCCAACCAAATGCTTTCTGTGGCTTTGGCTTGGCACATCTACGAAATCACGGGCAGTGCCTGGGACCTCGGTTTGGTGGGTCTGTTTCAATTTGTACCCGCTTTGATTTTGACCTTGCCAGCGGGACACATTGTGGACAAGCTCAACAAGGTGCACATCTACGCTGCCTGTATGTTGATACAAGCCGCAGTGGCTTGTCTGTTGGTGTGGGGCACACAGGCCGACGCTGTCTCTCGCGAATTAGTGCTCTTTGTCTCTGCTATTTTGGGCATGGTGCGCTCCTTCCAAATGCCCACACAACAAGCCCTCACACCGCACTTGGTGCCAGCCAATTTATTGCAACGCGCTGTTGCCTTAAGCTCCACCGGCGTCCAAACTGCAGTCATCAGCGGCCCCGCATTGGGCGGCATTTTGTATGCCAGCCATGTCAATGCGGTGTACGCCACTTGCGCAGCATTCTTGCTACTGGCTTTTTTGTTCACACTTACCGTTCGCTACAACCACATACCTTCTCAAGCGGCTGCCGACCTCAAAAGTGTTCTCGCAGGCGCTCATTTTGTCTGGCATCACAAAGTACTTTTAGGCGCCATCGCCCTTGACCTGTTCGCGGTGCTGTTGGGTGGGGCTACGGCATTGCTGCCCATTTTTGCCAAAGACATTTTGCATACTGGCCCAGAAGGTTTGGGTATTTTGAGATCATCTCCCGCTGTGGGTGCTCTGCTCATGGCTGTGGTTTTAACGAAATGGCCTATTGAACGCAAAGTAGGCCGCTGGATGTTGGTAGCTGTCGTTATGTTCGGCGTTGCCAATTTAGTCTTTGGCCTCTCAACCAATATGGCACTTTCCATTGCAGCCCTCATGGTCACAGGCGCTGCAGACAACGTGAGTGTCGTCACCCGAATCACTCTGCTTCAACTAGAAACACCAGAAGATATGCGCGGCCGCGTCGCAGCAGTCAACTCCATTTTCATCGGCGCTTCCAACCAACTTGGCGAATTTGAATCGGGTGCCACCGCGTCAATGTGGGGCCCAGTCGGCTCAGTTGTCTTCGGCGGCCTAGCCACAGTAGGTGTCGCACTGGCTGCCATCAAAATCTTTCCAGACTTGGCCAATCGCGACAGAATGCTCTTGTCTAAATAAATCGTTCCAACTCAAATCTCCATTATTTCAGGGTGGTGGTATGGGTGCGGATTGACAGCGATTTGGCGCGCGCAGCGCGTATGAGTCGGCAAGCCCTACCCATGCCGCCGCCCTGAAATCAAAGCGAGTGAACTAAGACCAACTTAGTGACTCCGCCCACCCCGGTACATCCCATGCGTCTTGCGATTGAGCACATCTAAAGCCGCCAACTTGTTCATCGAAGGACTGGCATGTGCGTGCGTAATGGCCAAACCTAAAGCGTCAGCTGCATCAGGTCCTGGAACTGAAGGTAGCTTCAACATGCGTTTGACCATTTCCTGAATTTGAGATTTGGCAGCACGACCGTGACCCGTGATGGCTTTTTTCATTTGCAGCGCGGTGTATTCCGCAACCTCTAAATTACACGACACCAAGGCCGTGACACAACAACCGCGCGCTTGACCTAAAAGTAAAGTGGCTTGCGGATTCACATTGACAAACACTATTTCAACCGAAGCCGATTCGGGCTGGTAGCGCTGGTTGATTTCTAAAATACCATCGTAAATAACACGCAGACGATTGGGCAAATTGCCTTGTTTCACTTTGTCGGTGCGAATGACACCACTGGCCACATAAGTGAGCTGAGAGCCGCTCACATCAATCACGCCAAAGCCAGTGGTTTGGAGGCCGGGGTCAATGCCAAGAATTCTCATAGAGCGATTGTGAAGCAATGATCAGGGCAGGGCAACATCGTTCATGCGAGCCATGATGGTTTCTGCGCGATCGCTTAAATAAACAGACTGCGGCAACTTTTCAAAATAACGAGGACGAGGCAGCATGACGGCCAAGCGTGCAGCCTCCCAGGCATTGAGTTTGGACGCTGGCTTTTGAAAGTAATGCTGTGCTGCTGCTTCAGCACCAAAAATACCTTGGCCCCACTCCACATGGTTGAGGTAGAGCGTGAGTATTTTCTTTTTGCTCAGGAAAGTTTCCAAAGCGACGGTGATGACCCACTCTTGGCTCTTTCGCAGCAGGGTGCGCTCGCCACTCAGGAGCAAATTCTTGGCCAATTGTTGGGTAATGGTTGAACCACCCACAATTTTAGGTGTTGCTGTTTTGGCGCTATTTTTCTTGGCGGCTTGCGCCTCTATTTTGGCTTGGGTTTTGGCATTTTTTTGCCATGCTTTTTCAATCGCATCCCACCAGATGCCGTTGTGCGTCGTGAAGGCACTGTCTTCCGATGCCAGCACTGCCCGTTTGAGTGTCTTTGCAATTTGATCGTCAGATTGCCATTGCTGCCGCCAAATGAGTCGGCCTTGGGTGCTGACGATTTGCCAAGCTTGTGATCTTTCAAAAGCCGTGGATGAGGGATCGACCACAGACATGAACGCAATGCGTCCGACAAAGAACAATTGCAAAATGACAAAGCCCGCCAGCACCAGCCAGAGCCATTGTTTGAAAGCTTTCAGAATGGAAGTCAGCATGTCACTTTGAAGGGGATACCAAGGCTCTTAATTCGGCCAGCACTTGTTGGGTAGGTGGTTGAACGCCGCGCCACAGTTGGAATGAAGCCGCCGCTTGTTCGACCAGCATGCCAAGACCATCGCGCGCTTCCGTGCCGTGCGCACGGGCCCATTCAAGGAAGCCTTTTGCTGCTGGGCCATACATCAAATCGCAGGCCAAGCCATTGGGTTGAAGCACAGTGGCTGGCACGGGCAATGCTGCTTGTTGAAGGCTGCTGCTGCTGGCGTTGATGACCAAGTCAAAGGAGTGACTCAGAATCGCTTCGTGGGTCAAGCCAAAGGCTTGGCAGTCAACGCCCTCGGACACAGCCAAACTGGCGTGCCTTGCGACAAGGTGAATTGCTTTGTCAACGCTGCGATTGGCCACCCAAATGCAGTGAGGTTTGTGTGTCAACAAAGGGCCCAGCACACCCGCTGATGCACCGCCTGCCCCAATCAGTAAAATGCGGCGACCTTGCAATGAGAAACCAGCATTGCTGATCAAGTCGGTTACCAAGCCTAAGCCATCGGTGTTCTCGCCATACATGTGCTCGCCGTCAAATTTGAGGGTGTTGCAGGCCTGCGCTAATGCCACGCGGGGACTGCATTCAGTGGACAGTGCAGCGGCCTCGGTTTTGAAGGGCAAGGTGACATTGCAGCCTTTGCCGCCAGCAGCCCTGAACGCATGAACGGTGGCGCTGAAGGCGTCAAGTGGCACCCAGGTTTTTTCGTACTGCAGTGTTTGTCCTGTGAGTTCGGCAAAGCGCATTTGAATCCAAGGCGACTTGCTGTGTTCAATGGGATGGCCGAAAACGCAATAGGAGTCCATGGAAAGTACCCGTTAATTTTTTGGCTGAGTTTGAACATCACGCTTCGATACGGCGCTTGAATCGGGTGCCAGCATTTTGGTTTCAAGCGTTTCGTCGCGGGCGAATTGAAAGCGTGTGACCACCACCAATTGATCCGCTTCTTTTTTCATGTCTGCTGTGAAAGCACCAAAGGGTGATGCGCCGCGAACAATGGCTTGAGCTCGCTGGTCCAAAACGAATTGTCCAGAACCGCTGGCCACCTCGGTGTTCAAGACATGGCCCTGCTTGTCCAAGGTGATGACCATGGTGAGTTGACCGTAGAGTTTTTGACCCGCTGCTTGCGGAAAATTTTCAGTGCCCATGACTTCAATGGTGCGGCGCATTTTGTCGTAATAGCGTGCAAATGAAACCTCTTTTGTGGCCGGGCCGATGAAGCGTTTTTTAGGACCACCTTGAAGGGCCTGAGACTGTTTTTCAATTTGAGCCAATTGGTTGGCGAGTTGTTTCTTGCGTTCAGCCAATGCATCTGCCGACGTGGCTTCGCTGATTTGAAGTTGATTTGGGCTGTTAAGTTGAAACAACTCTTGCTTCAGTTGTTGAATCAATCGCTGTTGTTCATTTTTGAGCGATTCGATTTGTTGTTCAAGGTGCTCTAAGTCTTGCGTGTTGGCATTGGCTGTTTGCGCACTGAAGGGGCTGGTTTGCTGACTGGTGCCCGGCACTTGACCGCCGCCTGCCAAGTTCACTTGGGCCAAGGCCAAGGGGGCGTCGGGTGCATTCTTGCTGCTTGAATTGACCAGCACCACTTCTAAAGTGTTGGTTTCAAAGATTCGATCGAATGTGGCAGGGGCGGCCCACTTCAAGGTGAGCAGACCGGCATGAAAAATCAGCGACAAGCCCAAGGCCCAAAGCAAGGTACGGTGTGAACCTTGATGAAGGGGCAGGGACATTGAAGAAGAGAGCATGGTGCTGATCGCGTGAAGAACGTGAACTAGGCAGAGGGATCTTCTGAGGGTGTTTCGTTCACATTCAGGGCAATGGCAATGGGCCCGGTAGCGGCTTCTTCCAAGTCTTCCATCGACTCGTCTCCTGATGCATTTTCAGCATTCATGGTGTTGTCAGAAGACATGATTTTTTCAATCACAGTGCCCGTCACATCCAGGGCCATGGCGTCAATGCTGCCCAACTGAACTTTGACTTTGTCGCCACGTACCAAGCCTGCTGCGCCCATGACGCTTAACATCAGCGGCAAATGGTCAGCACGAACCAGCCAACTGCCACCGCCCATTTCTTTGACCAAACTGGCGACCACTTCGGTGATGTTCTCTTGCTTCAAATATTGAAGTGTCCAAAAACGCTCCATGCCTGATTGGTAGCTGTTGTAAGCGGTGTAGGCTGCTTCGAAGGCGCTGATGATGGCAAACATTTGCGCGTCTTTGGGTTTGAAGGGCGCCGCCAAAGCGGCTGTTGCGCCGTGCTGTGCGCACGCAATGATTTGCCACTGATTGACCAAGTCGGTATAGCGACGCAGAGGCGAAGTACTCCATGCATAGGCAGGCACACCAATGCCGGCGTGAGGCAAGGCTTTGGTGCCCATGCGAACTTTGATACCCGGTGACAAACTGGCTTGACTTCTGTAGATGGCGGGCACGCCCAAACTGGCCAACCATTGACCCCATGTGCTGTTGGCCAAAATCATGGCTTCCGCCACGATCAAATCGAGTGGGGCGCCGCGCTGACGCACACTGATTTGCACGGTTTCATGGCCTGCGGGCGGTGCGTCGGCGTTGGATCGCACCAATCGAAAGTTGTAGTCGGGTCGATTGAAAGTTTCGGGTTTGCCGCGAACCACTTCACGACCCGCTTTCAAATGCTGCGCCAAGCGCCAGAAGAACGCCAACTGTGCGTGAGTGATGCCAAGGTGGGGTTCGTTGTCGCGCGCTAAGGACTGGCTTTCCTCAAGCCATGCTGCGGTGACCCAATGATCGAGTTGGTCGTGTCGCAAATTGGCGGCGATGGGCACGCGCTCCAATTTGGTTTCAGTGTGTTGAATGGCCAAAGTAGCTTCGTCCAACGTGACATAAAGAGACACGGCTGGGCAAGCCTGACCTTCGGCCAAGGTGAAGCCTTGCACCACCTCATCGGGCAACATGGTGATTTTGTAGCCCGGCATGTACACCGTTGACAAACGCGCTCTGCCCACCTGGTCAATGGCGGTGTTGGGCTGAACGGCCAAGCCCGGAGCCGCAATGTGAATGCCTATGACCACGGTGCCTGTGCCCAAGCCTTGAATAGAAAGGGCATCGTCAATTTCGGTGGTTTGCGAGTCGTCAATGGAATAGGCCTCTACGGCGGCCAAGGGTAACTCTTGGGCCATGGCTGGCGCTTCCAACTTGGGAAAGCCAGTGCCTTTGGGAAAGTTGTCGAACAAGAAACGTTGCCAATGAAAATCGTAAGCGCTGGCAATGGCGCCAGCGTTTTGCAGCAAAGTGAGAGGCGCTGTTTGGCTGGCCCGACTGGCCTCCACCACAGCCTTGTATTCAGCCGCGTTTTTATCGGGCCTGAACAAAATTTTGTACAGCTGTTCCTTGATGGGCGCTGGGCACTCGCCCTTGATCAAGGCTTGTGACCAAAGCTCAATTTGCGCCAAGATTTGTTTTTTCTTCTCAATGCCCGCCAAAGCCAATTGAACGGTTTCGGCCGAAGCTTTTTTAAATCGACCCTTGCCTGCCCGACGGAAATAATGCGGCGCTTCGAAAAGGCGCATGAGTGCACCCACCTGCTGAACGGTGCTGGCACCTGCGTTGAAATAGTCTCGTGCCACATCGGCAAAGCCGAATTCGTCTTCAGGCGCAAATTCCCAAGCCAAATCAAGCTCGATGCTTTGGCTAATTTGTGCCGCTTCAGCCAGAAGTTGGGCAGGTGCAGGTTTCTCAAATTTCAAAAGCACATTGGTGCCTTTGACCTTGACCCTTTTGCCGCTGTCCAATTCCACCTGAATCGAAGCTTCTGCTTCCGACAGGATACGTCCGGCAACAAATTTACCGGCTTCTTCAAACAATAAAAACATGGGTCAGATTGTCCCATGCGCCGGCCCTTGGCAGCCTTGAAGCGTTGTCTAATTTAAGAGAAAATCAAATTTGCTGGGTAAGCGAAGGATAATTGCAGCATGTCGCGCGTGATTGAAAAACCCAGCTGGTGGTCTCGTTTCCTGCATTTGTTTGAAGGATTCGATGGCCCCTTGGCCTTCGCCGTCTTTGTATTGGCATGTGCGGGCCTGATCATCATGTTTTCCTCGGGCTATGACCACGGAACGCGCTTTGTGGACCATGCCAGAAACATGTTCATCGCGGCCAGCATCATGTTTGTGGTGGCGCAAATTCCACCCCAACGCCTCATGACCCTGGCGGTGCCAATTTACACTGTGGGCGTTCTTTTGTTGGTGGCCGTGGCCATTTTTGGCATTACCAAAAAAGGTGCGCGAAGATGGCTCAATGTGGGAATCGTCATACAGCCCAGTGAAATTCTGAAAATTGCCATGCCATTGATGTTGGCTTGGTGGTTCCAAAAGCGGGAGGGTCAACTTCGACCGCTGGACTTTTTGGTGGCGGGACTTCTGCTCATGATACCGGTGGGACTCATCATGCGTCAGCCCGATTTGGGTACAGCGCTGTTGGTTTTAAGCACCGGTGTGGCCGTGCTGTTCTTTGCAGGCTTAAGTTGGCGCTTGATTTTGCCGCCCGTGGTCCTTGGTTTGATTGGCATCATTTTGCTGGTCATGTTTGAGTCTCAGTTGTGCGCTGATGGCGTCGACTGGAAAGTGCTGCATGAGTACCAGCGGCAACGTGTGTGTACCTTGCTAGACCCGGCACGCGACCCGCTGGGCAAGGGCTTTCACATCATTCAAGGCATGATTGCCATTGGCTCAGGCGGCTTTTGGGGCAAAGGCTTTATGCAGGGCACCCAAACCCATTTGGAGTTCATTCCCGAAAGAACCACCGACTTTATCTTTGCTGCATTTTCTGAAGAGTTTGGTCTGGTGGGCACTTTGCTCCTGATTTCAGGCTTTTTCTTTTTGGTCTTCAGAGGTTTGGTCATTGCGCGCGAGGCCCCCACCCTCTTTACCCGTTTGTTGGCGGGCAGTGTCAGCATGATTTTCTTCACCTATGCCTTTGTCAACATGGGCATGGTCATCGGCATCTTGCCCGTTGTGGGTGTGCCTTTGCCCTTTATCAGCTACGGCGGCACCGCCATGGTGACTCTGGGCTTGGGGCTGGGTATTTTGATGTCCATTGCCAAGGCCAAACGCTTGGTTCAGACTTGATAAACTTCAAAATGGGTGCTTCTCAAGCCTGCAGTCAGCAGGGCCTTCTGGGCTTGCCTACAATGTCACCATGATTTCACGCGAACCCACCATCGAACGTTTGGCTACGGCCAGGTCCCTCTTGCTTGAACCTTTTGGTTTGGATGAAACCCATCTGTCCAAAGCGCTCTCTGCCATCAAGGCACACAAGGTCGACGATGCCGACTTGTATTTCCAGTACACCCGCTCAGAGGGCTGGAGTTTGGAAGAAGGCATTGTCAAGACGGGCAGCTTCAGCATTGACCAAGGGGTGGGTGTGCGTGCAGTGGCTGGCGAAAAAACAGCCTTCGCTTATTCAGACGACATTTCAGAAGCCTCTTTGATGGATGCCGCGCTCACAGTGCGCTCTATTGCGCAAGCTCAGCAAAATCGCAAAGCCAAAGTGCCAGCCCGCAAAGTGGCAGGTATTCGTTCTTTGTACCCCTCACTTGACCCAATGGGTACTTTGAACAACACAGACAAAGTTCATCTGCTTGAAAAAGTTGAGCAATTGGCTCGCGCCAAAGATCCGCGTGTGGTGCAGGTCATGGCCGGTCTTGCCAGTGAATATGACGTGGTCATGGTGGCTCGAGCAGACGGCACATTGGCTGCAGACGTAAGGCCCTTGGTGCGGCTTTCTGTGACTGTCATTGCCGAACAAAAAGGCCGTCGTGAGGTCGGTAGCGGCGGCGGCGGCGGCCGCTTTGGATTGGCTTATTTTGACGAAGCCATCTTGAATGAGTATGTCAACGATGCGGTACATGCGGCACTTACCAATTTAGACGCCAGACCAGCGCCTGCAGGTGTCATGACCGTGGTGTTGGGCCCAGGTTGGCCAGGTGTGTTGTTGCACGAGGCCATTGGCCACGGCCTTGAAGGCGATTTCAATCGCAAAGGCTCTAGTGCCTTCAGCGGCATGATTGGCAAACGCGTCGCCGCCAAAGGTGTGACGGTACTTGACGATGGCACCATTTCAGATCGACGTGGTTCATTGAATGTGGACGATGAAGGTTGCCCTAGCCAGCGCAATGTTTTGATTGAAGACGGTATTTTGAAGGGCTACATTCAAGATGCCATGAATGCGCGTTTGATGGGTGTCAAGCCCACAGGCAATGGCAGGCGCGAAAGTTACGCCCATATTCCCATGCCCCGCATGACCAACACTTACATGTTGGGCGGAGATAAGTCGCCCGAAGAAATTGTGGCCAGCATGAAGAAGGGCTTGTACGCCACCAACTTTGGTGGCGGCCAGGTCGACATTACCAGTGGTAAGTTTGTGTTTTCTGCTTCTGAAGCCTATTGGGTGGAAAACGGCAAAATTCAATACCCTGTGAAGGGCGCTTCATTGGTGGGCAGTGGCCCTGAATGCTTGAAGCAAGTCAGCATGATTGGCAACGACATGAGACTTGACTCTGGTGTGGGCGTTTGCGGCAAAGAAGGTCAAAGCGTGCCTGTGGGCGTGGGTCAACCCACCCTTCGCATTGAGGGTTTGACGGTGGGCGGCACGGCCTAAATGCCTTGGAACTTGTAAATTGTCAGAAATCTGCCAAAAAATTGTGCTACATTCTTTTCCCATGACTCAGCGCTCCAGCTTTTTTAGCTTCTATTTTGCATTCTCTGTCCCAGGCGGACGAGAGGCCAGCGCATAAGTCACTGAACCCCTCTATCAACCGCCGGACTTAACCCCCGGCGGTTTTTTTTTGCCACTCGCCAAAAGCCATTCCAAGTTTTTAAATCTCAAAAGGAGCCTCTCATGATCAACAAAGCCAAAGCCACTTCGGAGCCGCGCTATGCAAGCCCTACAGATCGTGCAGGCCAAACCGATGACGAACGCATCAAGGACATTACCGTGTTGCCGCCACCAGAGCATTTGATGCGTTTCTTTCCCATTGCGGGCACGGCGGTGGAAACCTTGATTTCACAAACACGTCGCAAGATTCACAACATCATGGCGGGCAAAGACGACCGCTTGTTGGTGGTCATTGGGCCTTGCTCCATTCACGACCCTTCTGCCGCTTTGGACTATGCACGCCGATTGAAGCCCCTGCGTGACAAATACCAAGGCACTTTGGAAATTGTGATGCGGGTGTATTTTGAAAAGCCCAGAACCACGGTGGGTTGGAAAGGCTTGATCAATGATCCTTACTTGGATGAGAGCTACCGCATTGACGAAGGCTTGCGCATTGCGCGCCAATTGCTGATTGAGATTAACCGCCAAGGCGTGCCCGCTGGAAGTGAATTCCTCGATGTCATTTCACCGCAATACATAGGCGACTTGATCAGCTGGGGTGCCATTGGCGCCCGCACCACCGAAAGCCAAGTTCATCGCGAACTGGCTTCTGGCCTGTCTGCGCCCATTGGCTTTAAAAACGGCACCGATGGCAACATCAAAATTGCCACCGATGCCATTCAAGCTGCGGCGCGGGGCCATCATTTCTTGTCAGTCCACAAGAACGGTCAGGTAGCCGTTGTGCAAACTCAAGGAAACCCTGACTGCCACGTGATTTTGCGCGGTGGCAAAGTTCCCAATTACGATGAAGCCAGTGTCAATGCGGCGTGCCAAGATTTGACAGCCGCCAAATTGCCACCTACCTTGATGATTGATTGCAGCCATGCCAACAGCAGCAAAGAGCATGAACGCCAATTGGTGGTAACGCAGGAAATTGCGGCGCAGATGAGCACAGGCTCGCGTCAAATCTTTGGTGTGATGGTGGAGAGCCACATTGAAGGCGGGGCGCAAAAATTCACGCCTGGCAAAGACGATGCGAACGCTTTGAAGTACGCGCAAAGCATTACCGATGCTTGTATCGGTTGGGCAGACAGCGAGAAAGTTTTAGAAACTTTGTCCAAGGCGGTTGAGACGCGTCGCAAGAAATAAGTCGATTTGCAAACTTGAAAGCGCCAGGCGGGCTGGCGCTTACATCGTCTTAAAAAAGGCCGCCAGGCTATTGGCGGTCCTTTTACATTTGCTTCAGTGCGTTCAAGAGGCGATCGTGCACACCGCCAAAACCGCCATTGCTCATGCAAAGCAAATGATCCCCCGTTTGAACTTGCGCCATCACTTGCTTGACCAACTCATCGATGTTGGCGGCCACTTGGGCCTTGTTGCCCATTTCAGCCAAAACGGTGTGCGCATCCCAATCTAAACCGCCGCTGTGACAAAACGACAAGTCGGCTTGTTCAAGACTCCATGGCAACTGCGATTTCATGGTGCCCAGTTTCATGGTGTTGCTGCGGGGTTCAAAAATGGCCAAGATGCGCTGGCCTTTTCTAATTTGCCGCCTGAGACCATCAAGGGTGGTTCGGATGGCTGTAGGGTGATGCGCAAAATCGTCGTATACCGTGATGCCAGCCAGCGTGCCGCGCACTTCCATTCGGCGCTTCACATTGTGAAAGCTTGCAAGTGCTTGCGCGGCTACTTCAGGTGCGACGCCCACATGCTCCGCTGCTGCAATGGCGGCCAATGCGTTGAGTTGGTTGTGCACCCCGCCCAAATCCCATTTCACTTCAGCAAGTTTTTGACCATGGCGAAGCACTTCGAAGTAATGGGGCTCTCCGATTGCTGAGAAGTCTGAAACCGCAGCGCCAAAACTGCGCACTTCACTCCAGCAGCCTTGCGCCAACACGCGAGTCAAGCTTTCTTCCAAACCGTTGACCACCAAGCGGCCAAGGCCTGGCACAGTGCGCACCAAGTGATGAAATTGGCGCTCGATGGCTGCAAGGTCGTCAAAGATATCGGCGTGGTCAAATTCCAAATTGTTCAGAATGGCTGTGCGGGGGCGGTAATGCACAAACTTGCTGCGCTTGTCAAAGAAAGCGGTGTCGTATTCGTCGGCTTCAATCACAAAGTAGTTGCGTGCGTGGCCTGCGGCGACTTTGCCTAAGCGCGCAGAAACGCCGAAATTAAGGGGCACACCGCCCACCAAAAAACCGGGTTTAAGTCCGGCAGCTTCCAGTATCCAGGCCAGCATAGAGGTGGTGGACGTTTTGCCATGCGTGCCCGCCACAGCCAACACATGCCGTCCTTGCAGCACATGCTCTGACAACCACTGCGGGCCACTGGTGTAGGGTGCACCCGATTCCAAAATGGCTTCCATCAAGGGAAACTTAGGTTCGCCAGAAGGCAGGCGGCTTCGGCTGACCACATTGCCGATGACGTAGAGGTCTGGTTTGAGCTGCATTTGCTCAACCCCAAAGCCCTCCATCAATTCAATGCCCAAAGCCTTGAGTTGATCGCTCATGGGCGGATAAACGCCAGCGTCGCAACCCGTCACTTTGTGACCGGCTTCTCGGGCCAACGCGGCCAAGCCGCCCATGAAAGTTCCGCAAATGCCCAAAATATGAATATGCATAGGGGGATTTTAGGCGGTGCACAATGGCGTCATGGCAGATTTGACAGATGAAATTGCAGCTTCGGCAGCGCAGTGGGTGGTGGAAGAGGGCTTGGAGTACGGCCCCGCCAAACGCCGCGCCTTGAAGGCCTTGGGTTTACCACCCCGCACGCCTTTGCCCAACAATGAGCAAGTTGAAGCCCAGGTGCGTGAGTACATTGAACTTTTTTGTGCCGACTCTCAGCCTGAGGAGCTGTTAGCCCTCAGAAGGCATGCTTTGATGTGGATGACGCGCTTGGCTGAGTTCAGGCCCTATTTGGGGGGTGCGGTCTGGCATGGCACCGCAACGCGCTTGTCAGACATTTACTTGCAATTGTTTTGTGACGATGCCAAGTCATGCGAGATTGAACTTATCAACAAAGGCGTGGCATTTGAGGCCCGATCGGTAAATGGCTTGCATGGCGAGGCAGTTGAAGCTTTGAGCATTCACAGTTTTTGCGACGAATTGGGTGAGGAAATTGGCGTCCATCTCTTGGTCAATGATTTTGACGATGTTCGAGGTGCCTTGAAAGCGGACGGACAAGGGCGCTCGCCCAGAGGCGACGGTAAAGCGGTTAAACAATTAATTGGGGCATGAGGTTGGTATGAAGCAAGAAGACAGTGAAAAAAGCATGCCGCGTCGGCACTGGCTTTTAGCAGGCGTTGGGGTATTAGCTGGTTTGGCAGGCGCCGTGTTTGCATGGCAGAAATTTCAGCCTCAAGGCGTGATGGACGAGGCCGTTCAAAACTTCTGGCTGCAAGAATTTGAAAAGCCCGAAGGCGGCACATTGAGCTTCCAAAGCATGCGTGGCAAGCCTCTTTTGGTCAATTTCTGGGCTACCTGGTGTCCCCCTTGTATTGAAGAACTGCCGCTAATTGACGCCTTCTATGCTGCAAATCAATCTAAATCCCTTCAAGTTGTTGGCTTGGCCGTAGATCAACCCAGCATGGTTCGGCGCTATCTGGGGCAAAAGCCATTGCGTTTTCCAGTCGGCTTGGCTGGTTTTACAGGAACTGCCTTAGGTCAATCACTGGGCAATGCCCAAAGTGTTTTGCCTTATAGCGTCCTTTTCGCAGCAAATGGCAGGCTTTTAAAGCAAAAAGCCGGCAAGTTAGAGCAATCTGACCTCGATGCTTGGCTTCAATCGGTCAGTTAAATGGCTTTGGAGAGCAAATGTAGCTATTTGGAGGTTTTTTTAGTGTAGATTCAACGTTTTCGTTAGCAAACACAGGGGGTAACATGGATTTGCGCAAACTGAAAACCTTGATTGACTTGGTATCTGATTCCAACGTCACAGAATTGGAAATCACTGAAGCAGAAGGCAAGGTTCGAATTGTCAAAGGCCCCACACCCTCTGGTGCCCCTGTTTTAAGCCATCAAGTCATGGCACCTGCAGCGCCAGCATTGCCTTCTGCACCTGTTGCTCCCCCTACAGCCGCCGAAATTGCCGATGCTGCCGCGGTCACTGCCGCTGCCGTCGCGGCCGAAGTTGCCGCTGCTAGCCATACTGTCAAGTCACCTATGGTGGGCACTTTCTACCGGTCTTCTAGCCCAGGCGCTGCTCCCTTTGTCGTGGTGGGCGACACCGTCAAAGAGGGTGACACCCTTTGCATCATTGAAGCCATGAAGATTTTGAACGAAATTGAATCTGACAAATCGGGCACTGTGAAACAGGTTTTGTGCGAAAACGGTCAGGCTGTGGAATACGGTCAAGCCTTGTACATCATCCAATAATTCACCGGGATTTTTATGTTCAAGAAAATTCTGGTCGCGAACCGTGGGGAAATTGCCCTGCGAATTCAGCGCGCATGCCGAGAACTTGGCATCAAAGCGGTCATGGTTTACTCAGAGGCCGATCGCGAAACCAAATACGTGAAGTTGGCTGAAGAGGCTGTTTGCATCGGCCCCGCAGCCTCAAACCTCAGTTACCTCAACATGCCGGCCATCATTTCGGCTGCCGAAGTGACCGATGCTGAAGCCATTCACCCGGGCTACGGCTTCTTGAGTGAAAACGCAGACTTTGCCGAGCGTGTTGAAAAAAGTGGCTTTCAATTCATTGGCCCCACGCCTGAGTCCATTCGCATCATGGGCGACAAGGTATCGGCGAAGCAGGCCATGATCAAAGCCGGTGTGCCGTGCGTGCCTGGCTCAGAGGGCGAGTTGCCTGACGATCCCGTCATCATTCGGCGAACCGCCAAAAGCATTGGCTATCCCGTCATCATCAAGGCGGCCGGTGGCGGCGGCGGCCGAGGTATGCGGGTGGTGCATACCGAGGCGGCTCTTATTAATGCGGTGCAAATGACCAAGGCCGAGGCGGATGCCGCATTTGGCAATCCTGCGGTCTACATGGAAAAGTATTTGCAAAATCCGCGTCACATCGAGATCCAAATCTTGGCGGACAAGCATAAGAATGTAGTTTACTTGGGTGAGCGAGATTGCTCCATGCAGCGGCGTCACCAAAAAGTGTTAGAAGAGGCGCCAGCGCCTGGCATTCCCCGCAAACTGATTGACAAAATTGGTGATCGTTGTGTGGCGGCTTGCAAAAAAATCAACTACCGCGGTGCCGGTACCTTTGAGTTTTTGTATGAAAACGGCGAGTTTTACTTCATTGAAATGAACACCCGCGTTCAGGTGGAGCATCCTGTCACCGAGTGGGTCACAGGCATTGACATTGTCAAAACACAAATCATGGTGGCCGCTGGCGAAAAGTTGCCTTTTACTCAGCGTCAAGTTCAAATTCGGGGCCATGCCGTTGAATGTCGTGTGAATGCCGAAGACCCCTTCAAGTTCACGCCTTCGCCTGGTCGCATCACCACCTGGCATGCACCCGGAGGCCCTGGTATTCGGGTCGACTCGCATGTCTACAACAACTATTTTGTGCCGCCCAATTACGACTCCATGATCGGCAAAATCATTGCCCATGGCGACACCCGCGAGCAAGCCATCGCGCGCATGCAAACCGCGTTGGCCGAAACCGTGGTGGAAGGCATTAGCACCAACATTCCTTTGCACCGCGAAATTCTGCGCGATGCCAAATTTGTCAATGGTGGTACCAACATTCACTACTTGGAAGAGTGGCTGAGACATCGCAAAGGCTAAGCATGTTTGAACTTAACTTGCTGTGCCCTGAAGACCGTGTCGATGTTTTGAGTGAAGCCCTCGAGGCCTTGGATGCCTTAAGTGTTTCAGTCGAAGACGCAGACGCAGAAACAGAGCACGAACAAGCTTTGTTTGGCGAGCCTGGTATGCCGCCGCCCAAAGAAGGCTGGCAACGATCCAAAGTGGTGGCCCTCTTTGCCAAAGAAGAAGAAGCGCGCGAAGCCGCCCTCTTGTTTGCGGCACAAGATTTTTTTCAGGCCTGTGAAGTCATGTCTGTTGAGGCTGTGCCCGATCAAGACTGGGTGCGTTTGACGCAGTCGCAATTTGCACCCGTTGAAATTACCCCAGAATTTTGGATTGTGCCCACCTGGCACCAGCCGCCGCCACAAGCGCGCGAAATCATTCGCTTAGATCCTGGCTTGGCTTTTGGTACCGGAACCCACCCCACCACGCGCATGTGTTTGCGTTGGATTGCCACGCATGACCTGAAGGGTCAGCGTGTGTTGGACTACGGCTGTGGCTCCGGTATTTTGGCCATTGGCGCTGCCAAATTTGGGGCCGAGCAAATTGACGCGGTAGACATCGATGAAGCAGCCGTCACATCAACTGCACTTAACGCGCAAGCCAACGAAGTGTCTTTGAATGCAGGGTTGCCCGAGTTGGCGCAGGGCACTTACCAAACTGTTTTGGCCAATATTTTGGCCACGCCCCTGAAAGTGCTGGCACCTTTGCTGTGCAGCCATGTGCAATCAGGGGGTCATTTGGTGTTGGCAGGTATTTTAGAGCGCCAAGAAGCAGAGCTGATTCAGGCCTATGCGCCGCATATCAAGTTGTCAGTCGCCGATCGAGAAGATGGCTGGATTTTGATGACGGCTCAACGCGGCACCACCGCCTAAAACCTCATGAGCTTTTGGGGCTTGGTGGCTTGGGCAGTGTTGGGGCTGCTGGGCCTTTTGCTTCAAACTGTTTATTTGTTCAAAGACCCGCTGGCCACCAACCATCCGCATTTGAAACCTCTTCTATTTGAGGCTTGCCAGCTTGTAGGTTGCCAAATTCGGCCGCTGCAAAAAACCGATGCCGTTGTCATCGACTACGCGTCTGTTGACGCCATTCATACCGATCAAGCGCAAGAAATTTTAGCCTATGGCGCTCAGCCGATCCGGTGGGCCTTGCAAATCAATTTGAGAAATTCTGATTCTGTGCCAGTGGCAATGCCTTGGATTGAACTGACCTTGACCGATGCACACGATACACCCGTGATGCGCAAGGTGTTGAACCCAGTTGACTGGGGCGCACCTGCAGTTGTACCTCCCGGCGAAATCATTGAACAGCAACTTCTTTTGAGTTTGAAGAAAGAAGACGCGGCTTTCATGGGTTATCGCTTACTCACTTTTTACCCTTAAGCCATTGAGTTGGCCATTAAAAAAGCCCGACGCTTTTCAGCATCGGGCTTTGCTTTCGCTTAGCGCTTTAACATTAAATCAGGGCTTGGCGGCCGAAGGAAACGGCCATGCAGCTTGAGGATTTAACGCTGTTGCAGCGGGAGCAGGGGCAGCGGGTGCTTTCGCTGCTTTCTTAGCTGCTTTTTTGGCAGGCTTTTTAGCGGCTTTTTTAGGGGCAGCTTTTTTGGCAGTTTTCTTAGCTACGGCTTTCTTAGCTGCTTTTTTAGGAGCTGCTTTTTTGGCTACGGCCTTCTTAGGAGCTGCTTTTTTAGGAGCGGCTTTCTTTGGGGCTGCCTTTTTAGGAGCTGCTTTTTTAGCAGGCGCCTTTCTCACAACGGCTTTTTTAGGAGCCGATTTTTTTGCTGCGACTTTTTTTGGTGCCGCTTTTTTTGCAGTTGCCATGATTTTTTTCTCCTTGATCAATTAGAAAAATCAACAGAGGGAAACACTTTGCGAATGTTGGAGCCGCAAAGCGATTCAAGGTGCTGAAGACTGGCTTCAACACCTTGAACACAGGAAAACCTCACCCCAACACCGCTAAGAGCGGGCATGGCATGAGGTTTAAACAGAATTGTCATGTTTGAATGTTTAATCCCAAGACAGGGCACCGCCCGACTGGTATTCAATGACGCGGGTCTCGAAGAAATTGCGTTCTTTCTTCAAGTCAATCATTTCGCTCATCCAGGGGAAAGGATTTTCTTCGTTGGGGAAGAGAGCTTCCAAGCCAATTTGAGTGGCACGGCGGTTGGCGATGTAGCGCAAGTAGCCTTTGAACATGGAGGCGTTGAGGCCGAGTATGCCGCGGGGCATGGTGTCTTCGGCATAACGGTATTCGAGTTCAACGGCTTTCAAGAACAACTCATTGATTTCGGCTTTGAATTCAGTGGTCCACAACTGGGGGTTCTCGAGTTTGATCTGGTTGATCAGGTCGATGCCGAAGTTACAGTGCATGGATTCGTCGCGCAGGATGTATTGGTACTGCTCGGCAGCACCGGTCATCTTATTTTGACGACCCAAGGCCAGAATTTGGGTAAAGCCCACGTAAAAGAACAAGCCTTCCATGAGGCAAGCGAACACGATGAGCGACTTTAAAAGCGTCTGATCTGTTTCTTGTGTGCCCGTTTTGAAGTGCGGGTCCATGATGGCGTGGATGAACGGAATCAGAAACTCGTCTTTGTCGCGGATGGACTGAACTTCGTTGTACGCGTTGAAGATTTCGCTTTCGTCCAGGCCCAAAGACTCAGTGATGTACTGGTAGGCGTGGGTGTGAATGGCTTCTTCAAAGGCTTGGCGCAACAAGAACTGACGGCACTCAGGCGCAGTGATGTGACGGTAAGTGCCCAGGGTGATGTTGTTGGCCGCCAAAGAATCGGCTGTGACAAAGAAACCCAAATTGCGCTTGACCAAACGGCGCTCGTCTTCGGTTAAACCATTGGGGTCTTTCCAAAGGGCAATGTCGCGGGTCATGTTGACTTCTTGCGGCATCCAGTGGTTGGCGCAAGTGGCGAGGTATTTCTCCCAGGCCCATTTGTATTTGAAGGGCACCAACTGGTTGACGTCGGTTTGACCATTGATGATGCGCTTGTCGGCTGCATTCACGCGGCGAGCGGCACCGGCGGGCGCAGCTTGCGTGCTAGCTGGCGACATGACCGGTGAGGGTGATGCGACAGGGGAGTTGCTTGTGGATGTGTTGGCTGTGAAAGAAGACAGATCAGCAAGGCGGTCTACAGATGGACCGCTTGGGGGGAAGCTTGGCATTGCAGGTTGCAATACAGGTGCAGATGAATCGTTCCAGGACAACATAGAAATTTCCAATGATTGAATTATGAAAGCTTGCGGACGAAATGCAAAGCAATGTTTTGAAATGAAATGAAATCACGCGAAGAAGTGTTGTGCTTTTGCATCGTCTTGTTTTGAATTTCTTCTCGAAGTTCGCTTCAATTTTCTTTGCAGTGATTTATGAATGGTGATCTTTTGAATGAATTTTTGAATTTGTAAATTTAAAAAATCATTGGCAAGCTTCGCAGCCCACATCGTCGATGGCGGTAAATTTCACATCGGTGGCGGGTACTGCAGAAAACTGCGAAGCGCCTGATGCGTTCGATGTTGCGCCACCTGATGCTGCGCCAGACGACACCGCATTCATTTGGTTATTAGACACGGTCGATTTCTCAGCGTGCGTGGCGCTGATGGTGCGCAGGTAGTAAGAGGTTTTGAGGCCACGCAACCAAGCCAACTTGTAGGTGTCGTCGAGCTTCTTGCCAGATGCGCCCGACATGTAGATGTTGAGTGACTGCGCTTGGTCAATCCACTTTTGGCGACGTGCTGCTGCTTCGACAACCCAAGTGGTTTCCACTTCAAAGGCGGTGGCGTACAAGGACTTGATTTCTTGGGGCACACGGTCGATGGGGCGCAGTGAGCCGTCGAAGTGCTTCAAGTCCATGACCATGACGTCGTCCCACAGACCCAGGCGCTTCAAGTCGCGTACCAGGTAGCTGTTGATGATGGTGAACTCGCCAGACAAGTTGGACTTGACAGACAAGTTGCCAAAGCATGGCTCGATACAGGCATCGACACCAATGATGTTGGAGATGGTGGCGGTGGGCGCAATGGCCACGCAGTTGGAATTGCGCATGCCGTCTTTGGCAATCTTCTTGCGCAAGGCATCCCAGTCCATGGTGCTGCTGCGGTCCACTTCTACATAGCCGCCACGTTCTTTTTGAAGCATGTCGAGGGTGTCCAAGGGCATGATGCCTTGGTCCCACAAAGAGCCTTTGTAGCTGGAGTACTTGCCGCGCTCGGCAGCCAACTCGGTGGAGGCCCAGTAAGCGTAGTAGCAGATGGCTTCCATGGAAGTGTCTGCAAACTCCACGGCTTCTTGTGAGGCATAAGGCACACGCTTTTGATAGAGTGCATCTTGGAAGCCCATGAGGCCCAGGCCCACAGGGCGGTGACGCATATTAGAGTCACGTGCTTTTTTGACAGCGTAGTAGTTGATGTCGATCACGTTGTCGAGCATGCGCATAGCCGTTTTGATGGTGCGCTGCAGTTTGGCGTGGTCGAGTTGTTTGCCGTTAGGGCCGTCCATCAAGTGCTGGGGCAAGTTGACCGAACCCAAGTTGCACACTGCAGTTTCGGTGTCGCTTGTGTTCAAGGTGATCTCGGTGCACAAGTTAGAGGAGTGCACCACGCCGGCGTGCTGCTGAGGCGAGCGAATGTTGCAAGCATCTTTGAAAGTGATCCAAGGATGGCCTGTTTCAAAGAGCATGGAGAGCATCTTGCGCCACAGGTCGTTGGCCTGAATGGTGCGGCTGGGTTTGATCTCGCCGGCGGCGGCTTTTTGTTCGTAGGCTACATAGGCTGTTTCGAACGCAATGCCAAATTTGTCGTGCAAATCGGGGCAGTCAGATGGCGAGAACAAGGTCCAAGTGCCATTTTCCATGACGCGGCGCATGAACAGGTCGGGAATCCAGTTGGCGGTGTTCATGTCGTGCGTGCGGCGGCGGTCGTCGCCGGTGTTTTTGCGCAGCTCTAAAAACTCTTCAATGTCGAGGTGCCATGTTTCAAGGTAAGTACACACCGCGCCCTTGCGCTTGCCGCCTTGGTTCACCGCCACAGCGGTGTCGTTGACCACTTTGAGGAAGGGCACCACGCCTTGTGATTCGCCGTTGGTGCCCTTGATGTGGCTGCCCAAAGCGCGAACTCGTGTCCAGTCGTTGCCCAAGCCGCCCGCAAATTTGGACAGCAAAGCGTTTTCTTTGATGGACTCGTAAATGCCATCCAGGTCGTCGGGCACGGTGGTGAGGTAGCAGCTGGACAGCTGTGAGCGCAAACCTGCGCTGTTAAAGAGAGTGGGTGTGCTGGACATGAAGTCGAATGAAGACAGCACTTCATAAAACTCAATGGCACGGGCTTCGCGGTCGGCTTCGCCCAAGGCCAGACCCATGGCAACGCGCATGAAGAAGGACTGGGGCAACTCGATGCGGGTTTTGCGCACGTGCAGGAAGTAACGGTCGTACAAAGTTTGAAGACCGAGGTAATCAAACTGCAAATCGCGATCGGCTTTGAGGGCTGCGCCCAGTTTTTGCAAGTTGAATTGCAGGAGTTTTTCGTCGAGCAGGCCGTTGTCTACGCCCTTTTTGATGTAACCAGGGAAATAGTCAACATAGTGCGTGGCCATGTCTTTCAAGAGAACTTCTTTGCCCAAGACTTCTTTGGCAATGGTGTGCATCAAGAGGCGCGCAGTGACGTAGGTGTAGTCAGGGTCTTTCTCGATCAGGGTGCGAGACGCCAAGATGGACGCCTTGTAAACCTCTTCCATGGGCACGCCGTCATAGAGGTTGCGCATGGTTTCGGCCACGATGGGGTCGGGCTGCACGTCTTTGCCCAAGCCTTGGCAAGCATTGACGATGAGGCCTTTTAAATAGTTGATGTCTAGGGGCACGCGTTGGCCGTCATCCAAGACGTGCAGCGTGGGATGTGCGCTAACCGCCGCTTTTTCTTCTTTCACTTGGGCGCGCTCTTGCGTGCGACGCTCGCGGTACAACACGTAGGCGCGGGCCACTTCGTGGTTACTGCTGCGCATGAGTCCAAGTTCTACCTGATCTTGTACATCTTCAATGTGGAAAGTGCCGCCGCTTGGGCGTGAGCGCACCAAAGCGCGAATGACCGCTTGCGTCAAACCGTCCAACACTTCGCGCACGCTGGCCGAAGCTGCGCCTTGGGTGCCGTGAACTGCCAAAAAGGCTTTCATCAAGGCAACGGCAATTTTGTTGGGTTCGAATGGAACCACAGCGCCATTTCGGCGAATGATTTGGTAATTGGCCAATGCATGGCTTGCAGATGGCGGGGTCTGAGAGGTGCTTGGGTTGCTCAATAAGCTGGTGTTGGAAGGCGTTTGATTTAGCTCAATTTGCATGGCGTTCTTTGTGATCAAGGTCAGTTCGGTTTTAATTTATTTTGGTTCGACAAAGAGGCGGTTTTCTTGGTTTTCACTAGACCGTGACTTTGACGTTCAGACACTATATATGGGGTCTGTGATGAATTCAAGCCACTAGGGGTAGTGTTTGGGAAATATCTGTGCGTCTGTGCAAGAAAGATACTTTGGGCGACTCAGAGATCATACAAATGTGACTGTTTTGGGGAAAAAAAAGATGGCTTGAAGTCCGCATCAAATCTGCAAGTTTTGTAGAGACTCTATATTTGGTGCGGGTTTGCTTGCAATTGCCTTCGCAAATCCTTACAAATAAATGCGTTGCCAAATTGACTTGATGCACTTGCTCTCTGAAATCCTCAAAACGGTGCAAGCAAATGGCAAAAATGTAATGAATGAAAATTTTTCAAAATAATTCAATTATTGGGGAAAAACTGATGCGGCCAAGCCACATTTTTCTTCAACAAAGCCCAATCGAAACCTGGACCTGGGTCTTTTTTCCGAGCCGGTGCAATGTGTTCATGGCCCGCAATGTGCGCGATGGGGTAATGCTTGCCAAGCGCCAAACAAAGTGGTGCCAGGCTTTCGTATTGAGCCGCTTCAAAGCTGCAGCCCTCTAAGCCTTCCAGTTCAATGCCAATTGAGTCGTCATTACAATTATTGCGGCCTCGATAGCTGGAGGCGCCGGCGTGCCACGCGCGTTGCTCGCAGCTCACAAATTGCCAAACCTTGCCCGTTCGTTCAATGAAAAAGTGTGAGGAAACTTCCAAGCCTCGAATGGATGTGTAGTAGGGATGGGCTTCCCAGTCGAGTTGATTGGTAAAGAGTTGTTGAACGGCGCCCGTGCCAAACTCCCCGGGAGGAAGGCTGATTGAATGAATCACCAGCAAATCAAGGATGGCGCTAGGGGGGCGTGGGCCAAAGTTGGGCGACTCGCATTTTTCAGCGCCTAGGCACCAACCCTGTTGCCAATTGTCAAAGCTCATGGCACTCAGGCCAACTGATCGCCTGCGGCTTGGCGATGAGATTCAGAGCAATAACGACCGGCGCGGCCTTTCACCATGTCAGATTCGGGCAGGTGAACGCCGCAGTGATCACACGCGTGCATGGCGCTAGGTTCTTGCAAGGCATCTTTGGCATTGGCATTGCCTTGGGATGCAGCATTGTGAGGCTTGTCTTGTTGTTTCTCTTTGAGTGCATTCAGGCGGTTTCTTCGCCACAACCAAACCCCAAACAAAACAGCCAGCAAAAAAATGAAGATTTTCAAAGGCTGCGTCCCAAAATGACTTCAAGTACAAACCGCGATCCGGCGTAGGCGAACAACAATAATGCTGAGCCTGTGTAGAGCACCCGCACAGCGCGCCGGCCACGCCAACCAAACTGATGGCGTCCGAGCAAAAGCGCGCCAAAGGTGAGCCAAGACAAAACAGAAAACACGGTTTTGTGATCCAACTTCCAATGAACGCCTGCGGCGCCGTACAGTTGTTCGCCAAAAACAAAGCCCGCGATGAGGGTAAAGGTGAGCAAAATAAAGCCCAGCAGCACAAAGCGGAACATCAGGCGCTCGAGCGTGAGCAAGGGCAGGCCGCTTTGGTTTTCGTTGCCTTTGCGAATTTCAATCTCTGCGTTGGTCATGAGCGCTGCGTGAACCACGGCAGCCGCAAACATGCCATACGACGCAATGCCCAAAGCCCAGTGCAGGGGTAGCCAAATAGAGGCAGACACTTGAAGTGTTTGACCGGGGAAGTACCAAGACAGCGCCACTGCGGCGCTGCCCAAAGCCGCCATGGCCCAACGTGCTTTGAACTTTGGAAAGTATTGGCTCTCAACTGTATAAGCAGTTAACACCCACCAGATGGTGACCGACAAAGCCGGCGCAAAACCAAAACGGGGTGTTTCGCCCCACAAGCCCAGACCCAGCGTGAAAGCATGCATGACCCAAGCCAACCACAGGTATCGACGGGTCAAGTTGGGGCCCATTCGATCGGCTACAAGAGCTGGAATGCCATAGGCGATGATGGCTAAAACGGTCAACCACATCGCCAATTCAGAGGGACTGGCTAAAATCATGCTTCCTAGTTTAGCGTTTTGAGCCGCTGCAATCTGGCAATAGGCTCAAAAGCTAGCGGTTTATGAAAAATTTTCTTTATGGCCTCCGCTCTCACCGACAAACTCTCGCAACTCGTTAAGCAGATCAGTGGACAAGCGCGGATCACGGAATCCAACGTGTCCGACATGCTGCGTGAGGTGCGCATGGCGCTCTTGGAGGCCGACGTGGCACTGCCTGTCGTGCGAGATTTTATTGCCCGGGTCAAAGAAAAAGCCTTGGGTCAAGAGGTCCTGGGTTCTTTGAAACCCGGCCAAGCCTTGGTGGCCATCGTGAACCGCGAGCTGGCTGCCACCATGGGCAATGGTGTGGCGGACATCAATTTGGCGGCGCAACCTCCTGCCGTGATCTTGCTGGCGGGTTTGCAAGGTGCGGGTAAAACCACCACAACGGCCAAGTTGGCCAAACACCTGATAGAGAAGCGCAAGAAAAAAGTGCTTACAGTGTCGGGCGACGTTTACCGACCCGCGGCCATTGAGCAGTTGAAAACTGTCACGGCACAAGCTGGCGCTGAATGGTTTCCCAGCACGCCTGATCAAAAGCCTTTGGACATTGCGCGCGCCGCCATTGACTACGCGCGCAAACATTTCTTTGACGTGCTGTTGGTGGATACAGCCGGTCGCTTGGCCATTGACGAAGCCTTGATGGCCGAAATTCGTGAACTGCACGCTGTTTTGAATCCGGTTGAAACCTTGTTTGTGGTCGATGCCATGCAAGGTCAAGATGCCGCCAACACCGCCAAAGCATTCAGCGATGCGCTGCCACTCACCGGCATTGTGCTCACCAAAATGGATGGCGACTCACGCGGTGGCGCTGCTTTGTCAGTGCGTCAAATCACGGGCGCTCCCATCAAGTTTGCAGGTACCAGCGAAAAAATTGATGGCCTCGAAGTGTTTGATGCCGAGCGCCATGCTGGCCGCATTTTGGGCATGGGCGACATCTTGGCCTTGGTTGAGCAAGTTACGGCAGGCATCGACATGGAGGCCGCTCAAAAAATGGCGGCCAAAGTCAAAAGCGGCGCTGGCTTTGATTTGAATGACTTCTTGGCACAAATTCAGCAAATGAAACAGATGGGTGGTTTGTCGAGCTTGATGGACAAGCTGCCCAGCCAACTGGCGGCCAAAGCGGGCAACATGGATTTGGGCAAAGCAGAAAAAGACATGGCCCGCAAGCAAGGCATCATTCACAGCATGACGCTCAAGGAGCGCAGTAAACCTGAACTCATCAAGGCCACCCGCAAGCGCCGAATTGCCATGGGCGCGGGTGTTCAAGTGCAAGAGGTGAACCGCTTGCTCAAAGAGTTTGAGCAGATGCAAGACATGATGAAAAAAATGTCGGGCGGCGGCATGATGAAAATGATGAAGCGCTTGGGCGGCATGAAGGGCATGGGCGGCTTGGGTGGCATGGGCGGGGGCGGATTCCCCGGCACGAAGCGCTAAATCTGAAGAAAGAATTTTCTAAATGCGGCTGAAATATTCGCGCCGCTGAAATTCAACTTTGTCTTCTGCTTCGTCAAACCGATTTTGCTCAGATTGTTTGATGCGCTGGTAGTAGCGCACAAAGTGTAGGCCTAAACCTTCGCACAGCGCCTTGTCTTGACCTAAATGCGCAAGGGCATCGCCCAATGTCAGAGGCAGGCTAGCGGCAGATTCTGCATAAGGCGCTTCTGTGGCCAAGGGTGCTTCTAATGAATTTTGGATGCCATCAAGGCCTGCCAAAATTTGAGACGCCATGTATAAATAGGGGTTGGCTGCGGGCTCTCCCAATCTGTTTTCGATGCGTGTGGCATGGTCGCCCGCGCCGCCCACCACTCTGAGCATGGCGCCGCGATTGTCAAGGCCCCACACAATGGATTGAGGTGCAAGCGCGTTGGGCTTGAAGCGCCCGAAGCCATTGACCGTGGTGGTGCACAAAGATGTGATGCCTTGCGCGTGAGATAAAAGTCCCGCTAAATACTGGGCCCCTAAATGGGTGAGAGTGTGGCGCGCGTTGTTGGCTTGAAGACCCGCTGCTTCTTGAATGTCTGCAGCCGATGTTCGTGCAAAAAGATTCTGACCACTTTGAAGATCGAAGAGTGATTGGTGCAGGTGCCAGCCGCTGCTCATGATGTTTTCAAACGGGGGTCGGCACATGAACGTGGCGTGATAACCGCCTCGCCGCAAGGCTTGTTTGACGGCGCTTCTGAACAACACCATGTTGTCGGCGGCGGTCATGGCATCGGTGACTTTGAACACCGCTTCAACTTGGCTGGGGCCGAGTTCAATCTCTAAAGACAACAGCGGCAAGCCCAAGTCCTGAGCGGTTTGCTTCACAATTCTCAGAGCAGGTTCTGCGCGGTCAAACCACAACTCATTTAACAAGTTGTAGCCAGGATGGATCATGCTGACTTGCGGCGCGAGTCCAGGCCAAGAAGCTTGGGCAGGGTCGGCATCACCGCCATGTTCTGCATCTTTGAGTTTGTAAATGTGAAACTCAACTTCAAGACCGCATTTCATGCCCCAGCCTTTGGCGGCCAGTTTTTCAAGCGCGCTTTGCAAGATGCGTCTCGAATCATATGGCACGGCTTGACCGTTAGGAAACCACGGTTGGCATAACAGCCATCCGGTTTTTTCGGCCCAAGACAGTATTTTGAACGTGCTGGGATCGGGCAGCAGCATGACATTGCTGGCGCCTTCAAATCCGGGCAACTCAGTTTTGACATTGGCCTCAAACACCTTGTACACCGTGCGGTCGGAAGTGTCTTTGAGCATGAGGGTGCTGACCATGCCCATGCCATCTGCAAAGGCGGTGGCCAATTCGGAGGTCACCCATGTTTTGCCGCGTAAACTGCCGTGCACATCGCACCACACCAAACGTATCCATTCCAGGCCTGAAGCTTGGGCCAGGGTCAAAACCCGTTGAACTTCAGCTTGCCTATGAGGCGTGTTCTGGCCGCATTGCTCGGCAAAGCTGATGCGTTTTAAATTCATGCGGCTTGGTTCAATGAAGCATTCCAAGGTGCACCATCGCGTTTGGCCTGCATGGTGTCGGTCGACCATGCTTGCCAATTGTGGGCGGGTGCAATGCCATCTACCGTGTCCGGTCCTGTTCGAGATGCGGCCACTTCAGGGCTGGCAAAACCTGGCGGTAACAAACCCGCGGCCACATCGTCAATGGCCTTGGCCAAAATACGCCGGTTGGCAATGATCACTTTGTCGGAGGTGCCCAAATGTTCGCGCGTGCGGTTTTGGATGGCGCCCATGCTTTCGCAAGCCCACTGATCATGCACATTGATGTCGTCTTCGCCCATGCCTAAAAAGGTGCGCGTCATTTGCTCTTCTGGGTTGAAGCCCCATTGGTTGTGTTGGCCAGATTTTGGAATGTAGTCGGGCAAACTGATTGCTGCTAGGCGTTGCTTGCGCATGGCGTCTTTGTTGACAGGATCGGCAAAGCTGGTGAAGACCGCATACCAGTAAGTGCGCGTGTCATCGACTGGCACGTGCATTTGGGTGATGGTCATGGTTTCCGACAAAGGAATCACAAAGGTGTTGGGAAACAAGGCATTGGTAATGCGAACGTGCGTGAGTTTTTCGTTCAGGGGCCTGAGCGTGGTCAGTTGAAAGCCGTAGGGCTTTTCTGTGAAAGAAATCTCGGGCTGATCAAACTCGCGCATGACTTTTGTCATGGGCCATTTTTCACCATCTATTTCGCCGGCACTGGCGCCGCGAAATTGCTTGCCGTAGGTGTCTTCAAGCGAGGCGTCGTTGAAAAAACGGTGCAAGAAAGAAGCATGGGCAGGGTCGATGCCCACTTCAAATGCTTGCAGCCAATTGCAATGCCACAAACCTTTGAATGCGAAGGTGTGTGTGCCAGGTGCTTTGAAACAATCGAGTTCTGGCAAGGGTGGTGGCGTACTGCCTTCAGCGCCCATCCATGCAAACAAAATGCCGCTGCGTTCTTGAACGGGGTAATTGCGCTGCTTGATGCGCGAGCACAAAACGCTGCCTTTGGGCTCGGCAGGCGTTTCTAGGCATTGACCCGTGACGTCAAATTTCCAACCATGGAAGGGGCATCGAAGGCCATCGCCTTCATTGCGGCCGAAGGCCAGATCGGCCCCGCGGTGCGGACAGTCGCGGTCTAGTAAGCCAAATTCGCCTTGTGCGTTTTTGAACAAGACCAAATCTTGGCCTAGCAACTTGACAGCCTTGACGGCTCGAACGCCCATGCGGGGATCTAGTGCGGGATTGAACTCATCCAGCAAGGCCACTGGGTGCCAATAGTGGCGCATGACTTGCCCACAAGGGGTGCCTGGGCCAATGCGCGTGACGCGCTCATTTTGTTCTGCTCTCATCAAATCACTTTAACGCAAAATGCTGAGAAAGAAAATGATTTAAGCTTCGAGCCAGTTCATTTCTGGCACAAGTGCAAAAGATGCGGGTCCACTTTTTGAAGCAAAGTATGAATTCTGAAAATCTTTTGTTTGTTTACGGCACCTTGCTGTCGGGCCTGAGTAACCACCATCACGTGGCAGGTGCAACTTGTTTGGGCGAAGCCAATATTCAAGCAGCTTTGTTTGACATGGGCGAATATCCGGCGCTCAGTGTGCAGGGTGCGTGGGCACTGCCACTCGGCCCTGTGCTGGGCGAGCTGTACCAAATTGAGCCAGCGCAATGGCAAGGTTTGGACGACTTAGAAGAAGTGGATCCTGATTCAATTGAAAACTCAATGTACTTGCGTGTGCCAATTCAGGTGCAATGGCAGCATCCTGAAGGGACGCGGACTGTGGCTGCGCAAGTCTATGTGTACAACTGGTCCTTGGCGGGTAGGCCGCGCATTGAACATGGCGACTTTCGCCGCCATTGCTTAAAGCGTTGAGACTGTTGATTCTGTGAGAACCAACTCGCCGCGCAATGAATGCGACAAGGCGGTGTCAATTCTCACATCGACCATCTGACCCACCAAGCGTATGCCATTGGGGCCGGCTGGGAAGTTGACCACGCGGTTGCACTCAGTGCGGCCGGCCATTTCAGTGGCGTCTTTGCGCGCTGGGCGTTCCACCAAAATGCGTTGCACTGTGTTTAGGCGACTGTCGCCAATGCGTTTCACATTGGCTTCAATGGTGGCTTGCAAATGGTGCAAACGCTTGAGCTTGACATCATGCGGTGTGTCATCGTGCAAGTTGGCTGCAGGAGTGCCAGGACGAGGACTGAAGATGAAGCTGAAACTGGTGTCATAACCCACGTCGTCGATGAGTTTCATCATCTTGTTAAAGTCTTCGTCGGTTTCTCCTGGGAAGCCCACAATGAAGTCGCTGCTCATGGCCATGTCAGGTCGAATGGCGCGCAGTTTTCGAATGGTACTTTTGTATTCCATGGCGGTATAGCCGCGTTTCATGGCCATCAAAATTCTGTCAGAGCCGTGTTGCACTGGCAAGTGCAAGTGGCTGACCAACTTCGGCACTTTGCCGTACACGTCTATCAGGCGCTGGGTAAATTCGTTGGGGTGGCTGGTGGTGTAGCGAATGCGCTCAATGCCTGGCATGTCGGCCACGTATTCAATCAGCAAGGCAAAGTCGGCTACCTCTGCGGTGTCGCCCATTTTGCCGCGGTAGGCATTGACGTTTTGACCCAGCAGCGTCACTTCTCGCACGCCTTGTTCAGCCAAGCCAGCCACTTCGACCAACACGTCTTCAAAGGGACGGCTGACTTCTTCGCCGCGGGTGTAAGGCACTACGCAGTAACTGCAATATTTGCTGCAACCTTCCATGATGGACACGAAGGCGGTCGGCCCATCCATCTTGGCGGGCGGCAGGTGATCGAATTTTTCAATCTCGGGAAAAGAGATGTCGACTTGGGGCCGTTTTTTGGCGGTGCGAGCGGCCAAAAGTTCGGGCAGGCGGTGCAAAGTTTGCGGGCCAAACACCACGTCGACATAGGGTGCGCGTTTGATGATGTCGGCGCCTTCTTGGCTGGCCACACAGCCCCCCACGCCAATCAAAACACCTTTTTCTTTGAGGTGCTTCACGCGGCCTAAGTCGCTGAAGACTTTTTCTTGCGCGCGTTCACGCACAGAGCAGGTGTTGAACAAAATGAGGTCGGCTTCTTCGACGTTTTGGGTGGGCTCGTAGCCCTCGGCTGCCTTCATGACGTCGGCCATTTTGTCCGAGTCGTACTCGTTCATTTGGCACCCGAAGGTTTTGATAAATACTTTTTTGCTCACAAGAGGCTCCAAGCGGTGACTGGTTTATATCCAGGGGCTGATGGAAGGAGCGCGCCATGGCGGCGCGCTTTGGAAGTGCTGATTATCGCAGGGACTGCGTCATTGAGTTTCACCCGGTTTTTTGTAGAACATGGGGTAGTGGCGTTGCACCACGGGTCCGTCAAAGGCCCATGACATGCATTTGCCCACATGCGGTGGCGGTGTGATGGGAGGCGTATCTGGCAGACCTGCTTGCTGGTTTCTAAATTGACGTGCAGACGGAATGGTTTGGTAGGCCGCGGTGGCCATGTTGAACAACATCTCTCGCAAATGGGTGCACCCAGCAATGCCGCCAATGTGCGCGTCAATGGTTTTACGCCAGCCTGAACCCAAGGTGCAACCAATCAATTTGTGCATGCCTTGGGGGGCCTGGTCGCATTCAGGGTGTGGAATATGGGCCATGTCGGTGACCACATCGTGAATGATGAACTGATCGTCCACGGTGAGGCGAATGTTCAAACCGTGAATAGGCTGGCCGGCCTCTCGCGGGCCTTGGCTGGGAATGACAAAGCTGTAGGTTTTGACGTCGGTGAGTGCGGCTTCAATGTCCCACATGCCATCTTCGCGCTCGAAGCCCGAATAGACTGCGGTTCTCGTATGTGACAGTTTTCGGGGGGAGGGTGGTGGAAGTGCCAATTGCAGTCTCTCAATTTTCTAGTTCAATGGCGCCATTATCGATTTGATTTGGAGTTTTTGAATGTCAACTGCGGCACAGCCTCTTATTTCGCCTGCTGTCAGGCGCCAAACCATTGCCGATGCGCTGCGGCGCACCGCTTTGCGACTGCCCCAAAAGCTGGGCATTGTGTGCGGTCAAACGGCTTGGACTTATGCTGAATTTGATGCATTGGTCACTCGCCTAGCCGCTGGCCTTGCGGGCGTGGGTGTGAAGCCGGGAGATCGGGTGGCCGTCTTGGCTAGAAACTCTCATGGTTTTGCAGCATTGAGGTTTGCACTCGCTCGCATGGGCGCGGTGATGGTGCCCATCAATTTCATGTTAAAGGCCGATGAAGTGGCGTATATCTTGCGCCATGCTGGCGCAGAAACTTTGGCCACAGACAGTGGCTTGGCAGAATTGGCCAAGCAGGCCGCGGCGCTGGAAACGAAGGTCAAACAGTTTGTGTGCTTACCCTCAGAAGATCACAGCGAACCCGTGTTGGGCATGCACAACTTCCACGAATTGGCCGCTTGCCAAGATGCCTTGCCCGAATCAGGCTTGGCCAGCCAAGACTTGGCCCAAATTGTGTACACCAGTGGCACAGAGTCCATGCCCAAAGGGGCCATGTTGACCCACGACGCGGTGCTTT
>SHXD01000071.1 GCA_009693505.1 Limnohabitans sp.
GGGCATGGTCGGCATTGCCTGCGGTAATTCTCCCGCAGCCATGCCGGCAGCGGGAGGTAAGCGAGCTATTTTTGGAACTAATCCAATTGCGGCGATCTTTCCGCGAACCGGCCATCCACCTGTCAGTGTCGACCTGTCTTTGTCAGAGGTAGCGCGCGGCAAGTTGATGGTGGCAGCCGACAAAGGTGAATCAATTCCGCTAGGCTGGGCGCTTGACCAAGATGGGAATCCCACAACCGACCCCAAAAAAGGTTTGGCAGGCTCGATGCTCCCTGTCGGCGGCACCAAAGGTGCAATGTTGGCCCTGGTGGTTGAACTGCTTGTCACCACCTTGACCGGCGCCCACTTTGGAGCTGAAGCGGATACGTTTTTTAAGCCAGAAGGCAACCAGCCCCAACTGGGGCAAGTTTTCATCGTCATCGATCCCAAATCACTGGGTGGTGATGCGGTTTATTCAGAGCGAATAGAGGCGTTGTTGATGGCCATGCTGTCTGAAGAGGGCGTGCGCCTGCCTGGTCAGCGGCGCGTTCAACTATCAGAGGCGGCAAAGCTAACAGGCATCGACGTGCCTAAGTCGGTGCTGGATACGATCCGCGCTTTATGCTGATGGGCCATTTAGATCAGGCCGTGGGTACGCTGGGTACAAAACTCAAATCACATGCTGCTGGTATTTTAATTTGCACCGCCATCGCCTTGTCCGCGACCTTTTTGTCTGAGCACTACGGCGGGCCACAACTGCTGTATGCCCTGTTAATTGGACTGTCAGTTCATTTTTTGTCTCAACAAGCAGGCAATATTGTTGGCATTAACTTTTGCGCTCGCTCCGTGCTGAGATTTGGCGTGGCCTTGTTAGGCATGCGTATAACTTTGGGACAAGTAGCGGATTTAGGTGCCCATGTGGGTTTGGTCTTGGTGGCAGCGGTTTGCATCACCATCGCATCTGGTCTTTTGTTGGCCAGGGCATTTCAAAGGCCCGCATCGGAAGGCTTGCTGTCTGGTGGGGCTGTGGGTATTTGCGGAGCATCTGCAGCGATGGCTATCTCCTCAGTTCTACCGCCAACGCGAGAAAACGAACGCTTTACCCTGATGGCTGTCGTTGGCGTCACCGTGCTGTCAACGCTGGCCATGGTGGCTTACCCCTTGTTTTTGGATTGGGTGTCTGCATCACCTGTTCAATCCGGTATTTTTCTGGGCGGCACCATCCATGACGTCGCTCAAGTGGTCGCCGCCGGTATGATGATGGGTCAAGAATCGGGGGATGCAGCAACGGTGGTCAAGTTGTTCCGTGTTGTTTTGCTGCTGCCTGTAGTGATGCTGATTGCATTTTTCTACCGCAAATGGAGGGCTCCCAAAGAAGCAAGTCAAGGAGTCCCAAAAACACCTGCATTGGTGCCAGGCTTTTTGATTGGTTTCATGGCGCTGGTCATATTGGCCAGTTCGGGCTGGGTGCCGACGACGGCCACAGAAATAGCCAATAGCGTTTCAAGGTGGTGCCTAGTCATCGCGATTGCCGCGGCCGGCGTCAAAACCAGCCTGGGTGAACTCACCAAGTTGGGTTGGCAGCCTTTTTTGATGCTGGTAACGGAGACGCTGGTGATTGCTTGCTTTATGTTCAGCATCATATTCTTCTTGAATATTGGTCAAAATTGATCTTTCAAGCAGCGCTTTTGGTCCCTGAATAACGCTCTAGGCCCCCAATCCACTGGCCCTGAGTTGGCTGATGTCAGTCTTTATGGCGCAGGAGTGTTTGTACTTTTGAAGGACTTTTCTAGATGCTTTATCGCCAAGTCAAACGGCAGCTGATCAACGACATCCAGTCCGGTTCTGCGGCACCAGGTGCGGCTCTGCCAAACGAAAAAGATTTGGCTCAGCGCTTTCAGGTTTCGGTTGGTACCGTCCGGCGCGCTGTGGACGAATTGGTTGCGGAGCACGTACTCTTGCGTCAGCAAGGACGAGGGACCTTTGTCGGCAAGCTCGATCGCGAACGCTTCATGTTCCAGTTTTTCAAAATAGTGCCTCGAGATGGGTCCAGTGAATTCCCCGAAGTCCGGCTCCACAAATTTTCCAAGTCCCGCGCCACCCAAGTGGAAGCTCAAGCACTCGGACTGCATGGTAATCAATTGGTATTTCGCATCGAAAACGTCCTGCACCTGCAAGGAAAACCCGTAATTCACGACAAAATTGCCATCGCTGAGTCGATGTTCTCAGGATTAAATCAAACAGCCTTCACGGCACGGACCACCACGATTTACGGATACTATCAGTCTGCCTTTGGAGTGACGATCGTGGAGGCAGATGAAAGGCTTCGCGCCGAGATGGTCTTGCCCGACAGTGCGCGGCTGCTTAACTTGGAGGGTGCTGCACCTGTGCTGCGCATTGACCGTGTTGCTTACACCTTTGATCGCAAACCTGCCGAATTTCGGACGTCTTTTGTGGACACTCAGAATTTTGATTACGTCTCGCGAATGCGAGAAACAACATGACCGACCTTGCTGCAAATGCCAGAGATTTCAAGAAGACCTTGACGCCAATTCAAATTGTTTTTTTAGTCTGCCCACCAACTCGGCCCAAACTGCCCTAGAAGCCAGGCCACAAAGCTGGTCACTTTGGCAGGCACCAATTGTGGCGATGGGTACGCCGCATGAATCTCTTGCGACGGCAACGTCCAGTCAGTCAGAACTTCTGTCAATACACCGCTGCGCACTGACTCATGGGCCACATACCTTGGCAGCGCAGCCAATCCCATGCCGCTGCGCGCAGCCATCAGCAAAGCAGACAGATTGTTTGAGCGCAGCGGGCCCTTGACAGGCACGGCTTGCAAACGCCCATTAGGGCCGCCCAAGTGCCAGCGCGCATCTCCCTGCACGGTGCTGTATACCAGCGCGTCATGCGCCGACAGGTCTGAAGGTTTTGAAGGCGTACCGCGTGTCGCCAGATAGCTGCTTGACGCCACCAACACCCAGGGGTTGAAGGCCAGGTAGCGCGCACCCAAAGTTGAATCAGCCAGCGGACCCATGCGAATGGCTACATCAATACCCTGCTCTACTAAATTAACGTAGCGGTCCTCAAAGTTCAGTTCCACTTGCAGCTTGGGATGCATTTGCATAAAACGCATCACCATGGGAGACAACACACGCCTGCCAAAAGCTACCGACGTGCTGACACGCAGCGTGCCCTCAACTTGTGATTGCAGCAAGGTGCTGGCGCTTTGCGCTTCGTCCAGGTGGTGAACGATGAGTTTGCATTTGTCGTAGTACAGCGCACCAATTTCTGTGGTGGTCACACCGTGCGTAGTACGGTGTAGCAGGCGCGAACCCAAACGCTTTTCAAGAGCAGCTACAAGCTTGGAAGCGGTGGGCTGACCCATACCCCTGTCAAGGGCAGCCTTGCTGAAAGAGCCTAGGTCAACCACGCGTATAAAAAGTTCTATGGCTTGAATTCGATCCATGTCCATCTTTCATTGTCAACGAATTTTGCAAGTAGACCACGCCTAGAAAGGTAGCCCTGTCATTGATGTTATTCCAAAACAGAATAAGCGTAATGCAGGCAGTATAGCTTCCATGTTTTCGCCAGAACCGCGAACATTCGCACATAAATTTTAACAATTGTTGGAGGCAAACATGGCAAAAATGAAGGCTGCAATGGCCGCAGTGTTGGTGATGGAAAAAGAAGGTATTACCCAAGCCTTTGGCGTGCCGGGTGCCGCCATTAACCCCCTGTACGCCGCCATGCGCGAGCGGCAATCGATTGCGCATATTCTGGCACGTCATGTTGAAGGTGCATCCCACATGGCTGAAGGCTACACACGTGCAGCTGCTGGCAACATTGGCGTGTGCATTGGCACATCGGGCCCAGGCGGAACAGACATGATCACCGGCTTGTATTCAGCCATTGCCGACAGTTGCCCCATTTTGTGCATCACAGGCCAGGCGCCGCGTGCCAAGTTGTACAAAGAAGACTTTCAGGCAGTTGATATTGAATCGATTTCCAAGCCCGTGACCAAATGGTCATGCACCGTGCGTGAGCCCGGCCAGTTACCTCGTGCTTTTCAGCAAGCGTTCCATTTGATGCGCTCGGGCCGCCCCGGCCCCGTTCTGCTTGATTTGCCTTTTGATGTGCAAATGGCTGAGATTGAATTTGACATTGACACCTACGAGCCACTTCCGGTGTACAAGCCTGCCGCGACACGCAAGCAAATTGACAAGGCCCTGGACATGCTGGCTGCCAGTCAGCGCCCATTGATCGTCGCAGGTGGCGGAATCATCAACGCCGATGCCAGCGACCTGCTGGTAGAACTGGCAGAGTTGATAGGCGTGCCTGTGATTCCCACTCTGATGGGCTGGGGCACGATACCCGATGACCATCCACTGATGGCCGGCATGGTCGGCTTGCAAACCAGCCACCGCTACGGTAACGCCACGATGCTAGCTAGCGACTTTGTGTTGGGCATAGGTAACCGCTGGGCCAATCGCCACACCGGCTCAACTGATGTGTACTGCAAAGGCCGAACCTTTGTGCACGTCGATATTGAACCCACACAAATCGGCCGCGTGTTCACACCGGACTACGGTATCGTGTCAGACGCCAAAGCAGCGCTGCAATTGTTTGTTGATGCAGCGCGTGAACGCAAAGAACAAGGCCAATTGCCTGACCGCTCGGACTGGGCTTACCGCTGCGCCGAACGCAAGCGCCTGATGCACCGAAAAACGCATTACGACAACATCCCCATCAAGCCGCAACGTGTGTATGAGGAGATCAATCTGGCCTTCCCGCGCGATACGATTTACGTCAGTAATATCGGCCTGAGCCAAATTGCAGCTGGCCAATTTTTGAACATTTACGGCCCACGCCAGTGGATCAATTGTGGTCAAGCGGGCCCGCTGGGCTGGTCAATGCCCGCTGCGCTGGGCGTGGTAGCTGCCGATCCGACACGCACGGTGGTGGCCATTACCGGGGACTATGACTTTCAATTTTTGCTAGAAGAACTGGCTGTAGGCGCACAGTTCAAACTGCCTTATGTTCATGTGCTGGTTAATAACTCGTACTTGGGCTTGATTCGCCAATCCCAGCGTGGCTTTGACATGGACTTTTGCGTCCAGCTTGCGTTTGACAACATCAACGTTCCAGAATCTGAAGACAATCTTCGCAGTTATGGGGTTGACCACGTGAAGGTCGTGGAAGGCCTGGGCTGCAAGGCCTTGCGCGTCAAAGACCCCGGGGACATTCAAGCCGCTTTGCATCTGGCGCAAACAATGGCTCGTGAACACTGCGTACCGGTGGTGGTAGAAATTATTTTAGAAAAAGTCACCAACATTGCCATGGGTACCGAAATCGACAAAGTCAACGAGTTTGAGGACATTGACTGCCGCCATCCTGAAGGCCTGAAGGGCTTGGAGCTGGCTGGTCTGCTGGAATAAACCAATCGAACAACAACCATGCCAAAATTCGCTGCAAACCTGACAATGCTTTTTACGGAGCATCCTTTTTTAGATCGTTTTGAACATGCCGCCAAGGCGGGTTTTAAAGCCGTAGAGTTTTTGTTTCCGTACGCTTACGCTGCTGAAGACATCAAAGCTCAGCTAAAAGCCTATGGCCTCACTCTGGTCCTGCACAATCTACCCGCAGGCAACTGGGAAGAAGGCGAACGCGGCATTGCCTGCCACCCAGATCGAGAAGAAGAATTTAGAGCCGGCGTTGCCACCGCCATCACCTATGCAAAAGCCCTGGGCGTTAAACAGCTCAATTGCCTGGCAGGTAAAACACCGCCAGGCGTGAGCGATAAATTGATACGCGATACCTTTATTGCCAACCTGAAGTTTGCCGCCAGCAAGTTGGGCGAAGCCGGCTTAACACTCCTGATCGAACCCATCAACAGATTTGACATTCCGGGGTTTTACCTGAGCGGTACGCATCAGGCATTGGAAATTTTGGACGATGTCGGTGCCAGCAATGCCCTTGTGCAATACGACATTTACCACGCACAGCGCATGGAAGGCGAGCTGGCCAAAACAATGCAAACGGCACTGCCACGCATCGGCCACATTCAATTGGCTGACAACCCGGGCCGCAATGAGCCAGGCACGGGCGAAATCAATTACCCGTTTTTATTTGCACACCTAGACCGCATTGGCTACAGCGGCTGGATTGGCTGTGAATACAAGCCAGCAACCACCACGGTCGCTGGGCTTGGCTGGCTGCAAACAACACACACTCAAAAAGATTTCACATGACAAAACAAGCTTTAAATGTTGGCTTTATCGGCCTGGGCATCATGGGCACGCCGATGGCGCTGCACCTGATAACCGCTGGACATCAATTGTTTGTGTACACCCGCAGCAAGCTGCCCGAGAGCATTGCGAGTAGCGGCGCTACAAAATGTCAAAACGCCAGCGCAGTCGCCGAACAAGCAGACATCATCTTTATCATGGTGCCAGACACGCCAGATGTTGAAGCTGTGCTGTTTGGTGATGCAAGCGTTGCGGCTGGCCTCACTAAATCGGCTGGCGCTGCTCGTAAAGTCATTGTTGATGCAAGTTCCATCTCGCCGATTGCGACCAAAGCCTTTGCGAAAAAAATAAATGCCCTTGGTTGCGACTACCTGGACGCACCCGTGTCTGGCGGGGAAGTAGGCGCGAAAAACGCCACATTGTCTTTCATGGTCGGTGGTTCAGAGAATGTTTTTGAGCGCGTCAAACCGCTGTTTGAATTGATGGGTAAAAACATCACTTTGGTAGGCGGTAACGGCGATGGCCAAACCGCTAAAGTCGCTAACCAAATCATCGTGGCGCTGAACATCGAAGCTGTGGCTGAAGCACTGGTGTTTGCAGCCAAGGCAGGCGCAGACCCTGCGCGCGTTCGCCAAGCGCTGATGGGCGGTTTTGCATCATCGAAGATTCTGGAAGTGCATGGCGAACGCATGATCAATCGAACATTTAACCCGGGCTTTCGCATTGAGCTGCATCAGAAAGACTTGAACTTGGCACTCTCAACCGCGCGCATGCTGGGTGTGTCACTGCCCAACACCGCCACCGCACAAGAGCTTTTCAACTCCTGTGCCGCGCATGACGGCAGAGGCTGGGATCATTCGGCGATGGTGAAGGCGATTGAGAAGATGGCCAACTTTGAGATTGGGCAAAAGGCGAGTATGTCAGTCGACAGCAAGTCAGAGACAAATACGGGTACTTGAGTGAAATTTCAATTATTGTCTTTGGTTAACTTGACGATACCCATCATGCAAGCTGCCCATTTCATTATTTCCAGTATTACTCCAGCTTTATTTCAGTGCATTCACCAACTGTTACGCAACTCACGCAATTTTGCAAATACGGTTTCCCCATCCGCTTGGTCAGCTAGTTCGGGAAATACAACTCGCAATTGCTCCTGAACACTGGTGTGATCAAGTCTGAAAAAAGTATTGATCAGACGTTCAGTTTGCAATGTGGTCACGTGAGCATCATTGACATCCTGCCCATTGACCTGTTGCAACAATTCTGCTGCGCTTTCGTTATCAGGTTCACGATTGAGCGTGAACAGTAAATTGTTTTCAATATAGTCATGCCCCGGATAGATCAGGGTATTCGAGGGCAATAGGTTTAACTGTTGACTGAACGTTTTATACAAAGACGTTACATTGCCGCCGTTATGACAATTGCCGGCACCTGCATTAAACAAAGTGTCGCCCGAGAAAAGAGCAGGTACGTCAGTGTGCGAGCGCAAACAGATGTGGCACATTGTGTGACCCGGTGTGTCTAAGGCTTCGAGTTCCACCGTCTTACCGACATTTATGATGTCGCCAGCAATTAAACCCCTGAACATGCCGGGTATGGCGTGACCTGCTTTTGCATGCGCCAGCACTTTGGCGCCGGTGGCGTCAACCACTGCCTGATTGCCGCCGATGTGGTCATGGTGTTCGTGCGTGTTGAGGATTTGTGTGATCTCCCAGCCAGCATCTTTTGCAGCTTGTAGACATTTGGTACTGTCTAAAGGATCAATTGCTAGCGCTTCACCGGTTTCGCTGCAAACAACCAAATAGTTGAAGTTACGATAAGGGTTGGCGGTCCATATTTGTTTGACGATCATACTCATATATTAAAGCGATCCTGACGAGTTAGCATTGCTGCACCAAGCGTCTATTGTTTCATCATTTAGTGGTAATGCCAGGTTGCTGTGCAAAGGCAATGTTTTAAAATTCAAGAAATAAAGCAATAAAGCAATAAAGCAATAAAGCAATAAAGCAATAAAGCAATAAAGCAATAAAGCAATAAAAATAAATTTTTCTCACAGCTAATAAGTGAGTGTCACTTCGTAAAAACGCTAATCGACAATCTGATTTGAATAGATAATATAGTTATAGTGTTGACTCAAAATATAAGATAGACGGTTTCAATTGTCATGGCAAAAACCACTGCGCGCTTACCTCTCAACAGATGCGGCGCCGATGCCGTGGTGGATGGGCAAGCCAACAAGCTCAATGCCAAGGCGGGCGAACATGGCCGTACGACGCAGGGTCGGGCGGTCGATGAACCGCAGCCCAGCGATATTGTCGTCAAACTATCTGTCTAAGACCTGAATCTCGGTCACATTGACGTAGCGCTTGACGCTGTAGGCAGCGCTTTTTCAGTTAATGAGCCCGAAGCGGATCCATCCGTCGATAGTGAAGCCACAACGCCCCCCCAACTATGGCTGCGCCAAAGTTCCAAGACACGCTCGGGGTTGAAAACATTTCAGGCATATCTCAGGCTGTTAGTAAATGTCCAGTCTTGACCAAGATAGTGCAACCCTCAACGCTAAAGGGTTTGTGTGGGCTCATATGCGGACTACGTAGCCAAGCCCCCTTGGAATAACTTCCATGCTCATCCTCAAACACACCGTCGAGGACAAATATTTCTTCGCATCCAAAATACCTGTGTGGGTTGAAATAAGTCCCTGGTGCCCATCGAACCACGGCCGTACTAAACTCTCAGCCTTGATGCAAAACTCATCAGACAACCGGGACAAGTTGGTGTGCGCGAGAGAAAATTACAGCTGACTACAACGTATTTTAATATGCGCCAATAAAGTTTTTGCCTCGGGGTCCTTGCATGGCACGTTCTAGCATTAGATTTGCCTCATGCTCGGTAACGCCATAATCTTTGAAGTTGCAGGAAACACCAACTTTATCAAAGAATTTTTCAAGTTCTTCAGCAGGATTGCTTAACTTGTCGCCATAAATCTGATTTAAAACCGAATCACGATCGGCCAACTTTCCCTGAGCTAATCGCCAAACCATAGGGAGAGTAAATGAACATGCTAAGCCATGCGTCAAGCCATGCTTCAGCGTCATTTCATAAGAAATGTTGTGTGCCAAGGCCGTCTTGGTGTTTGAAAATGCCAAACCCGCAAGCAAACTTGCCTTAGATGCCAGCGTACGAAATAACTCACTTTGCGGATTCTCAAGAAGTGAGGGCAAATTGTGAATGACAGTTTGAGCGGCTTGAACAGCCATTCCATCTGAAACTGGATTAGCATTTACATTCCATATAGCCTCTAGAGCATGCGAAAGAGCGTCCAAGTTGCTATCTCGCGTTACAACTTGAGGCAATGACAAAGTTAACTGTGGGTCAACCAATGCAGCCTCTGGCCAAGTCTGCTCTAAGTGAAGAGAATACTTTTTATGCTCAGCGGAGGTCCGATCCCACAAAGTGGCCCAAGGGGTAACCTCGCTGCCAGTCCCGGCGGTGGTGGGAACTGCAATCATGGGCAAGGCGTGGGTTACAGCCGGGGCTTCTGAATTTGCCAAAGCAGCATGAATTTCTTGGAAATGTCCGCTAGCAACGCCTGGCAAAAACATTTTTGCGCTATCTAATACGGAGCCGCCACCAACAGCAACTACAACACAATCTGAATATTTTTCCCAAAATTCTGCGTAATGCCCCGTTACCCAACTTAACTCTGGATTAGGTTGAACATCATCAATGACTCCGGCCAATTGGCCGCCAATCAAAGCTACAAGTGTGGCAAGTAAGCCAGTGTCTTTGGCTTGTGGAAATGTCACAACAACAGCTCTCCGCCCCTTCAAGAGCTTAGGCAACTGGGACAAGGAACCCCAGCCAAAAGTCACAGCGACGGGGTTGTGGTAACTCCACTTTTTCATCGCGTACCTTTAAATAAATTTTTTGCGAATGAAAGAAGACAGCAAATCAATGCTGGTCACAAACATGATGATGATGAGCAGTACTGCACATGTCTGCGCATATTGAAATCCACGAATGACTTCGTAAAGCACTACGCCAATACCACCTGCTCCCACCATACCCACGACTGAGGCTGAACGCACATTTGACTCGAATCGATAAAGAGAATATGAGATCCAAAGAGGCATGACTTGAGGCAATACGCCATAAACAATTTCCTCAATCGCCAGCGCACCGGTAGCTCTCACTCCCTCAACAGGTCTTGGATCAATGGCTTCCACCGCTTCTGAAAACAATTTTGCCAAAGTGCCAGTAGTGTGAATCCATAAAGCTAAAACACCCGCAAATGGTCCTAAGCCCACAGCCACAATGAATAGCATCGCAAAAACCATTTCATTGATGGCACGAAACGCATCCATAGTTCGTCTTACAGGCTGGTAGACCCATGGAGGTACAATGTTGGAGGAACTTAGCAAACCGAAAGGTACTGCACAAATGATGGCCATGACGGTTCCCCACACAGCGATGTGCATGGTTGTAATCATTTCCTTGAAGTAAATTTCCCAGTCTCGAAAATCGGGTGGAAAAAATTCCTTACCGTACTTAACCATATTTTCCGAGTCGCGAAATAGATCAAGAGGTCTAATCTCAGCACCTTGCCAAGCCCAGCTTAAGAAAATCAAAAATGCAGCCCAACCAAATAGTTGAGGCAACGATCTACCGCCATGGGGATCAGGCGGGAGGTAAGCCCTTGCAGACTGATTCATAAATTACTTAGAAAGTTTGGCCAAATCAGCAAGCTTCTTGTCTATTTCAGCCATCTTTGCCGTCTTTTCAGCCGCATTCATTTTGTCATCATTCTCAAACTTGATTCGGTCTTTGTAGAGCTCTAGTTGGCGAATAGGAACCAATTGCAAGTCTGTGGATTCGCGGAAACCCGCAATTTGCTGCATACCTTTTAAAATTTCTTTTTCGCGTGCATCCTTACCATATCCCATCACAAATTTCTTGATAACTTCTTTGGTTTCAATTGGCAAATCTTTTTTCCACACCAATGGATCACGTGGAATTAGGGGGGATGTCCACAAGATTTTGATTTCTGCATGCTTTGCCGCATCACGAAGTTTGAGTTTGTCTATCTCTTCACTGTTGTTGGTGGCGACATCAATTTGCTTATTCAAAACAGCCAACAAATTTCCGCCATGGTTAGAGCTTCTGGTTACGCGGAACACATTTTTCGGATCTAACTTGCGTTGACTGAACACATAGTAAGTGGGAACCAAGGTGCCAGAGGTCGATTGCGGATCGCCCATACCAAAAGACAGACTCTTTCCATTCGCAATCATGTCGTCTATGGATTTCAGCGGACTGTCACGATGCGTAATGACGTATGAGTAATAACCAAGTCGGCCTTCAAGGTCGATGAACTGGGCAAACACTTCGCCGCCGGCACGATCAACAGCTTCAATGGCTGATTTATTGCCATGCCATGCAACTTGAACTTTTCCAAAGCGCATCCCTTCAATGATGCCGGTGTAGTCAGTGGCAAAAAATCCATTGATCTTTAACCCAGTTGCTTTACCCATGTCGTCTAGGAACGGTTGCCATAATGATTTCAATGCAGACGAGGAGTCCGTTGAGATAATTCCAAAATTAATTTCTTTCAGACCTTGAGCCTGAGTTGTGCCCATCAGTAGTAAAGATGTTGCTACAGTCAAAAACATTTTTCGAGTCAATTTCATGGCCAATGCCTCCTTTAAGTTGAGGGAAAAAAAGAACAGTGCTTAGCCCGACACAAAGTCGACGGCTTCCGTACCGTCCAAC
>SHXD01000072.1 GCA_009693505.1 Limnohabitans sp.
GGATGGGTTCGAAACAGACGAGGCAGACATGAGGAGGCTATTTGTAGGGGAATCAGTGATTTTATGGGCTTGGACCCTCCGATGTCGCTAAACTGCCGCCCAAGCCCCGAAAGTTTCACATGTCGACCCCAGAACAACTCCAAAAAGCCATCGAATCGGTCATTGACCCCAACACGGGCAAAGATTTCGTCTCCACCAAAGCCCTGAAGAACCTCGTTGTCGATGGCGGCAATGTGGCATTTGATGTCGAATTAGGTTATCCCGCCAAGAGTCAAATTCCTGCACTGCGCAATGCCTTGATCGCTGCGGCCAAGCAGGTGCCTGGCGTTGTCAACGTGTCGGCCAATGTCACCATGAAAATTGTGGCGCACTCAGCCCAACGTGGCGTGGCATTGCTGCCGCAAGTGAAAAACATTGTGGCCGTGGCCTCTGGCAAGGGCGGTGTTGGCAAAAGCACCACGGCCGTGAATTTGGCTCTGGCGCTGGCAGCAGAAGGTGCCAGTGTGGGCTTGCTCGATGCTGACATTTACGGCCCAAGTCAGCCCATGATGATGGGCATTGAAGGCAGACCCGAAAGTGAAGACGGCAAAACCATGGAGCCCATGGAAAACTATGGTGTTCAGGTCATGTCGATTGGCTTCTTGGTGAACCAAGACGAAGCCATGATTTGGCGAGGTCCCATGGCCACCCAAGCGCTTGAGCAGTTGCTGCGCCAAACCAACTGGAAAGACCTTGATTACTTGATCATCGACATGCCGCCTGGCACTGGCGACATTCAGCTTACACTGAGCCAACGCGTGCCCATGACTGGCGCCGTCATTGTGACCACGCCGCAAGACATTGCATTGCTCGATGCCAAGAAGGGCATCAAGATGTTTGAAAAAGTGGGCGTGCCCATTTTGGGCATTGTGGAAAACATGGCAGTTCACGTCTGCACAAATTGCGGCCACATTGAACACATTTTTGGCGCCGATGGCGGCAAGAAAATGGCCGAGAACTATCAAATGGACTACTTGGGTGCGCTGCCCTTGAACATGCAAATTCGTTTGCAAGCTGACAACGGCAAACCCACTGTGGTGGCCGATCCCGATGGCGAAGTGGCGGGCATTTACAAATCAGTGGCGCGCCAAGTGGCCATCAAAATTGCGGCCAAGGCCAAGGACTTTTCAGCGAAGTTCCCCACCATCACGGTGTCCAAGAACACGTGATGAAATGAAGCGGCCCAGACCTTGGACCGCTTTTTTAAGGCTTGGAATCTTCAAGCCTTTTTGTTTTCTAAATCGCGCAAACGGAAACGCTGAATCTTGCCGGTAGCAGTTTTAGGAAGCTCAGTGATGAACTCTACAAAGCGGGGGTATTTATAGGGTGCCAGCCTTTCTTTCACAAAGGCTTTGACATCTTCTTCTGTCAGGCTTTGTCCTGACTTCAGCACGACGAAGGCTTTGGTTTTGGTCAGGCCATCGGCGTCAACTTTGCCAATGACGGCAGCTTCCAAAATGGCTGGATGTTGCACCAAAGTGGATTCCACTTCGAAGGGCGACACATAGACGCCACTCACTTTGAGCATGTCGTCGTTGCGACCCGCATAGGTGTAATAGCCGTCTAAGTCGCGCGAGTATTTGTCGCCACTCTTGGTCCATTCGCCTTGAAAGGTATCGCGCGTTTTTTCGCGGTTGTTCCAATACATCAATGCTGCAGTGGGGCCTTTGATATAGAGGTCACCAATCTTGTTGTGACCCGTGATCACCTCGCCTTGCTCTCCGCGCAACTGCACTTCGTAGCCAGGTACAGCTTTGCCCGTGGTGCCATAGCGCACATCGCCGGGTGCATTGGACAAGAACACATGCAGCATTTCGGTGGAGCCAATGCCGTCAATGATTTCGCAGCCAAAACGGGCGGTCCATCTTTCGCCAATGTCGGCAGGCAAGGCTTCGCCAGCAGATGAGCAGAGACGCAATGCCACATGATCCTTGGTAGGTAAGTCAGGGCTTGCTAACATGCCGCCGTAGCCTGTTGGGGCGCCATAAAACACAGTGGGTTTGTAGTCCATCAGGCGCTTGAATGTGGCTTGGGGGGTGGGGCGTTCAGCCATCAAGACCACGCTGGCGCCCACACTTAAGGGGAAGGTGAGCGCGTTGCCCAAGCCATAGGCAAAGAACAACTTGGCCGCAGAAAACACCATATCCTTGGAAGTTAAACCCAACACGCCTTTGCCGTACAACTGCGCCGTCCAATACAAGTTGCCTTGTGTGTGAACCGTTCCTTTTGGGTGGCCTGTTGAGCCCGATGAAAACAGCCAGAAGGCGGGTTCATCTGCATGTGTTTCAGCCGGCAAACTGGGGCCAGTGCCAGATGCCAGTAAATCTTTAAAGTGCGTGTGAAAGGGGGGCAGGTCGTCCTCGTGCCTGGAAACCACCACATGCTTGATGCTCTTGGTGCCTAGTGCAATGGCACGGGTCAATGTGCCCAGCAGTGCCGAAGAAACCAATGCCGTTTGCGCTCGGCTGTTGTTGATCATGAAGGCATAGTCTTCAGGTGTGAGCAGCGTGTTCACAGCAACGGGCACAACACCGGCATACAAAGCCCCCAAGAAGGACACCACCCAGTCGGTGCTGTCATGCATCAACAACAGAACCCGCTCTTCACGCTTGAGGCCCAACTTTCGCAAACCTGCAGCACAGGCGCGAATTTGATCTGCCATGCCGCCGTAGGTGAGTGTGCCCACATCGTCCATAAGCGCTGTCTTGTCTTTGCGACTGTTGTTGGCAGCAATCAGGAACTGTGCAAAGTTAAATTGCGCTGGGGGTGCAGAAGGCAGTGCCATGTCGATCTCCGTGATCAGATCAAAAATTTTGACGTATCTGCATTAAAACGCTTGGGCTTTCGGGCAACAAGCGGTATAAATGCACTATCTTGCTTGCTGATGAGTATGCAATAAAGTGCATGTTTTGTCTGCATTCAAAGTCTAGGGTTTTCCCTCGAGCTGATTGCCATATTTTTGCTGGCCCCTTGTGTTTGGAGTTATCGGTGTCTGATTCATCGACCGCATTTGTTGAAGTTGGCGGCTCACTTGAGCCTTTGCGCAGCCCATTTTTAATGTCGCTGGGTGAGCGCGTGCGCAACTTGCGTTCGCGCAAGGGCATGACACGCAAAGCAGTGGCAATGGCTGCCGATGTGTCTGAGCGGCACTTGGCTAATTTGGAATATGGCACAGGCAATGTGTCGGTCTTGGTGCTTCTGCAGGTGTCGCATGCACTGCAGTGCTCTTTGGCAGAATTGTTGGGCGACATCAGCACCAGCACACCAGAGTGGCTGCTCATTCGAGAGCTGTTAGGAAAGCGCACAGAGTCTGATTTAAGACGTGCCCGAGTGCAGTTAACAGAAATGTTTGGTGAAGGCGGCGATGCCGCTTCTCGGCGCACACGTATTGCGCTCATTGGCCTTCGAGGTGCCGGCAAAACCACGCTGGGACAGCGTTTGGCCGATGATTTGGGTTTCCCTTTCATAGAACTCAGCCGGGAGATCGAAAAATTTGCAGGTTGCCAAATTAGCGAAATTCACAACCTCTATGGCGCCAATGCCTACCGCCGATACGAGCGCCGTGCCTTAGAAGAAGCCATTCAAATTTACCCTGAAGCCATCATTGCAACGCCAGGCGGCTTGGTGTCCGATTCTGCCAATTTCAATTTGCTGCTGACGCATTGCACCACGGTGTGGCTGCAAGCCAGTGCCAACGATCACATGGCCCGCGTGGCTGCGCAAGGCGACTTGCGTCCGATGGCCGCCAGTCCCGAAGCCATGGAAGATTTGAAGCGAATTTTGGAAGGTCGTTCGGCTTTCTATTCCAAAGCCGAGATCAGCATCAACACCAGCGCGCAAGATGTGGATGCCAGTTTCAAGCGCTTGAATACTGAAGTACGCAAAGTGATTCAGTGGGTGGAGTGAATTTCGAAGCTGCATGTAAATATATAGGGTAAATACTTATTATTTGCATTAAGTTGCATGTTGAGCGCTTTCTCTTAATGCAATAAACTGCATGTCGTGGGCCCAGCCCCCAATTTTGGAGACGGACATGACAGCAGCCCCCTTCGTTGATTACCAAACGACAGTCGACAACTACAAGCACATCACATTGTCATTTGTGGGAGTGGTTGCCACGCTGTCCATCAACATCGACGAAAACGCTGGCATTCGCCCAGGCTACAAACTCAAGCTCAACTCCTACGACTTGGGCGTCGACATTGAACTTCACGACGCTTTACAGCGCATCCGATTTGAGCACCCCGAAGTTCGCACGGTAGTGGTCACAAGTTTGAAAGACCGCGTGTTCTGTTCTGGCGCCAACATTTTCATGTTGGGTGTCTCTACTCATGGATGGAAAGTGAACTTTTGTAAGTTCACCAACGAAACGCGCAACGGCATTGAAGATTCCAGCAAGTACTCGGGTTTGAAATTTGTGGCCGCACTGAACGGTGCATGCGCAGGCGGTGGTTATGAATTGGCCTTGGCGTGTGACGATATCGTGTTGGTCGATGACCGTTCTTCATCCGTGTCTCTGCCTGAAGTGCCTTTGCTAGGTGTGTTGCCCGGTACAGGTGGCCTCACCCGCGTGACCGACAAGCGCCACGTGCGCCACGACTTGGCCGATATTTTTTGCACCAGTGTAGAAGGTGTTCGCGGACAACGTGCTGTCGACTGGCGCTTGGTGGATGCCATTGCCAAGCCCAACCAATTTCAACAGGTGGTGCGCGAGCGCGCCGACAAATTGGCTGCACAAAGCGATCGCCCTGCTTTTGAAAAAGGCGTGGCTCTCACACCCATTCAGCGCAAAATGGAGGCCAACCTGATCAGCTACACCAACGTGACTGTTCAAATTGACCGTGCTAAGCGTTTGGCCACTTTCAAAGTCAAAGCGCCAACAACTGCACTACCCACAGACATCGCAGGCATCTTGGCTGCTGGCGCTCAATGGTGGCCTTTGCAAATGGTGCGCGAACTAGACGACGCCATTTTGCACATGCGCACCAACGAGCTCGACATCGGTACCTGGTTGCTCAAAGCCGTGGGCGATGCACAAGCCGTATTGGCCAGCGACGCCACGCTGTTGGCACACAAAGACCATTGGTTCGTGCGCGAAACCATTGGCCATTTGCGCCGCACCTTGGCACGCTTGGACGTGTCTTCGCGCAGCATTTTTGCCATCCTTGAGCAGGGCACTTGCTTTTCAGGCACGTTCGCTGAATTGGCGTTTTGTGCAGACCGCACTTACATGTTGGCTTTGCCCGATGACCAAGCCAACGCACCGACCCTTCAATTGAATGAATTCAACTTCGGTTTCTACCCCATGGTGAACGATCAGGCTCGCTTGGCCCGTCGCTTTTATGAAGAAGTGCCCGCCATGGAAGCTGCTCGTGGCGCCATTGGCAAGGCTTTGGACGCCGATGCGGCCATGGCTTTGGGCTTGGTCACAGCGGCCCCCGATGACATCGACTGGGAAGACGAATTGCGCATGTGCTTGGAAGAGCGCGCCGCCATGTCCCCCGATGCCCTCACAGGCTTGGAAGCCAACCTGCGTTTCGCCAGCCAAGAGAACATGCTGACACGCATTTTTGGTCGCCTCACTGCGTGGCAAAACTGGATCTTCCAGCGCCCCAACGCAGTGGGTGAAAAAGGTGCTTTGAAGGTGTACGGCAAAGGCGAAAAAGTGCAATTCGACATGAACCGCGTTTAAGCCTTCTAGTTCGATTGAGTTTGATTTAGTTTTTGAAAATGTTGTGCAGACTGCGACCCGGTGGTGTAGTTTGCAACCCTAAATTCTTCCACCGTTGATTTTTGGAGTTTCCCATGTCAGGTATCAACTACAGCGAAAAAATCCCTAACAACGTTAACTTGTCTGAAGACCGCACTTTGCAACGTGCGCTAGAACAATGGCAACCCAACTTCATCAACTGGTGGGACGAAATGGGCCCCGAAGGCTCTAAGGACATGGACGTTTACCTGCGAACTGCAGTGAGCGTCGAGCCCCAAGGCTGGGCACAGTTTGGTCACGTCAAAATGCGCGACTACCGTTGGGGTGTGTTTTTGAATCCCGGTGACCAAGAACGCAAGATTCATTTTGGCGATCACATCGGTGAAAAAGCTTGGCAAGACGTGCCTGGTGAACACCGCGCCAATCTGCGCCGCATCATCGTGACCCAAGGCGACACCGAGCCAGCATCGGTTGAGCAGCAACGCCATTTGGGCCTCACAGCGCCCAGCATGTACGACCTGCGCAACCTGTTCCAAATCAACGTGGAAGAAGGCCGTCACTTGTGGGCCATGGTTTACTTGTTGCACAAATACTTTGGCAAAGACGGCCGCGAAGAAGCCGACGCTTTGCTGCAGCGTAACAGCGGCAACGAAGACAACCCCCGCATCTTGCAAGCCTTCAATGAAAAAACGCCCGACTGGTTGTCCTTCTTCATGTTCACCTACTTCACAGACCGTGACGGCAAATTCCAGTTGTGTGCTTTGGCCGAATCTGCATTCGATCCTTTGGCACGCACCACCAAGTTCATGTTGACCGAAGAAGCGCACCACATGTTTGTGGGCGAGTCCGGTGTCAGCCGCACCATTCAGCGCACTGTGGATGTCATGAACCAACTCAAAACCGATGACGTGGCCAAGCTGCGCGCAGCCGGTGTGATTGACCTGCCCACCATTCAGCGTTACATCAACTTCCACTTCTCCGTCACCATTGACCTGTTCGGCGCCGACCAGTCGTCCAACGCCGCCACCTTCTACAGCTCTGGCCTCAAAGGCCGTTACGAAGAAGGCAAGCGCGCAGATGACCACGTGTTGAAGGGCAACACCTACAAAATTTTGGCGGTTGAAGAAGGCAAGCTGATTGAAAAAGAAGTGCCCATGTTGAACGCATTGAACGAAGTGCTGCGCGACGACTACATCACCGACTCCAAAGGTGGCATTGATCGCTGGAACCGTGTCATTGACAAGGCTGGCATCTCCTTCAAACTCACAGCGCCTCACAAAGCCTTCCACCGCAACATTGGTTCCTTGTCAGGCTCCAAAATTACGCCCGATGGCCGTGTGGTGACCAGCGAAGAGTGGATGGCCAAAGTGGGTGAGTGGTTGCCTACCAACGAAGACCGCGCCTATGTGGGCAGCCTCATGGGCCGCGTGGTTGAACCAGGCAAGTTTGCCAACTGGATTGCCCCACCTGTGATGGGCATCAACCGCCAAGCTGTAGACTTCGACTACGTTCGTTTTAGCTGAGATCTGATTTAAAAATCCACCACTCGCCATGAGCACAGAAGCCGTTTTAATTCAGCAGCACCTGATCGATCCCGAGATTTGCATTCGGTGCAACACGTGTGAGTCGGTCTGCCCGGTCGGTGCCATCACCCACGATTCACGCAACTACGTGGTCGACGCTGAAAAATGCAATCTGTGCATGGCCTGTGTGCCGCCTTGCCCTACAGGCTCCATTGACAATTGGCGCAGCATGCCCAAGGCGAAGGCTTATTCCACTGAAGAACAATTGACGTGGGACGATTTGCCTGCTGCCTTGGATGATGCTGAGTTGCAAGCCATGGGTCTTGATCCTACTGCGGCATCAACCCCCACCAGTGTGCCTACACAGGCAGCTGATACCCTGAGTTCTTCAGGCGAAGCAGTGTTTAATTCCTCAGCCTATGGCGCTACTTTGCCGCCTTGGTCGGCAGCTCACGCTTATACCAACTTGTATGGTCCGAAAACACCCACACAAGCCACCGTGGTGGGCAATTTCAAAGTGAACGAAGCGGGCACCACCAACGAAACCCATCACATCGTGATTGATTTCGGCAGCATGCCTTTCCCTGTGTTGGAAGGGCAGTCGGTGGCCATCGTGCCGCCGGGTGTCGATGCATCAGGCAAGCCGCACCATGCACGCCAATACTCCATTGCAAGCCCGCGCAACGGCGAGCGCGCCGGCTACAACAATGTTTCTTTGACTGTGAAGCGCGTCATCGAAGATCACGAAGGCAAACCAGTTCATGGCGTGTGTTCCAACTATTTGTGCGATGTGAAAGTGGGCGACGCCATCCAACTGATTGGTCCGTTTGGCAGCAGCTTCCTGATGCCCAACCACCCCAAGTCCAACATCGTGATGATTTGCACGGGCACAGGCAGCGCGCCTATGCGCGGCATGACCGAGTGGCGCCGCCGATTGCGCCAAACTGGCAAATTTGAAGGTGGTAAATTGATCTTGTTCTTTGGTGCCCGTACCCAAGAAGAATTGCCTTACTTCGGCCCGCTGCAAAAATTACCCAAAGATTTCATTGACATCAATTTTGCGTTTTCCCGCACACCGGGGCAGCCCAAGCGATATGTGCAAGACGCCATGCGCGAGCGCGCTGCCGACTTGGTGGCGCTTTTGAAAGACCCCAATACCTACTTCTATGTCTGTGGCTTGAAGAGCATGGAGTCGGGTGTGGTCTTGGCCTTGCACGATGTGGCAACACAAGCGGGCCTTGATTGGGAAACATTGGGGTCTGCCCTCAAAAAAGAAGGCCGCTTGCACCTCGAAACCTATTAAGGTTTGAAAACGCCTTCAAAAGTCTTGATGACGGGCAAAGGCGGGCAAAGGCGTCAAAGATCCGATGACTCTCAATCATTGGTACTATCCGCCCATGAGTTCCCGTCCTTCTGTTGATGTTGCTGTTGTCATGCGCCGCGAGCGCGTGCAAGGTGACATGGCCAAATGGCAGACTTGGCGCTGGGTTTTAGACGACGTCACGCCCCAAGAAGAAAACTTTGGCCACGCCCCAAAGTGTCTGCGCGAGGGCGATGATGGCGCGCTTTGGTTGTTTCCCAATTTCAAAGTCGAACTTTTTTCAGACGATGCAGAAGGCTATCTGCTCAATGTCACCTCGCCCAATCCTTGTTTCTTTGTCATGTGGCGCATGGAAGAACAAGTCGCACTCAGCGAGGAGCTGGTGGCTGTGCCAGAGCGTGTGTCGCTCAGTTATCACGATGCTGGCCGATGGCTCGACGCGCAAGAAACCATTGAGCAAGTACCGGCCTCTCAGGACATCGTTCAATGGGTGCGTGAATTTGCCAAAGATCATTACACCCCTGAGGTGAAACGCCGCCAGCGCCCTCAAAGTTTTCAAGCCCTCACCGATCGTTTTGGTCAACCTGCCAAGGTGACTACAGGCGACCGTTCGGGCCGGAAAGTGGACGGCGCATGAGCGAGAGCAGCAACAGCGGAGACAGCGGCAACTTTTTCAGCCGCTGGTCGCAGCGCAAGCAAGCTGTGAAACAAGGTGCTCCTTTGGCTGAACCTTTGCAAACAACCAACACCCAGCCACAGACAAACCCCTTACAAGCCACATCTCAAAATGTACCCCTAGCCACTCAGGCTGGCGCGCTCCAAAAAAATACATCACCAAATTCACAGAGCGCAACGACAGAAGAGCCTGCCAAGGCCCTGACCCTTGAGGATGTCTCCAAACTCACGCCCGAATCTGATTTCACGTCCTACATGACGCAGGGTGTGTCGCCAGAAGTGCGCAACGCCGCCATGAAAAAACTCTTGGCTGACCCGCACTACAACATCATGGACGGCTTGGACATTTACATTGGTGACTACAACACCCCCGACCCATTGCCCGAGGGCATGTTGGCCAAAATGGTCGGCGCGCAATTTTTGGGTTTGGTCAAAGCCCCAGAAGATGTGGCACAGTCTGCCCCAAGCGAAGCACAATCCACAGAACCCTCCGAAATAACAGACAGCTTGCCAGGCCCTGCCACAAGTTCAGCCACTTTAGAAAACGATCCGGCCCCCCATGACCACACTCATTTGCGATTGCAATCAGACGATGCCCCTGCAGCCCCAGAAACTGGGTCAGGCCCTGGGTGAATCGCTGACGCTGCACAGTACTCTTTGCCGCAGAGAAGCGGGTGTTTTTCAAAAGGCCATTCAGTCGGGCCAAGAAGTGGTGGTGGCTTGCACCCAAGAGAAAAAACTTTTTTCTGAACTGGCCTCTCAGACAGAAGGCGCCACTTCGCCCATCAAGTTCGTCAACATTCGAGAAGTGGGTGGCTGGAGTCGGGATGCCGAAAACGCCGGCCCCAAGCTTGCAGCGTTGCTGGCTGCTGCGCACTTGCCAGAGCCAGATCCTGTACCCGCGGTGCCATTCAAAAGCGAAGGCCGTTTGCTGATCATTGGCCCCATTGACCAAGCTGAAAAAGCGGCAGCCTTGGTGTCAGATGTTTTGCAGGTGGTGATCTTTTCTCAGGGTGCAGGAGAAGCCGGCGGCGCTCAGTCAAGGCAATACCCTGTCATTGCAGGGCAACTGCAAAAGCTGACGGGATGGCTAGGTGCATTTGACGTGTCGTGGACCGAAAACAATCCTATCAATTTGGATTTGTGCACCCGCTGCAATGCTTGTGTCGAAGCCTGTCCCGAAAACGCCATTGGCCTTGACTATCAAATTGACATGAATGCGTGCAATTCAAGCCGCGCATGCGTGAAAGTTTGCCAAGCGGCCGGCGCCATTGATTTCAATCGTGTACCTTTAGAGGCCACAGAAAAGTTTGATTTGATTTTGGACCTCAGAGGCGCTGGCTCAACAGGCCCTGGCTTTTTGCAACACGCACCACCTCAAGGTTATTTCAAGTGGGACGGTCAAGATTTGGCCACCCTGCTCAAGTTGCGCGACATGGTGGGCGAGTTTGAAAAACCGAAGTTTTTCGCCTACAAGCAAAAGTTGTGTGCACACAGTCGCAACGAAACTGTGGGCTGCAATGCGTGCGTTGACATCTGTTCAGCCGAGGCCATTTCAAGCGACAAATCGCGACAACAAATCAAAGTCAATCCCAACCTTTGTGTCGGTTGCGGCGCCTGCACCACGGTGTGTCCCACTGGGGCGCTCACTTATGGTTATCCCAAAGCGCAAGAGCAAGGTTTAAAAATCAAAACCTTGTTGTCGACCTATCACTCTGCTGGCGGAAAAGATGCCACGCTCTTGTTGCACAGCCAAGAAGCAGGTCAAGCATGCATCGAAGCCTTGGGTCGTTCGGCCCAACTCAAATTGGCACAGGGCGTGCCTGCCAATGTCATACCCATGTCTTTGTGGCACACCGCCAGTTTGGGCTTGGAAGTTTGGCTCACGGCCATTGCCTATGGCGCCAAACAAGTCTTGGTGCTCAACACCCACGAAGAAGCACCGCAATATGTGGAGGGCTTAGAAGCGCAAATGGCGGTTGCCCAAAGTTTGCTGGCGGGCTTGGGCTACACCGGTGAGCATTTTCAAATCATCAAGGCCAAGAGTGCCATGGATTTGGATGCCAGCTTGCAAGCCAACTTGCAGGCGCAAAAACAAGCGTCTGCAAAAAGCAAAAATCAAGTACCCGCCGTGTTTGCCAAATATGCAGTGGCCCCTGAAAAGCGCGGCACGCTTGAACTGGCCTTGGACCATTTGAGCGAATACGCACCTGCAGTCTTAAATGATGCCAACAAAGTCATCGACCTGCCCAAACCTTCACCCATGGGCAGTTTGAAAGTCAATGTCGACAAATGCACGCTGTGCTTAAGTTG
>SHXD01000073.1 GCA_009693505.1 Limnohabitans sp.
GTGCGCGTGCCGCCATCGGCTTGCAGCACATCGCAATCGAGGTGAATGGTGCGCTCGCCTAATTTTTTCAAATCAAACACAGCGCGCATGGACCGACCGATCAGGCGTTGAATTTCTTGAGTGCGGCCACTTTGTTTGCCACGCGCGGCTTCGCGATCGCCGCGGGTGTGAGTAGCGCGGGGCAGCATGCCGTATTCAGCAGTGACCCAACCCTCACCGCTGCCTTTTTTGTGTCCAGGTACCTTCTCTTCCACAGATGCCGTGCACAACACACGGGTATCGCCAAACTCAATGAGCACAGAGCCTTCTGCATGCACGGTGTAACCCCGTGTAATTTTCACGGGGCGCAATTGGTTTTGATTCCGGCCATGGGCGCGTGTTGAAGTTGTAAAAGTGCTGGTCATGGTGAGGCGTTGTTTAAGTTTGAGATAATCGGGCATAGGCAAGAGGCAAAGCGGCCAAGCCCCCAACTGATCAGCAGTGGCTTGCTGCTGTATCCAAGAAAGAATCCATGCCAGTTTACAGTATGACCGGGTATGCCAGCGTGCAGTCCAGCACGCCTGCCGCAGAGGGAAGCACCGATTCCTCAGCTTCACCAACGGTCCGTTTTGGTTTGGAAATTAGATCGGTCAACAGCCGCTTTTTGGACCTGAGTTTTCGCCTGCCCGACGAACTGCGTCACACAGAGCCTGCGCTTCGTGAACACATCGTTCAGCACATCAAGCGAGGCAAAGTCGAGGTTCGTGCCGTTTACCACAGCAACCAAGATGCCGAGCTGACCGATCCAGCCATTGTTACGCTCCAAAAACTCCTGAGTTTGCAAAACAAGATTCAAAGCTGGCTGCCAGGTGCGCGAGATCTCAGTGTTTCTGATGTCATCAAACTGGCCTCTCACGAAAAGTCAGGGACAGGCCTGAACGAGGCCGACCTTATGCCCTTGGCCATACAAGCGGTTAAAGCGCTTAAAGACGCCCGAGCTAGAGAGGGTGCACGGCTGGCCGAAATGTTGCAAGACCGAATAAGCCAACTGCGCACTTTGGCAGAACAAGCGGCGCCCTTGCTGCCCCTTTTGGTTGAACAGCAGCGCCAGCGCTTCATTGACCGTTGGAACGAGGCCATGGCCTTGTCTGAAGGCACAGTTTCGTCCGATGTCGCCAAAGACCGCGCCCTGACAGAAGCCACTGCTTTTGCCATTCGCATCGATGTGGCCGAAGAACTCACCCGATTGGCCTCCCATTTGGATGAACTCAGTCGTTTGATTAAAAAGGGGGGCGACATTGGCAAGCGCTTGGACTTTCTCATTCAAGAACTCCACCGAGAAGCGAACACCTTGGGGTCTAAATCGGCCGCTCTGGAACTCACCAAAATATCGGTCGACATGAAGGTGCTCATCGAGCAAATGCGTGAGCAAGTGCAAAACATCGAATAAGTCGCCACACTGCTGCACCACAAGCCTCATACCCCATTACACTCCTTGCCATGGAATATCCTGGAAACCTCTACGTTGTAGCCGCTCCCAGTGGAGCGGGTAAGTCCAGCCTGGTGAAGGCCCTGATGGAGCTAGATACCCGCGTGCTGCCTTCGGTGTCTCACACCACCCGCGCGCCCCGTGGCCAAGAAAAACACGGCCGTGAGTACTTCTTTGTCTCCGAACAAGAGTTTGATGCCATGGTGGCCGGAGATGCCTTTGTCGAATGGGCCAATGTGCACGGCCACCGTTACGGCACCTCCAAAAGGATGCTGGAAGAGCGCATGGCGCAAGGCTCTGACGTCATTTTAGAAGTTGATTACCAAGGCGCCATTCAAATCCAAAAGATGTACGCCAACGCCATCCTGATCTTCATTCTTCCCCCCAGCTGGGAAGAATTGCGAAGCCGTTTGGAGCGCCGCGGCGAAGACAGCACGGAAACCATCGAATTGCGCCTGCAAAATGCGGCCATTGAGCTGGCCCAGGTCAAAAAATTCGACTTCGTTATAATCAATGAAGTTTTCGATCGAGCCTTGTTTGACCTTAAGGCCATCGTGCACGCTCAGCGACTGAAATATCTAGCCCAGCACCGAGCCCGTGCCGAAACTTTCGAATCCCTCCATATCACCTGATTTTTTTACCGGAGACCGACATGGCCCGCATTACCGTTGAAGATTGCCTCGAACAGATCCCTAACCGTTTCCAATTGGTATTGGCTGCCACCTACCGCGCACGCATGCTAAGTCAGGGCCATACACCCCGAGTCGAAAGCAAAAACAAGCCAGGCGTCACAGCCCTGCGTGAAATTGCAGCTGGCAAAGTCGGTTTGGAAATGCTGAAAAAAGTTAACTAATTTCTACATTAAGCCAGGCCATCAAGGCGTAGCATCAAAAAGCCCCAAAGTTTCAAAACCTGGGGCTTTTTCTCAGCCGCGTTACATTTAAGGGATGCGCGCAGCTTTTACATCTGTTTTTCACAATTCCGCTGGTACAACCAAGCTGGGAAAGCGAGATAACGCTCACAACATCTTGGTTGGCATGCCAAGTGCCAGTGCTGCCAATGCCGCTGCGGCCAGTTTTGCCGCCTTGGTCGCCAAACTCAGCTATCTCTCTGCATCAGACATCGACCTGGTGCGCAAAGCCTATCGATTTGCAGATGAAGCCCATTTAGGCCAGCTTCGCAAAGATGGTCAGCCCTACATCACACACCCTATTTCAGTAGCCACCCAGTGCACTGAGTGGAAGCTTGATGCGCAAGCTTTGATGGCGGCGCTCATGCACGATGTCATGGAGGATTGCAATGTCACCAAGTCTGACTTGATTGAAAAGTTCGGATCCTCAGTGGCTGAATTGGTCGATGGCTTAACCAAATTGGACAAATTGGAGTTCAACACCCGAGAAGAAAATCAGGCTGAATCATTCCGGAAAATGCTCTTGGCCATGGCCCGAGATGTGCGAGTGATCTTGATCAAGTTGGCCGATCGATCGCACAACATGCGCACCATGGCCGATATGCCTCGCGAAAAATGGGGACGCATTTCTTCAGAGACTCTAGAAATCTATGCGCCCATTGCACACCGCTTAGGCTTAAATCAAACCTACCGCGAATTGCAAGATCTGTCATTTCGCCACTTGAAGCCTTGGCGCTATGCCATTCTGGCAAAGGCTGTTGCCAAAGCTCGAAATCGAAGACGTGATTTGATTCAAAAAGTTCAAGCCGAACTTGAGTCCACGTTCTCAAAGGCTAAAATTGATGTACAAATTTCTGGCCGCGAAAAAACGCTCTTTTCTATCTACAAAAAAATGGATGGCAAGCACCTGAGTTTTGCTCAAGTGACCGACATTTATGGCTTCAGACTCATTGTTCCCTCGGTCATTGATTGCTATACCGCGTTGGGCATTTTGCATCAGATGTACAAGCCTGTCCCTGGCAAATTCAAGGACCACATTGCCATTGGCAAAGTAAACGGCTATCAGTCTTTGCACACCACTTTGGTGGGGCCCTCTGGCGTCAATGTTGAATTTCAGATGCGCACCGAAGCCATGAATGTGGTGGCCGAATCTGGTGTTGCGGCGCACTGGCTGTACAAGGACAAGTCAACTGCCAGCATGGAAGCCGAACGATTGGGGACTCAATGGCTGCAATCACTGTTAGACATCCAAAAGGAAACGCGCGACGCTTCCGAATTTTGGGACCATGTCAAAGTTGATTTGTTTCCCGATGCCGTTTATGTTTTCACGCCAAAGAGCCAAATCATGTCACTCCCACGAGGTGCAACCGTGGTCGATTTCGCCTACATGATTCACAGCAATCTTGGCGATCATTTGGTAGCTGCCAAAATAAACAACCTACAAGTTCCCTTGCGCACAGAGTTAAAAAATGGCGATGTGGTCGAGGTCATGACGGCACCCGTTTCAGAGCCCAACCCATCATGGCTTGGCTTTGTCAGAACGGGCCGCGCGCGCTCCAGAATCAGGCATCACCTCAAAACCATGGCACACAGTGAATCGATGGACTTGGGCTTGAAACTTCTCACGCAAGCATTGCGCGCTGAAGGCATTGAAAAATTACCAGACGATCCATCCCGCTATCACGGCCTGTGGGAAAAAGTATTTCGCTTCACTGGCAACCGAAATCGCAGCGATTTGTTGGTCGATCTTGGACTTGGCAAACGCATTGCCAGCATCGTGGCCAAACGCATGGCGGCATTGTTAGCAGAGATGGGCGAGAAGCCCGATCCATTGCTCATGACACGCGAACGGTTCATGGCCAACGACACCATCTCCCAAGGCGCTATCTTGTTGGATGGCACCGAAAACGCCTCAGTCGTATACGCACCTTGCTGTCGCCCACTGCCGGGCGACAAAATCATTGGCTACATGGGCCGCGGTGAAGGCTTGGCTGTTCACACGGCAGATTGCAGCGTCGGCATGAAGCTCCAGCAGAAAGACAGTGAACGGTTCATTGGCGTGGAGTGGTCTGATGAAATGATGCGCAGCTTCGAGACCAGCATCCGCGTCACGGTGGTCAACACCAAAGGCGTATTGGCCAGAGTGGCTGGCACACTGGCCAACTCAGAGGTCGACATCATTCACGTGGAGATGGGGCAAGCCAGCGTGCAAGATGCCGCAGAAAATACTTTTGTCATTTCTGTGCGCGATGTCAGCCATCTTGAAACAGTTCTCAAGAACTTGAAACGCACACCCGCTGTATTGAATGCAGAGCGCATGACGCACCGCGTGCGCGGGCAAAATACAGCACAAGAGTAAGGCGCCAATTCGGACTGCGCATCACATTCAAGGTCAATGTTCGCCTGGCTTTGGATAAGTCACATGAAGCACTTCAATTTCGCGCCAGCCTTGAGGTGTGACCAACTTGAGCAGATCGCCTGTGCTCGACTTCAACAAAGTGCGTGCAATGGGTGACACCCAACTAACTTCACCCTTCAAGCTGTCGGCCTCGTCAATGCCACGAATGGTGACAGTGCGCTCATCTCCGTTTTCTTCCACATAGGTAACTGTGGCCCCAAAGAACACTTGGGATTTGCCGTGGTGTCCGCTCGGATCTGTCACTTCTGCAATTTCTAAGCGTTTGGTGATAAATCGAATACGGCGATCAATTTCACGCAAGCGCTTTTTTCCATAAATGTAATCACCGTTTTCAGAGCGGTCACCATTGCTGGCAGCCCAATGCACAATTTCAACCACCTTGGGGCGCTCATCGTCCATCAGCGTAAACAACTCAGCACGCAAGTTGGCATACCCCTGAGGGGTCATGTAGTTGCGGGTGCCAGCCGGCAACGGCGGCAGACTGGGATCTTCCCCATCGTCATCGTCGTTGCCGTCTGTTTCGCGTGTGAAAGCTTTGCTCATGGTCTTTCATTGGAATATGTCGATTCAAATCCGGTTTGCACAAAGAAAAGCAGCCTAGGGGCGCAAGCCTCTAAGCTGTGATCTAGTCTCGAAAAATCGAAATCTGGTGCGGCTGGCAGGAATCGAACCCACGACCCCTTGGTTCGTAGCCAAGTACTCTATCCAGCTGAGCTACAGCCGCTAACCTCTAAATTGTAGCATGGTATTTTTTATTCAAAAGCCCAAGTAGCAAGATTATCCAAGAACATGTGGCTCACTCTCAATTCGTTCCCTGCAGAAAAACCCGCTGAATGGGGCGTCAGAATCACATTCGGCAAATTCCACAGGGGTGATGCTTGTGAGAGCGGTTCGTGCTCAAAAACATCCAGATAAGCGCTTCCTAAGCTGCCATTTTGAAGCGCTTCAATTAAGTCCTTTTCGACCACGACTTCACCGCGAGACACATTCACCAAGCCAGCTCCAGGCGGCAGCAAACTCAAGCTTCGGGCATTAATCAACCCTCGAGTTTTATCAGTCAAGGGGCACATTAAGATGACCCAGTCGGTTGATGGCAAAGCGCTGTCGATGTTTTCAAAGGTGAGCATTTCTGGCTGATGAGAATTAGCTGCAGTCTTCGAAAGAGATTCAACTTGAGCTTGCTGGCGAACCACTTTCAAACGAAGACCTAACACTGACAAAAACAGTGCAACTCTTTGTGCAATAGGACCCCATCCCACCAACAAAGCCGTTTGACCGCTTAAATCGGGAGGCAATTGAGAGCCGAGCAAAGGCGCCCACTTTTTCGCATGCATGGCATGAACCAGTTCCGGAAATTTTCGCGACAAAGCCAACAAGCCAGCCAAGGCCGTTTGGGCTACCACTTCAGCATTTGCGCCGGACGATGTGGCAACCTGCACACCCTTTGCTTTCAGGCGAACGTACACATCGCGATCAGCGCCTGCAGAGTGAATGTGAACCCAGCGTAAATTGGGAGACTCTTCTAATACTTTGTAGCAAGCCTTCAGGCTGGGGGCAAGCTCGTGCTTGGTAGAAAGGCCTGTGACATCGCGCGAGATAAAGGCCACATCAAAATCGCGCCGACCCGAGGCAACGGCATCCTCAAAGCTCACGCATTCAAAAGGTCGAGGGCCCATTACCTTGGCAATGTCTTGCGATAAAGTTCGCAAAGCCAACTCTGACAGCAATATCTTCATAAGTGCACTTGAATGAAACAGAACCGATTGATTTCGATTTAGGTTCGGTAGCTTGGATCTAAGCGGTCTAATTTACGCAACAGTGCTGGCCACTCCATCAAGCCATAAGGCCTGCGAGTACTAGGCTGGTAGTTGTTCCATGTTTCTTCTAAAACATCTGACGCCACTTTGGTGAAGGCCGTATTGCAAGCCATGGCAGCCAACTGCGAGTGGCATGCCAGCTCTAATCTGTGCGCCCAGTTAAACGCTTCCCCCACACTTTTTCCCACTGTCAGTGCGCCATGATTGCGCAAAATCAAAGCCTCACCCTGACCTAAGTCATCTAGAAGAGAGGCTTTCTCTTCGTTGTTCAGAACTACGCCTTGGTAGTCATGGTAGGCAATCTTCAAAAACCGCATGGCAGTTTGCGTCAAGGGCAACAAGCCACACTCAAGCGAAGAAACCGCCATGGAAGCCCAACTGTGCGTGTGAATAATGCACCTGACTTCTGGCCGTGCTTCATGAATGGCACTGTGAATCACATAACCTGCTTTGTTGATGCCATAGTTCAATTCACCAAAGTCAGGCTTGTCCAAAATATTGCCATGAATGTCAATTTTGATCAGGCTAGAAGCTGTGATTTCTTCGTACATCATGCCGTAAGCATTGATTAAAAAGGCGCCCTCTTCGCCTGGCACACTGCACGAGACATGGTTGGCCATCATGTCGGACATGCCATACATATCCACCAAGCGATAGCAAGCCGCCAAATCAACTCGGGCTTGCCATTCTGCAGGGGTACAGCGATTTTTCATAGACTCAATTTTCAAGATGCCGTTTTCAACCATAGCATCACCTCACAAAAGATTTAAAAGAATTCTGCGGACCTAATCTGAACCAAAGTGCCGAGAGCAAGAGCGCGAGAAAAACGAACACCAGTGCCAACCCTGAAAGCAAGGCTGTTATTTCTGTGTCACGTTTTTCCATCGTGAATTGCGCAGAGAGGTGCTTGTAGACCTGCTTCAAATCTTCTGCTGAGCCCGCCTTGAAATAGTCGGCTTCTGTGATCTTGGCAATACCCTTTAAAGCTTCCTCATCCACTTTGGTAAAAAATGAATAGCCCTCATAGCCCGGAATAAAACCATTCGGTGTGCCAAAACCAACGGTGTAAACACGCACGCCCAAATCAGCTGCCCTTTTTGCAGCCAGCAAGGGATCAGGGCCCGTCGTGCGGCGTCCATCCGTGAGTAAAACGATGGCGCCGCCCTTGTAGGAGCCAGGGGGCTCGGGAGGGCGCTCTTGAGCAGCTGGTTTGGCATCCAAACTTTTTGATCCACCTGCCTGACCTTGACGGCCTTGATCGCTATAGCCAAAAGGATTGGTGTTGTAGAGCGCCGCCTCCAAGTCAATCTGCGCTTCTGGCCTGAGCGTACTCAAGGCCAACAACAGGCCGCTGCCTGTGGCTGTGCCCCTCTGCAATTGGAAACGATCAATTGCAGCAACCAGCTCGTCTTTGTCTTGCGACACATGCTGCACGACCTGTGCATTGCCGGCAAACGAAACGATTCCGACTCGAACGTTTTTGGGCAGGTCTTGTAAAAATTCTTTGGCTGCCTTTTGAGCCGCCTTAATTCTGCTGGGTTCTACATCTTCTGCCAGCATGCTTCGGGAGACATCCATGGCCATGATGAGCGTCATGTAGTCGGCTGGCAAGGTGACTCTGGCCATCGGCCTGGCACTGGCAAATAACAAAAGCGCCATGGCCACACCGATCAGGGCTGGCGGGACATGCCGCCGCCAAGGGGACGGAAGATCCATGTTTTGCAAGATCCAAGAGACGGCCGAAAAGCTCACGACTTGCTGCCGCTTGCGCCTTAAAAGCCACAAATAGCCTGCCAGCATGAGCGGCAAGAGCAACAGGGACCAGAGCATGAAGGGATTTAAAAATTGCATAGCCAATAGGGTTTTCGCAAGTTCCGACAATTTACCATTGAAGCTTATGTTATGGTTATTCCATGAAACGAGAAGCGGTTTTTAGCAAAAGCACGCGAACTGTAGCTTCTGTTATGAACACGGCTACCGATTCAACCGCGTCCTTGTCCGACTTAGGCAAGCCAGCCAAGTCTGCATCCCTCACTTCGAACAAGCTTCAATTTTTGAAATCAGTCCTTCGGTGGGATTTTGCCGCAGTCTTCTTGTTTGGCGTCGTCTTAAGCATGCTTGCCATGGGCGTGTTCCTCAAGCTCAACCCTTTGCCCAAAAGCCTCACCCAAAGTGATATTGATGGCGCTGTGATGCACACCCTGCAAAACAAAGAGCTTCCATCTCAAAGCGCAAAGGCTGCCGCATCGGTCCAGGGTGCAGTCGTCCATGTCCAGTCCTATATTACTGATCCAAAAAACAAAGACGTCGACAAAGAAAGTGGCGTTGGCACGGGCGTTGTCATCAAAGACGATGGCACAATTTTGACCAATTTTCATGTCATTGCGGGTGCCAAAAAATTGAAGGTCACTTTTTTTGATGGCAGTGAAGCAGAGGCCATTGTGATTGGCGTGCAACCTGAAAAAGACTTGGCGGTCATCAAACCTCAAAAAATTCCTGACGATCTTGAGCCCGCAGTTTTAGGGTCCAGTCAGCAACTCTTGCCAGGCGACCAAGTGGTGGTCGTTGGCTTTCCATTCGGCATCGGACCTTCAGTTTCGGCAGGCGTTGTCTCTGGTTTGAATCGACAGTTCAAATCGCCTGATGGCAATCAAGCCCTTAGCGGCCTGATTCAATTCGACGCGGCAGCCAACCCTGGCAACTCCGGTGGCCCCTTGGTCAATATGTCAGGAGAGGTCATTGGCATCGTGACGGCTATTCTGAACCCCACATCGGCCAGAACCTTCATTGGCATTGGCTTTGCTACCACCATTGAGAGCGCGGGAAGTGCCGTCGGCTTACCACCTTTTTAAATTTTTTCGGAGGGAAACACATGACTCAATCAAACGAAGCTTGGCGCGGTCAGAACACAGCACCTCAGCTGCATGACCCAGCAGAGGCTGCAGCGCTGATGCAAAGGGTCATGTATGAAGTCAAGCGAGTTGTTGTAGGACAAGATCTTTTTTTAGAACGTGTCTTGATTGCCTTGCTTGCACAGGGTCACCTCCTGATTGAAGGTGTGCCAGGCTTGGCCAAAACATTGACTGTGAACACACTTGCCAAAACCTTGAACGGTCAATTCAGTCGAATTCAATTCACGCCTGATTTACTGCCTGCCGACTTGATTGGCACCAGAATTTTCAATCAGCAAACGAGTGAGTTCAGCACCGTGTTGGGCCCCGTTTTCACCAACCTGTTACTGGCCGACGAAATTAACCGCGCCCCTGCCAAAGTTCAAAGCGCCTTGCTTGAAGTGATGCAGGAAAGACAAGTCACCATCGCAGGAAAATCACATCGGGTCCCTTCGCCCTTCTTGGTCATGGCCACGCAGAACCCCATTGAAACGGAAGGTACCTACCCCCTTCCAGAGGCGCAGGTAGACCGCTTCATGATGAAGGTATTGATTGACTACCCTTCGGAAGATGATGAGTTTGTCATTGTCCAACGCGTGATTTCTGGCGGGGCACAAGTCACGGGCGTCATTAACCCAGAAGACTTACAGAAACTTCAAGCGCAATGCCGACATTGTTATGTCGATCCCAGCCTGATTCACTACGCTGTCAAACTGATATCTGCCACACGCTTTCCTGAACGCTATGGTTTAGAAAACCTTAAAGGTTTTCTGAGTTTTGGCGCCAGTCCTCGGGCCAGCATCGGGCTGATTGAAGGGGCACGCGCACTGGCTCTGATGCGCGGCCGCGATTACGCACTGCCTGAAGATGTCGCCGACTTGGTGCCCGATCTTTTAAGACACCGCTTGGTCCTCTCCTACACAGCATTGGCTGAGGGGAAAACACCCGATGCCATCATTCAAGAAGTCATGAAGGCCATCCCCATGCCCAGCCAACCCATGGCATCGAATGTCAGCTGAAGCCTTATTGCAGCAGCTCGAGTGGACAGTCCTGCGGCGTCTAGATGGCTTGCTGCAAGGAGACCACCAAACCTTGTTCAGAGGTGCCGGCTTGGAGTTGGCCGACTTGCGTGAATACCAAACGCATGATGATGTGCGGCACATTGATTGGAATGTCACGGCACGCATGCAGACGCCTTATGTGCGAGAACACCAAGAGGATCGAGAAATCAGTGCTTGGTTTTTATTGGACCTGTCGGGCTCCATGGATTTTGCAAGCGCGGGCCAAAGCAAACGCGAACTCATGTTGGCCTTTGTAGCCATCATGGCCAAGTTGCTCATGCAGCGTGGCAATCGGATTGGGGCGCTGATCTTAAGCCCCGCTGACGCTACCGGTTTTAAATACATCCCAGCCCGCATGGGGCGTCGCCACCTTCTTCATGTTTTGCATACGGCTCAAATCACAGGGGTCTCCAAAGCGCCGCATCAGACAGATTTAAACCAATGGCTGGCCAGAGCCAATGGCTTGCTTAAACGTCGATCTTGCGTCTTTGTGGTTTCGGACTTCATGGGTCATTTTGATTGGGCCAAAGAACTGTCCCACTTGGGCCGTCGACACGACACGGTGGCTGCCAGACTTTACGATCCCGTTGAGATGCAATTGCCCAATGCAGGTCTCATGACATTGCAAGATTCTGAATCCTCAGAACAATTGTTGATCGACACAGCCAATCCAAAATTCAGAATGCGCTATGCCAAATTGGTCGAAGAAAGAGAACTGCAATTGCAAACCACTTTTGCGCAGTCGGGCGTCGATGCCTTGGAGCTTTCAACCGACGAAGACATTGCCGCAGCACTGTTGAGGTTCTCTGAATTGCGAAAAAGGAGACTTTGGCGTGCCTGACCTCCGCTCCGTGAGTTTTTTGTGGCCTCTGCTTTTGTACAGCGCCCTTCTGGTGCCTGTCTT
>SHXD01000074.1 GCA_009693505.1 Limnohabitans sp.
CGGCTCGTTGGCAAAATCAAGGGCTGTTTGGTAGGTACTTATTTCGATGCGAACGATATCGTCAACACGGTCTATTTTTTTGTGAAGTTGAATGGCACAAGCAATGGCCGGGTGCACATGACGACATACGGGCCATGGTTTGAAGCTCACCTCGTGAATCAGCCATGGCGCATTTATATCAGGTGAGAGTACCTTCATTGAATGCTTCAATGTTGGCAGACTTCCAGTGGCTGCCAGCCAACCATGCTGTCCTTCAAGGATGTGGCGCGGTCCTTCCAAACCAGCCGATGCCAAGTCTGCCGCCAACACACCCGATTGCGCACTGCGCCCAGTGGCCAGTTGCTTAGAAAATCCTGGTTCTAAGCGACACTGCCAAACGCCACTCGCTTGCATGCCCGCTTGGGCCAAGGCATTCGTGGCTTGGTCAGCATTTAATTGCAGCAAGCTGGCACAAGTCGTTGCGGCACCAAACACACCACATGTGGCCGTGCTGTACCAGTGCTGATAATGTGGAGTGCCAGCTAGCAAACCAATACGTATGGCCACTTCGTAGCCGCGAATAACAGAATCTAGAAATGCCTGAGGTGAAACTTTTTCTTTTTGTGCGACCGCCAGCGCTGCGGCCATGATAGTGTCCGCTGGATGCACGATGGCGGCGCGGTGTAAATCGTCCAACTCAAAAATATTGCCCAAGCTTCCGTTGAACAAGGCAGCTGACTCGCTGCTCAAGTGCAGCCCTCCCACTGTCCAACAAGCGCCTTTAGACGCATGCGCTGCCCAACGGCTGATGGCTTCTCCAGCAGCTGAGAGATGACCCAACATCACGCTGCCAAACCAGTCGACTAAGTGCAATGCAGCGCGTTGGCGATCTTGGTCTGTAATGGGACGGCCTTGCAAGGCCAGCAATTGTTCAGTCCAGGAGGGGGTATTTGAGGAAATCACCCAGACCTCAGTTTGACTTATCGACCTTTGAAGACAGCCGGACGCTTTTCGTTGAAGGCGACCACGCCTTCTCTTCGATCGTCAGTGTCCACCAATTTGTTGTAGGCCTCCACCTCAAAACGATAGGCTGTACGCAATTCCATTTGGTCGCCATATCGGATAGATTTTTTGATTTGTCGAACGGACAGAGGCGCATTATTGGTAATTTTTTACGCAGTTTCCAACGCAAGTGACAGAACTTGAGCAGAAGCAGCCAATTGGTTGACCAAGCCCCATTCACAGGCCTCTGCAGCGCTAAAGGGACGCCCCGTCATGATCAATTCTTTGGCGCGTCTTTCGCCCAAGGCACGCGGCAAATTTTGTGTACCACCCATGCCGGGCATGATGCCCAAGGTAACTTCTGGAAACGCGAGCCGTGCATCTTGACTGGCATACAAGAAATCGCAAGAAAGTGCTATTTCTAAACCACCTCCAAAGGCATGGCCATTGATGGCGCCAATGACGGGCAAAGGTAAATCAATCAGCGCCCAATACGAGCGCTCAAAAATTTCATGTTGATGCTGCCAAGCTTGGGGCGTCATGCCGTTTCGCTCCTTAAGGTCGCCGCCCGCACAAAATATCTTGCTGCCTGCACCTGTTAAAACCACACAGCGAATCTCGCCGGGAACATCGGTCAGGCGCGTCCACAAGTCCAGCATGTCCATTGCCATTTGGGTGTTCAGTGCATTGCCCACTTCGGGCCGGTTCATGCAAACTTGAAGCACGTGGGTGCTGACTTGTTTGCAATCAAGGGTGGTGTAAAGAGGCAATTCGAAGTTAGACATGGCGCTCGCTCAGTAAGACTTGGGCATGCCCAGAACATGCTCACCTACGTAAGACAAAATCAAGTTGGTTGAGATAGGGGCCACTTGGTACAGACGGGTCTCACGGAATTTACGTTCAATGTCGTATTCGGCGGCAAAACCAAAACCACCATGGGTTTGCAAGCAGACATTGGCGGCCTCCCAAGAAGCGTCTGCTGCCAAAAGCTTGGACATGTTGGCTTGTGCGCCGCAAGGTACGCCTGCATCAAACAAGCGTGCAGCTTCATAGCGCATCAAGCTGGCCGCTTCGACATTGATGTGGGCTTTGGCTATGGGAAATTGAACGCCTTGGTTGTGTGCAATGGCACGGCCAAATACGACACGTTGTTTGGCATATTCCGTGGCACGATCGACAAACCAATAACCATCACCAATACATTCTGCAGCAATCAAAATTCGCTCGGCGTTCAATCCATCCAAAATGTATTTCAAGCCTAGGCCTTCTTCACCGATGCGGTTTTCTACCGGAATGCGCAGGTTGTCTATAAAAATTTCATTGGTTTCATGATTGACCATGTTGCGAATGGGTTTGACGGTGATGGTCTTGCCCACTTCTTCACGCAAGTCCACCAAGAAAACCGACAAGCCTTCTGATTTCTTCTTCACTTCTGCAAGGGGCGTGGTTCGGGCCAACAAAAGCAAGTAATCGGAATGCTGCAAACGTGAAGTCCACACCTTTTGACCATTTACCACATAGTGATCGCCTTGGCGCACCGCCATGGTTTTAAGTTGGGTGGTGTCTGAGCCGGTTGTGGGTTCAGTGACGGCCATCGATTGCATGCGCAATTCACCCGACGCAATCTTGGGCAATAAAGCATCTTTCTGTGCTTTCGAGCCGTGCCGAACGACGCAACCCATGACATACATCTGGCCATGGCACGCGCCCGAATTGCCGCCAGCACGGTTGATTTCTTCCATGATGACGCTGGCTTCGGTCAGGCTCAAGTTGGAGCCGCCATATTCTTCTGGAATGAGAGCAGAAAGCCAACCCGCATCGGTTAAGGCAGTCACAAATTTTTCGGGGAAGGCGCGGGCCTCATCGACCTCTTGCCAATAGCGGGAATCAAAAGCTGAGACAACTTGGCGTACGCCTTCGCGCAGTTCTGGAAAATTTTGGGGGTGCATAAATTATTTGTTGGGTGTGGTGAACATCTGACCACCGTCAACGTTGATCACGCTGCCGCTGAGGTAACTGCACAGGGGGGATGCACAGAACGCTGTCAGTTTAGCAATTTCGTCAGGCTCGGCCATGCGACCAAAAGGCATTCCCAATGTTAACTCTTGCCAGCGCGAGGCATCGCCCAATTTGGTTGTGGCTTGTTGCTGCAACATGCCTTGCATGCGATCGCTTCGAGTAGGTGATGGGTTGATGCCAAAAACACGCACGCCTTGGCGTACCGTAACCCCTCCCAAACCTTGTGTGAATGCCATCAGGGCCGCGTTGGCCGCAGAGCCGCAAATGTACTCATAGCGTGGCGCTGCACCGGCCATGCCGATGATGTTGGCGATGACCCCTTTGCCGCGTTTTTCCATGCTCGGTAAATAAGCGCGCGTCAGATTGATGTAACTGTAGAGTTTGAGATCCCAAGCCTGCCGCCAGCGTTGCTCCGTGATGTCGTGGATGTTGCCACCCGGAATGGCGCCTGCGTTGTTGACCAACACATCAACCACGCCAACCTTTTGAAACAGCGCCTCAGCGGAGTCTGGCAGACTCAAGTCAGCTTCTATGATTTCAGGTGTGATGTGATGCGCTGCTTTGATGGCTTGCACCGCATGCGCCAAATTGGCTTGGTCGCGCGAAACCAAAACGGGCACGGCACCTTCTGCTGCAAACGCTTGGGCAATGGCCAAGCCAATGCCTTTGGAGCTGCCGGTGATGAGGACGCGTTGCCCCGTTAGTTCTAAATTCATAAGGAGTCTCAGTAAAGTTGTATCAGTTGGAAGGCGCGGGTACTTGAGACGAATACCAATGGGACATTTTTTCACCTGTCATAAAACAAACTTCAGGTGTGGCCATCAGCAAGTCGAGCATTTTTTCGAAGCTTTCAAAACGATGAGGTACGCCAATCAAATGCGGGTGTAATCCCAAAGACAATACACGCGGTTGCTTCAAGCATTCACGTCTGAACAAACTCAGCGTGTTGGACAGGCGTTGAAACATTTCATTGGAAGCGTGTTTTTCAACCGCGTAAATGATGGAGTCATTGACTTCCAGGTTGTAGGGCATTGCCAATAGCGGGCCATGCTTGGTGTGCATCCAATGCGGCACATCGTCAACCACCCAGTCAAAGACGTACTCGACGCCTTGCTTTTTCAAGATGTCTGGTGTGTCGTGCGACTCGCGAAGGCCTGGACTGAGCCAACCCTTGGGCCGTTTTCCAGTGAAAGCCTCAATCATGTCGAGGCTGGTCACAATCTGTGACTCTTCGCCATCGGTATGGTTGAGTGCCTTTTGATGAACGCCGTGTCCAATGAATTCCCAACCCGCTTTGTGCATGGCTTCAGCTGCGCGCGGATAAGCTTGAATCACTCCAGCATTGAAACTGGTGGACGCAGGTAAACCGCGGCTGCTGATGGCGTCAATGATTCGGGGCAAGCCAGCACGCATGCCGTAGTCGGCCCAGCTGAAGTTAGGGACATCAGGCACAGTCTCCTTGCCGTGTGGGGGTGTGATGATGGTGCGCGGCATGCTTGCTTCAAATTGCCAGTGCTCAACATTGACAACCAAATGGACCAAGATGGCGCCTTCTTTAGGGGCAACCAGTTGGGGACCTTCATCAGAAAAGCGATAGGGAATTCGAGGATTAGCCATGAGTGTGTCGAATGAGGTTAAGTATGTCGAGCTTCATGGCGCTGAAGGCCTCGCTCGCGGTATCTGCCACAGTGCGTGGGCGTGCTAATGGCACAACAAGTTTGGATTGGATGCGGCCAGGTCGTGCCGACATGACATAAATGGTGTTGGACAAAAAAATGGCTTCATCGATGTCATGCGTCACAAAGATGATGGTTGGTTTGAGTTTTTGCCATACCGACAACAAAAGCTCTTGCATCGTTAATCGGGTTTGCGCGTCGAGCGCACCAAAGGGCTCGTCCATCAACAATACACGAGAGCCCAAAGTGAGAATGCGAGCAATACCCACTCGTTGGCGCATACCGCCTGACAGCTGCACAGGCAGGTGGTTTTTGAAGTCCTGCAAACCCACAATGCTGATCATCTCGTTGGCACGCTCCTCGTATTCGGCTTTGGGCAAGCCTTGTACTTTGGGGCCAAAGACGACGTTTTCCCAAACAGTTAACCATGGGAATAAAGCCGCTTCTTGAAAAACCACACCTCGATCTGGCCCCGGTGCAAGAACTGCTTTTTGCTCAACCTGTAAAACACCTGAGGTGGGTGACTCAAACCCTGCAATCAGATTGAGCAGGGTGGACTTGCCGCAGCCAGAAGGGCCCAGCAAAGCGACAAATTCGCCTGGCGGTACTTCGAGGTCAATCCGATCGAGTGCTTTGACTGGAGGCTGACCTGGATAGGTTTTACAAAGGTCTTGAACGGAGATATTTGACATAAGAATTTCAGTGACTTTGCAAAATTCGCCAAACCAGTATCTTGCGTTCGATGAAAACAATGATGCGATCGCTGATGTAACCCATGGCACCTATTGACACCATGTCTGCCAGCACAATGTCCATGCGGCCCACATAGTAGGCATCCCATAAAACATAGCCTAAGCCCGATTTAACAGCCACCATTTCAGAGACGATCACCGCTGTCCACGAAATGCCTAAACCAATGCGCAAGCCTGTAAAGATAGACGGCATGGCTGCAGGCAACACAACGCGAAGAAGCAGTTGAGTGCGACTGGCACCCATCATCAATGCAGCTCGCACTAAGTTGCGGTCAACATCGCGAGCCCCTTGTGTGGTGTTGACCACGATGGCGTAGAAGCCACCCAGAAAAATTAAGAAAATGGAGCCAATGTCACGAATGCCAAAGACTGCAATGGAAAAAGGTAACCACGCTGTGATGGGAATTGGACGCAGGCTTTGAATCATGGGGTCAAACATCTGTGAGATGAATTTACTCCAACCAATCAACAAGCCTAGCGGCACACCAATGAGTGCAGCCAGCGTAAAGCCTTGAGCGACTCGCATGGAGGAGTACTCCACATTGGCAAGCCAAGTGCCTAAGTAGGGGTTAAGTCCAAGGCTTGGCTTTGCAAAAATCCAACTTTGCCAACCTTCGAGAACTTTCAGTGGTGTGGGCAATATGCCGGCCATGCCGGGCATACTGCCCATGACCTGCCACAAGACGACGACGGCAGTTGGAACCACCAAGCCAAGGATCAGTTGCTTGAAATGTGCCATCGTCTTCATGGTGTATCCCTTAGATTACTTCTTGATTTCTTTGGCCATGCTGTCGTCGTATAGCTCGGCAGCTTCTTTGGTCACGTCTTTTTGCACGATGCCTTGTTTGAAGGCAGCCTCAGCCAAACGACTCACTTGCTCTTTGGTCAAGACGCCGCCCAGCTTGATAATCTTGGCTGAATCCTTGGTCACATTCAAAGGCAAACCTGTGTATTTGGAATAAGCTTCGGCAAACATGTCATTGTTCTTGGCCATTTGCTCTTCTACTTTGAGGTAAGCCCACAAGAAGCGTTGCACCAAATCTTTTTTAGTGGTCATGGCTTCGCGTGATGCGGCCAGCATGCCCAACTCAGGACCCACAGAACGGGACTGGCTGTAGTCGAGTTTGGTTGCAAAGTAGGCATCTCCTTCGGCAACAGCTTGTGATTCAAAGGGCTCCCACAACACCATGGCGTCGATATCGCCGCGCTTCATGGCTTGAACAAACGCCGTTCCACCCCCCTGAACATTCACAGGTGAGAACGCGGTGTAGGGGATATTCTTTTCAATGAGGCTCATGGCCCACTGAAACCAAACAGCAGAACCAGGTGCAATGGCAATTTTTTTACCATTTATATCAGCCCAATCGTCAATCTTCACGCCCTTGCGGACAACTAAAAATTTAGAAGAACTGCCGACGCCTGTTAAGCCAATCAAATTCTTGCTGCCTTGAGCCGCCACAATGGCCAAATCGCCAGGGCCCACCGCAGAAACATCTACAGAGCCAGACAACAAGGCTGTGCGTGCATCGGCATATCGAACAAACTCAGCGCGTTTGACTTCGATGTTGAGTTTCTTGAGTTCTTCCTCGAGCATCAGCATGGGTGAAAGGTGACCCACCTTGACATAGCCAATGGTGAGCACTTCTTTTTGTTTCATAGGCGCTGGGGATGGTCCCACCGCCAAGGCCGCGGTTGCAGCCATTGTCAGCACGATCGAAAGTAGGGTTTTTATAGACTTCATCTTCTTCTCCATGGGTGGTTTGAAATTAAATGGCCGGTGAACTTGGGAATCCGTTTCTCTGCAAAAGCCTTTCGGCCCTCGGCATAGTCGCTGCTTTTAAAACACGTATGAACGGCCTGATCGATACGCGAAATTTGAGAGGTGTCGCCATCTGCAATACAAAACATGGCTTGCTTGGCGGCCTGCACTGTGAGTGGTGCGTTCTGTGAAATTTGAAGCGCCACCTCAGCGCAGTGCTCAAACAGATGGTCTTGAACTGCGTTGACGATGCCAATTTGTGCGGCTTCTGTGGCCCCATAAACTTTGGCGGTGTAGAAAGCCTCAGCAGTGGCCGTGGGGCCAAGGTTTTTCACAATGCTTTTCATTCCATGGTAACCATAACCCAAATCTAAACGCGCCGCGGGCATGCGGAACTTAGAGGCGGGACTTGCGTAGCGAAAATCACAACTCAAAGCCAAGCCCAAACCACCGCCGTAGCAAATGCCGCTGATGGCGGCAATCACGGGCACTCTGCAACGTGTAATGGCCTCTTGTGCTTGCGCAACGCTTTGGTTGTAGTGGGCCACGGAGGCTTCAGAATTTCGTTGTGTTTCAAACTCACTGATGTTGGCGCCTGAAACAAAAGCTTTCTCGCCAGCGCCGCGAAGAATCACGGCACGAACTTGGGTGTCGCCTTCGATGTTGTCAAACGCTTTCTTGAGATCAATCCACATCGACAAGCTCATGGCGTTGTAACGCTCAGTGTCGTCAATCGTGACTACACTGATGTGCTGCTCGTGTGTGACAAGAATAACACCCATCTTCAAACCACCTCTTGTGTGTGAAATTGTTGAATCTCTGTTTCTGAATAGCCTGCTTCTCGGAGCACTTCATCGGTATGTTCGCCCCATTCTGGTGCGGGCGCCACAACTTGAGACGGCGTTCGCTCCAAAACCACAGGTTGAGTGATGTATGCGATTTCTTTGCCAAAGTTTGTCATCAAAGTTTCGGTGACTTTCAAATGCTTCACTTGCGCATCTTCAAAGACCTCAGGAACCGTGTAGACCGGACCTGCAGGGACACCCACTTGATTAAGTAAATCGACCCAATGTTTGACTGTATTCTTTTTGAACTCTATCGCAATAAGTAAATTTAAGCGACCTCGATGTTTAACACGCAAGGGTTCGGTTTGAAATTCAGGGTCAGCATACCAGTCTGGCTTGTTCAGCACATCGCAAAACCGTTTCCAATTGCCCTCGCCTGAGGCGCCCAGATTGAAGCAACCGTCATTGGCGTCAAACAAGCCCATGGGCGAGCTGGTAGGGTGGTTGTTTCCCACTTGGACGGGCACATCATCGTCATTGAGGTAGCGCGCCATTTGGAAATCCATCATGGCAATTTGCGAATGCAACAAGGAGCTGTGCACCCACTGGCCTTTGCCGGAGACTTCGCGCTCCAAGAGTGCCACCAAAATGCCCAAGGCACAGTACAAACCTGCACTTAAATCGGCTACCGCCAAGCCAGCGCGAATGGGGCCGTGTTCGGGCTCACCCGTGACACTCATCAAGCCACCCATGCCTTGGATAATTTGATCGAAGCCGGGGCGCCATGCGTAGGGACCGTCTTGCCCAAAACCAGAGATACTGGCCAAAATGATGCGAGGGTTGACCTTGGCCAAAGACTCGTAATCGAGGCCAAGTTTATTTTTGACGTCGGGGCGCCAGTTTTCTACCACCACATCTGCTTCGGCCACTAAGCGCATCAACACTTCAATGGCGCCCGGTTTTTTGAGGTTGAGGGTCATCGATCGCTTGTTGCGATTGATATTTTGAAAGTCCCCACCCTTTCGGTTGGCAGCAAACAAGGCTTCATTGGGGTCGACGCCAGGAGGGGGCTCGACACGAATGACATCTGCACCAAAGTCGGTCAGGATGCGCACGCAATTCGGGCCCGCGCGAACGCGAGACAGGTCAATGACTTTGAATCGAGACAGGGCGCTGGAAGCTTGAATTTTAGGCATGTGTTCAGATGTTCCAAAAAACAAAAGGTGAATGCTCGGCAAAATTGAGCAGTTGATGCTCTGCATAAGGTCTGGCTAACACTTGCACGCAGATGGCGCGTCCACGCGCATCACGGCCGATGGGCAGGTTGAGAGATGGCAAGCCAAGGTAATTCACAAAGCCCATGTAGCGGTGCATGGCAAACAAGGCTTTGCGGTCAAAAGAGGGATGCCCGATTTCCACGGTTTGCCAATCGGGCACAGTGTCTGCAAGTGAGGGCATGATCAAAAAATCTGCCTTGCCAAAATGCCTGTTGACAAAGTCTTGTAAAAGGATTGGCCGAGATTGTATGGACTCTTCATACCAACTCTGCGGAAGACCCAGACCCAAAAGGCCTATAGATTGAACACTTGGTTCGACAATGCCTTCTTTCAATGCAGCGTGGTGGGTTTGAGCAGTCTCATAAAACAACACGCGTTGTGCATGACGGTTCAGTAAATCAAACGACTCGTCCATTTTGATGTTGCGAACAGGGGCATCTAGCTTTGAGGTCCAAGTGCGAATGGCTTGGGCCACCGAGGGCGTGACGCCTTTTTCGGGCAACCAAACTTGACAATTGATTGACTGCTGAGCAAGCAGGCGTGGGATTTGGGGGCACAAAGCGGCCCATATTTCTCGAGCGTCTTGTGGAAAACGACTCAATATGCCCACGCTGTCGAGGGACGGCGCTAAAGGAGCACAACCTAGATTGCTGATGGCGCCATGAGTGGTTTTGAGCCCCATCAAACCGCAAGTTGCTGCAGGTATGCGAACTGAGCCTGCGGTGTCTGTGCCCAATGCTGCGTAGCTCATGCCAGCAGCTACCGCCACAGCAGATCCGCTGGATGAGCCGCCCACCGCAGCATCTGCATCCGTTGGATTGATGCAGCGAGCAAAGTGCGTATTTTGAGATGTGGCGCCACAAGCGTGGGGCGCCATCACAAGGGTTGCCCATTGACTGGCACCGGCTTGTTGCAAAGCCAAAATTGCAGTAGCTGGCGGCATGCTCTTGTGCATGAGACCCATGCCGACGCCGCAACCAGGCGCACGATCATTGAGTTGAAAGATATCTTTATGGGCCAATGCGATGCCTGCCAGAGGACCGTCATGGTGCGAAGCGAGTGGAAGCTCGTCAACAACACAAGGGAACTTAGTATTTAAACTTTGACCTCGCTTAACTTGGGCCAACAAGGCGTCTTGGGCCGATACATTTCCCGCACGAATGTTCTCTTGCAGTTGTGTCATTCGTGCAGGCAGCTCAAACATGAGCCAGCCATTTCAGCGATTCGTTGAAGCACACATTGGGAGTTAGGTCGGTAAAAGTGCTTGTAGGCGTTTGGAGGCGCGCCAAGTTTTTGGCTGCTGCCATCAGGATGGCATCATTTGGCTTAAAAGCTTGTTCAGCAAAGGCGTGCTTGGCCAACGCAATGAAAGCAGTATGTTGCTCAGAATCGGTTGGCATGACGAGATGTGTAGTGAGTTTTTCAATTGTGTATATTTATAACCGATTTTTATATTTTTCGGATCAAATAAAATACGCACATTTTTTTGAGGAATACGATGAAAGTCAGCGACCAAATCAGAATGCGCATCGATTCTGCCATTGCATCAGGCGAGCTGTTGCCGGGTGATGCCATCGACGATGTCGCCTTGGCGAACCATTACAAGGTTTCGCGCACGCCAATTCGAGAAGCCTTGCTTCAGCTCCAAGCACAAGGTATTTTGAGCAGCACGACCCGTGGCGGCTCGATTGTGGCCAAAATGAATTTGCAACAGCTGCTTTCCTTGTGGGAACTGCTCGCAGAGCTTGAGGGCATTGCAGTGCGATTGGCCTGTGAGCGCATGACCAACGACGACATCAAGGCTATGGTAAAGCTGCATCGGAGCAGCAAAAAAATTGCCGATAAAGAAGACATGAACGGTTGGCAAGAAGCCAACTTGAAGTTCCACGAAATCATTTACGAAGGCGCTCGAAACTCGTTTTTGCGTCAAGAGGTGCT
>SHXD01000019.1 GCA_009693505.1 Limnohabitans sp.
ATTTGGTCGTACGCTTTCGCAGAACCACCAAACTTGGCCGCCATCACCGTGGTGATAGCAGCTGTCAAGGTTGTTTTGCCGTGGTCAACGTGACCAATCGTGCCAACGTTGACGTGCGGCTTTGTCCGCTCAAATTTCTCTTTTGCCATTTCTCGACTCCGAAAAAAACATTAAAAAACCAATACTCGAATCTATGGTGCCCATGGCGGGAATCGGACCCGCGATCTCTCCCTTACCAAGGGAGTGCTCTACCACTGAGCCACATGGGCTACGAAATTTTTAACCAGCTTTGCAAAACTTACACAGCGCAACAAATGGAGCGGGAGACGGGAATCGAACCCGCGTCATTAGCTTGGAAGGCTAGGGTTCTACCATTGAACTACTCCCGCAGTCTCTCCAAATAAATTACCAAAGTAATTCACCAAGTCAGTTACATAGCAAGTTTTGCTGGTGGAGGAGACTGGATTCGAACCAGTGTAGGCGTAAGCCAACAGATTTACAGTCTGCCCCCTTTAGCCACTCGGGCACCCCTCCTTAGCGAATCTCGGATTATGCCACTTTTTTTCAGGCCTCTGCAAGCTTCAAGAGCGAAATTACCAAAGGATTGGTTTTTTCTTTTGCCCCTCAAGCCAGCGGTTCACTTGGCCAAAATGCCCGCAACCCATGAACGGGGTGGGTGGGCGCAAAGCAGATAAGGGCGAAGGGTGATTGGCCTTCAAAACCAAGTGTCGGCCCTGGTCATTCAAAGCCTCAATCTGGCTGGCTTTGCTTTGGGCATGCGCGCCCCACAACAAAAATGCTTTGGGCTTTGGGTGAGTCGAAAGCGCTTGTATGATTTTGTCAGTTAGCACTTCCCAACCCCAATCGCTATGACTGGCAGGTATTGACTGTTCTACTGTCAGTGCTGTGTTGAGCAGCAAAACGCCTTGTTCAGCCCAGCGCACCAAGCTGCCTGCGTCGGTACCCGAAGGAATGGGAACACCCAAGTCACGCTGAATTTCTTTGAAGATATTGCGCAAACTGGGCGGAATTTTCTGACCCTTCCCCACAGAAAACGCCAAGCCCTGTGCTTGATCAGGGCCGTGATAGGGGTCTTGCCCCAAAACCACCACTTGGACTTTTTCAAAGGGGGTGAGCGCCAAAGCCCGGTAAGGCGAATGCGGAAAAATCACTTGCCCCGCAGCCAAGCCGGCGCGCAACTTGTGGTCTAAAGCCAGCCCCTCTGGGCTACCCCAAAAGTCACTTAACAGTCCGCGCCAAGCTTCTGTGAGCGCCTCCATGCAAGGCGGCCAAGCGGACGCAAGCAACTGATTCGAGGGGGCCGGCACCGCCAAGTGAGCACCCTCTTCACGGAACAAGTCGGTTTGATTCAGCCGCATTTTGGCTGGCTGCTCTCAATGAAACAGATCGGCCAGGGCTTGGCCAGGATCGGCCGCGCGCATAAAAGCTTCGCCCACCAAGAAGGCATTCACATGCGCTTCACGCATTTTTTGGACATCTGCTGTCGACAAAATGCCGCTTTCTGTGATCAAGATTCGGTCGGCAGGGACATCTTTCAACATGCCCAAGGTGGCGTCCAAGCTCACCTCGAAAGTCCGAAGGTTGCGGTTGTTGATGCCCACCAAGGGCGTCTTGAGTTTCAAAGCACGGCCCAACTCTTGTGCGTCATGCACTTCCACCAAGACCGCCATGTCCAAACTGCGGGCAATGGCCTCCAGGTCCTTCATTTGGGCATCGTCCAAGCAGGCGGCAATGAGCAAAATACAGTCGGCGCCCATGGCGCGCGATTCGTAAATTTGATAGGCATCGACCATGAAGTCTTTGCGCAGCACAGGCAAGTCGCAACTGGCTCTGGCTTGTTTCAAATAATCGCTGCTGCCTTGGAAAAATTGAACGTCTGTGAGAACAGACAAGCATGCCGCACCGTGCTCTGCATAACTTTGCGCAATGTCGGCGGGTATAAAGTCAGCGCGCAACACGCCTTTAGACGGGCTGGCTTTTTTAATTTCAGCAATGACCGCGGCTTCTTGCTTGGCAATTTTCTGCTGAATGGCGCCTACGAAATCGCGCGTGAGAACGCGGCTTTCTGCATCTGCACGAACCACTTGAAATGATTTCATTTGGGAGGCCAAAGCAATTTCTTCATGCTTGACAGCCACAATTTTTTTCAGAATGTCGCTCATGCTGCGCTGCCTGATGTTTGAGTGAAGGCCACAAATTGCGCTAACTTTTGTTTGGCTGCGCCAGACTCAATGACTTGGCGCGACAAAGCAATGCCATCTTTGATGGAAGTCGTGACGTTTGCTGCATACAAAGCCGCACCCGCATTCAAAATGACGATGTCGCGCGCTGCGCCAGCTTCGTTGTTCAAAACACCTTGCAAAACCGCTTGCGATTCTTCGGGCGTTTCGACGCGAAGCGCGCGGTGGCTGGCCATGGCCATGCCAAAGTCTTCGGGATGAATTTCATATTCAGTGAGGTGGCCATTTTTCAATTCACCGACCAAGGTGGATGCGCCCAAGCTCACTTCGTCCATGCCATCGCGGCCGTAGACCACCAGCGCATGCTCGGCGCCCAAGCGTTGTAAGGCACGAATTTGAATGCCGACCAAATCGGAGTGAAACACACCCATCAAAATATTGGGCGCACCTGCGGGATTGGTCAGCGGCCCCAAGATATTGAAGAGGGTTCTAACACCTAACTCTTTGCGCAAAGCTGCCACATTTTTCATGGCGGGATGGTGGTTGGGCGCAAACATAAAACCAATGCCCACCTCTTGCACGCACTGTGCAATTTTCTCTGGCGACAAATTGATGTTGGCGCCCAAGCTTTCTAGCACATCGGCACTGCCCGATTTGCTGCTCACGCTGCGACCGCCATGCTTGGCTGTCTTTGCGCCCGCAGCAGCAGCCACAAACATAGAGCAAGTTGAAATATTGAAGGTGTGCGAGCCATCACCACCGGTGCCCACAATGTCTACCAAGTGACGCGTATCGGGCACGTTGACCTTGGTTGAAATTTCTCGCATCACTTGCGCAGCTGCGGTAATTTCGCCAATGGTTTCTTTCTTCACGCGCAAACCAGTCACGAGTGCGGCGGTCATGACAGGCGACAACTCACCATTCATGATCATGCGCATGATGTGCAACATTTCATCGTGAAAAATTTCACGGTGCTCGATGGTTCTTTGCAAGGCTTCCTGTGGCGTGATGGGCATGATGGTCTCTGTTTTTAAATTCAAGAAAATGGCAATGGTGCTGAGGCCGTGACAATCAAGCGCCAAAGAACTGACGTATGACCGCAATGGCGCGGTCAACACCGGCACGGTCGACATCCAAGTGCGTGACAAATCGCAGGCGATACAAACCGTTCATGTCAATGCCTTCATTTTTCAGATGAGCTTGCAAGGCCACGCCGCGGGCTTTGGCATCACCCACCAAATCAACAAACAAAATATTGGTTTGAGGTGTTTCAATTTGCAGTCCTGAAATGCCCGCCAAGCCTTGCGCCAAATGCGACATGAGTTGGTGGTCTTGCTCAAGCCGTGTGACATGGTGATCTAAAGCATAAGAAGCGGCCGCTGCCATGAAGCCCGCTTGACGCAAACCGCCTCCCGCCATTTTTCGCAACCGATGCGCTTTGGCAATGAAATCTTTAGAGCCGCACAAGGCCGACCCCATGGGCGCGCCCAAACCTTTGCTGAAGCAAACCGAGACACTGTCAAAACATTGCGTGATATTTTTGACTTCATCGTAAGCTGATGTGCCCAATGCTGTAGCTTGTGCCGCCGCTGCGTTGAACAAGCGGGCGCCGTCCAAGTGACGGGCCAATCCTTTTTGCTTCGCGAAGCTGCTGAACTCGTTCAAATAACTTTGCGGTAGCACTTTGCCGCCCCATGTATTTTCCAAGCTCAATAGGGTGGTTTTTGCAAAGTGCGCGTCATCGGGTTTGATGGCAGCCTCTATGTCTTGCAATAACAAGCTGCCATCGGCTTGTTGCGTCAGTGGCTGCGGCTGAACACTGCCAAACACCGCGGCACCACCACCTTCCCACCTGAAGCAGTGGGCCATCTGCCCCACAATGTATTCATCGCCACGCTGGCAATGCGACAAGATGCCACACAAATTACTTTGCGTGCCCGTTGACATGAAGAGGGCAGCTTCAAAGCCCAACATCTTGGCAACTTTTTCCTGCAACTCATTCACACTGGGGTCATCGCCATACACATCATCGCCCACCAAAGCTTGGGTCATGGCTTCACGCATGCCAGCGGTTGGCCGTGTGACGGTGTCGCTTCGAAGATCGACGCGCGCTGAAGTTGTGGTGTTGTTCATGTCAGTGGTCTTCCAAGAAATTTTTCAGCATGGCATGGCCATGCTCCGTGAGAATAGATTCGGGGTGAAACTGAACCCCCTCAATGGCCAAGCTTTTGTGGCGCACACCCATGATTTCACCATCATCGGTCCAAGCAGTGATTTCTAAATCTGCAGGACAGCTTGTTCGTTCTATGGCCAATGAGTGGTACCGATTGACTGTGAATTTTTGGGGCAAGTTTCTAAACACACCCTGCTGCGTGGTTTGAATGACACTGGTTTTGCCGTGCATTAGTTCTTGTGCTCGCACAATCTTGCCGCCCAATGCAGCGCCGATGCTTTGATGGCCCAAGCACACCCCCAAAATAGGCAGCTTACCGGCAAAGTGCTGAATGGCCGCCACGGAAATGCCGGCCTCTGCGGGTGAGCAAGGCCCAGGCGAGATAACCAAGCGGTCGGGTTTTCTTTGTGCAATGCCTTCAAGGTCAATTTCATCGTTGCGAAAGACTTCAATGTCGGCACCGAGCTCGCCAAAGTATTGAACGATGTTATAGGTGAAAGAGTCGTAGTTGTCGACCATCAACAGTTTGATTTTTTTCATGTTGATTACTCCAAGCCTTCTTCCACCAACTCACTGGCACGCAACAAGGCGCGCGCTTTGTGCTCGGTTTCTTTCCACTCCAGCTCGGGCACAGAGTCGGCCACCACGCCAGCTGCTGCTTGCACGTACAAAACTTGGTCTTTGATGATGCCCGTGCGAATGGCAATGGCGACATCCATGTCACCGGCGTAGCTCAAATAACCACAAGCCCCGCCATACACACCACGCTTGGTGGGCTCGAGTTTGTCAATGAGTTCCATGGCATGAACCTTGGGTGCGCCCGTGAGAGTGCCTGCTGGAAACGTGGCCCTGAGCACGTCCATGTTGGTCATGCCCTCTTTCAAAATGGCTTCGACATTGCTCACGATGTGCATCACATGGCTGTAGCGCTCTACTGCAAAGGCCTCGGTCACTTTCACAGAGCCTATTTTGGCAATACGGCCAATGTCGTTGCGGGCCAAGTCAATCAGCATGACGTGCTCGGCGCGCTCTTTGGGATCGTTGACCAATTCGAGCTCGGCTGCTTTGTCTTTTTCAGGTGTTGCGCCACGGGGGCGTGTGCCTGCCAAGGGCCGAATGGTGACCTTGACGCCTTCTTCGATTTGTTCTTGGCGTACCAAAATTTCGGGGCTGGCACCCACCACATGGAAGTCACCGAAATTGTAGAAGTACATGTAAGGGCTGGGGTTAAGTGACCTGAGCGCGCGGTACAAAGACAAGGGACTTTCGGTGTAGCGCTTTTTAATGCGCTGGCCTACCTGCACCTGCATGAAGTCGCCAGCCGCAATGAGCTCCTTGGCTTCCAACACGGCTTTCAAATAATCTTCTTTTTTAAAGTCACGCTCTGCAGGATAAGTTTGCGTTGAGGCTACGACAGGCGCACTGACTGAATATTTCAATTGCTCTTTTAAATCACGCAAACGTTTTTTGGCTTTGGCATAAGCTTCAGGCATGCCAGGGTCTGCATAGACCATCAAATAAAGTTTGCCAGACAAATTGTCAATCACGGCCAACTCTTCACATTGCAGCAGCAAAATATCGGGCGTGCCCAATGTATCGGGCGGGCATGAGTTTTCGAGTTTTTTCTCGATGTACCTCACCACGTCGTAACCAAAGTAGCCCGCCAAACCGCCGCAAAAGCGAGGCATGCCTGGCCTGAGTGCAACTTTGAATCGCTTTTGATATTGCTCAATGAAATCGAGTGGGTTACCGGGTACGGTTTCAATGACCACGCCATCGGTCACAACTTCTGTGTACGCTTCATTGCCAAAACCCCGCGCTTGCAAAAAGGAGCGCGCTGGCAAACCAATGAAACTGTAGCGGCCAAAGCGCTCGCCGCCCACCACCGACTCCAGCAAGAAACTGTATTTGCCGCCATCTTTGTGATGGGCTAACTTCAGGTAAAGCGAGAGCGGAGTTTCTAAATCGGCAAAGGCCTCTCGCATGAGAGGAATGCGGTTGAAGCCTTGTTGGGCGAGGCTTTTAAATTCTAGTTCTGTGATCACGATCGGGGCTCCGTATTTTTAGCCGGTTCATTCAAGGGGTTATGGTCAAAACACGAACCCCACTTTGGCAGCCAACATGCTGCCGGTTCTAAGCAAATTTAGATTGGCTGACGCCAAGACCAGGCCCCCCGGCTCAAAATGGCCGGCAGCTGGACTGCAAAGAATGAATGAAACAAAATCATGAGCTTGTCAGTGTACCAAAGCTAGGGCCGCCGCTCAGTTCCTTGCGCATGGCTTGAATGACGGCGGCGTAATCGGGTTTGCCAAAAATAGCACTGCCCGCCACAAAGGTATCGGCACCCGCATCGGCCACACGGCGGATGTTGTCCACCTTCACACCACCATCGACTTCAAGGCGGATGTCTTTTCCCGAGGCCTCAATCCATTTGCGTGCGAGCTCAATTTTGCGCAATGCGCTCTCGATGAAACTCTGACCGCCAAAGCCCGGGTTAACCGACATGATCAAAATAAGGTCAATGTCTTCGATGATCCACTCCAATACATCCAGGGACTCGGCGGGGTTGAACACCACGCCGGCCTTGCAACCCTTGGACCGGATGGCTTGCACACTGCGGTGCACATGGGTGGAAGCATCGGGGTGAAAACTGATGAGGTCGGCTCCTGCATCGGCAAAGGCGGCGGCCAAGGCGTCTACAGGTTGCACCATCAGGTGCACATCAATGGGCACGTCTTTGCCATCGGGTGTTTTGGCATGCGGCTTGAGCGCCTGACAAATCATGGGGCCGAAAGTGAGGTTGGGCACGTAATGGTTGTCCATCACGTCGCAGTGAATCCAGTCGGCGCCGGCGGCAATGACGTTGCGCACTTCTTCGCCCAAGCGGGCAAAGTCGGCGGACAACAGCGAGGGGGCAATGCGGTAGGTGGTCATGACCGAATTGTCGCATTTTGCGGCCCTGCCGTTGCGCCCTGCTGCATCGGCTTAAGTTGGTATTTCAACATGCGTTTTAGGCGGCGCTTGAGGTTATGCTTGGGTTTATGGGCGAGTTTGATCTGATCGAAACCTACTTCAAGCGCCCCCCGCGCCATGCCGTGCTGGGGGTGGGAGACGATTGCGCCTTGCTGGACGTGAAGTCGGGTCAGCAACTGGCCATTTCAAGCGACATGTTGGTTGAAGGGCGACACTTTTTATCGACCGTGAACCCTGAGCATTTGGGCCACAAGGCTTTGGCCGTTAACTTAAGCGATTTGGCCGCTTGCGGTGCTCAGCCCAAGGCCTTCTTGCTGTCGCTGGCTTTGCCCGAAGTGGTGCCGCAGTGGTTGTCTGAATTTTCAAAAGGCATGTGGGCATTGGCCGACGCCCACCATTGCGACCTCATTGGCGGCGACACCACGCGTGGACCCTTGAACATTTGCATCACCGTATTGGGAGAGGTGCCACAAGCGATGGCTTTGCTCCGAGGCGGTGCCAAAGTAGGCGATGACATTTATGTCAGTGGTCATTTGGGCGATGCGCGTTTGGCCTTGGAAGTTTTTCGGGGCACTTTGAGTGTGCCGCAAGCTGTGTTTGAAGCCGCGCGCATGCGCATGGATAAACCCACGCCCAGGGTCGAACTTGGTTTGGCGCTGCGCGGGCTTGCCCATTCAGCCGTCGATGTGAGCGATGGCTTGCTGGGCGATTTGCAACACATCTTAAAAGCCAGCGGGGTGGGCGCAGAAATTGACACGCAGCAAGTGCTAAGCACCATGGCTTGCGGGCAGAGTTCAGGTTTAAAGCAAGATGAATTGCTGCGTTTGACTTTAGCCGGCGGCGATGATTACGAGTTGGTTTTCACGGCGCCTGAAAACCAACGCCAAGCCATCGCTTCTGCCAGCGCAAGTTCGGCCACCTCGGTCACTCGCATTGGCAAAATCACCGCGCATCCTCATTTGAGTTTGCTTGGCAACAATGGCCAGTCTCTGCCCAATTCTTTTGAATCTTTTGACCACTTCAAAACACCATGAGACCTGATGCCAGCTTCATGGTTCGTCATCCTGCGCACTGGATTGCCTTGGGTTTTGGCTCTGGACTTTCTCCCCAAGCACCTGGCACCATGGGAACGCTCTGGGCATGGCTCTGCTGGTGGGCGTTTCAAGATTATTTTTCTGTGGGTGAACAGGTTGCCATCATTTTCTTGTCTAGCTTGGTCGGCATTTGGGCATGCAAAGTCACTGCCCACAATTTGGGTGTTTCCGACCCGGGTGCCATCGTCTGGGACGAGGTGGTGGCTTTTTGGTTGGTGCTGATGTTGCTTTCACCCGCCGATTTTTCAACCCAACTGATGGCCTTTGCCTTGTTCAGATTTTTTGACGCAGCCAAGCCAGGCCCCGTGGCATGGGCCGACCAATTGTTCAAAGGCTTTGGTTGGCGCGGCGCGTTTGGTATTTTCTTCGATGATTTTGTGGCGGCATTTTGTACGCTGCTTTGTTTTGCAATTTGGAGACCATGGTGACACCGCACATCGAAATACTTTGTGAAGCGCTTGCCCAAGTATTGATAGCTCGCAAAATGAGTATGGTCACAGCCGAGAGTTGCACGGGTGGCTTGATTGCCGCCAGCTGCACCCAATTGTCGGGGTCCAGTGCTTGGTTTGAACGTGGCTTTGTAACCTATTCCAATGCAGCCAAATCTGAGTTGCTGGGCGTGCCTTCTTCTCTCATTGAGACGCAAGGTGCTGTGAGTGAGGAGGTTGCCAAAGCCATGGCATTGGGTGCTTTAGCCCATTCACCTGCCCATATCAGTGTGGCCGTAACGGGCATTGCTGGCCCTACCGGCGGAAGTGCAGCCAAGCCTGTGGGCACTGTTTGGTTTGCTTGGGCATGGCGTGACTCGCAGCACGCCTTGCACAGTGAAGCCATGTTTCGGCAATTTGAAGGAACACGCTCTGAAGTTCGTTATGCAACGACCGAGTTGGCGCTTGCTCACCTCACTGAGTTAGTAGAAAAGACAGCCGCTTTGCACTCCAAATAAACAAAGCGAAGTCAAAGAATAGGCAAAAAAATACCCACCGAAGTGGGTAATTTTTCAATCAAGAACAAGACATGGGTCTTGATTTAATTTGGTTGCGGGGGCCGGATTTGAACCAACGACCTTTGGGTTATGAGCCCAACGAGCTACCAGACTGCTCCACCCCGCGGTAAGTATGAGAGTATACCTTGTTAGTCAGCTTTAATACTTAAGAATTTAAATTTAAAGCTGTATGACTTGGTGATTAAGCTTCAGGCGCTTGATCGGCCACATCGGGACGATCAACCAATTCGACCAAGGCCATGGGCGCATTGTCGCCAACGCGGTAACCCATTTTCAAGATGCGTGTGTAACCACCAGGGCGCGCGTTAAAGCGGGGGCCGAGGTCGGTGAACAACTTGGTGACGCTGTCGCGATCGCGCAGGCGGTTGAAGGCCAAGCGGCGGTTGGCCACTGTGTCAACTTTGGCCAATGTGATCATGGGCTCGATGACGCGGCGCAGTTCTTTGGCCTTAGGCACTGTGGTTTTGATGACTTCATGCTCAATGATGGAGTTCATCATGTTTTGCAGCATTGCCAAGCGGTGTGAGCTTGTGCGATTGAGTTTACGTAGTCCGTGTCCGTGACGCATGGTGCTAATCCTTTCTTTATTAATCAGGCAGCCGTATCAGGTACTGCCCGTGCACTGCCCACCTCTTTGGTGCAGGTGGGACTTTTTTGAAACGCAGTATGAGCTGCGTTTAAATTAACGCTTTTCTAAACCGGCAGGTGGCCAGCTTTCGAGCTTCATGCCCAAAGTCAAACCACGTGAGGCCAAAACTTCTTTGATCTCGTTGAGTGACTTGCGACCCAAGTTAGGCGTCTTGAGCAATTCGTTTTCGGTACGCTGAATGAGGTCGCCGATGTAGTAAATGTTTTCTGCTTTGAGGCAGTTGGCAGAACGAACGGTGAGTTCAAGCTCGTCCACTGGGCGCAACAAAATAGGATCGAAGCTACTGGCGCCACCGCGCTGTGCGGGTGCATCAAAGGCAGACAACTCGCTGCCTTCGAGCTGTGCGAACACAGCCAATTGCTCAACCAAAATTTTGGCGGAAGAACGCACTGCGTCTTCAGCGCTGATGGCACCGTTGGTTTCCATCTCGATGACCAATTTGTCGAGGTCGGTACGTTGTTCTACGCGGGCGCTTTCGACAATGTAGCTCACACGCTTGACAGGTGAGAAAGATGCGTCGAGCACAATGCGGCCGACAGATTTTGTAGGCTCATCGGCAAAACGGCGCATCGAACCTGGCACATAGCCACGGCCTTTTTCAACCTTGATTTGCATGTCGAGTTTGCCGCCATGTGACAGGTTGGCAATGATGTGCTCGGGATTGATCACTTCGACGTCGTGCGGTGTTTGGATGTCAGCCGCTGTGACAGGGCCTTCGCCGTCTTTGCGCAAGCTCAATGTGACTTCGTCGCGGTTATGCAATTTGAAGACCACACCTTTGAGGTTCAATAAGATGTTGACGACATCTTCTTGCACGCCATCAATGGATGAGTATTCGTGAACAACACCGGCTATAGTGACTTCAGTGGCGGAATAACCCACCATGGAAGACAACAAAACGCGGCGCAGCGCATTGCCCAAAGTATGGCCATAGCCACGCTCGAAGGGCTCAAGGGTGACCTTGGCGCGGTTGGGGCCGAGTTGTTCGACCTGGATAGCTTTTGGTTTCAACAGATTGGTTTGCATTCAGACTTCCTCTCAATACCCTCGGTCCGTTACACCGGTAAGGCTGATGAAGCACCCAAACCGCATGCATCGCGGTAAGGGAACGATTGAAACAAGATGGGATTAGCGTGAATACAATTCAACGATCAAAGATTCGTTGATGTCTGCCGCAAACTCATCACGATCAGGCGCCTTCTTAAAGACACCTTCTACTTTTTCGATATTGACATCAACCCAAGCTGGCATGCCAACTTGTTGAGCCAATTGGAGTGCTTCCAAAACACGGATTTGTTTTTTGGATTTTTCGCGCACCGCCACCACATCGCCAGCTTTGACAAGGTAGGAAGGAATGTTCACAGGGTGACCATTGACTGTGACCGCTTTGTGAGACACCAATTGGCGTGATTCAGCGCGTGTAGAGCCAAAGCCCATGCGGTAAACAACGTTGTCCAAACGTGACTCAAGCAAGCTCAACAGGTTGGAGCCTGTGTTGCCTTTGCGGCGATCGGCTTCAGTGAAATAGCGGCGGAATTGCTTCTCGAGCACGCCGTACATGCGTTTCACTTTTTGCTTTTCACGCAACTGCAGACCGTAGTCGGATGTGCGCTGACCCGAAGTTCGGCCGTGTTGGCCGGGCTTGGTGTCAAATTTTGACTTGTCCGCAATAGAGCGACGAGCGCTCTTCAAGAACAGGTCAGTGCCTTCACGGCGGGATAGTTTGGCCTTAGGGCCTAGGTAACGTGCCACTTGATCTTCCTTTTCTGTCAACTACCGCATGAGACATGCGGGAGCCATTGCAAATACGGCAATGGCGGTGGGCTTTGTCAATTAAATACGACGACGCTTTTGAGGGCGGCAACCGTTGTGCGGCATGGGTGTGACGTCTGCAATCGAAGTGATGCGGATGCCCAAGGCGCCCAATGCACGAACTGAAGATTCGCGACCTGGGCCGGGGCCTTTGATCTCGACGTCTAGGTTCTTGATGCCTTGTTCAATGGCAGCACGGCCAGCCACTTCGGAAGCAACCTGAGCTGCAAACGGTGTGGATTTACGTGAACCTTTGAAACCTTGACCACCAGAAGACGCCCATGACAAAGCATTGCCTTGGCGGTCTGTGATGGTAATGATGGTGTTGTTGAACGAGGCGTGCACGTGTGCAATGCCATCGGCAACGTTCTTGCGAACTTTTTTGCGCACGCGTTGTGCGGCGCTATTGGTTGGGGCTTTTGCCATAGTGGTCTCTCAATCCCTGTTATTTCTTCAGTCCGGCGGCGCCTTTGCGCGGACCCTTGCGAGTGCGTGCATTGGTGCGAGTCCGCTGACCACGCATGGGCAAGCCACGGCGGTGGCGGAAACCACGGTAGCAACCAATGTCCATCAAACGCTTGATGTTCATGGTTGTTTCGCGACGCAAGTCACCTTCAATGGTGATCAAGGCGATTTGATCGCGAATTTTTTCCAGGTCGCCATCCGTCAGATCTTTGATCTTCTTGGAATAAGCAATGCCTGAAGCTTCGCAAATTTTGCGAGCGCGGGTGCGACCGATACCAAAGATGGCGGTTAAGCCAATTTCGGTATGCTTGTGCTGCGGAATATTGATACCAGCGATACGTGCCATTTTGGTCCTCTAATAACTCTTGCAATCAGCCTTGACGCTGCTTGTGACGTGGTTCTGTGCAGATGACACGAACTACGCCCTTGCGGCGAATGACTTTGCAGTTGCGGCAAATTTTTTTGACCGAAGCCGAAACTTTCATTTCATTTCTCCTAAAACTTTTTTGACTATCAATTCATTCACAGCGTTGTTTTGAAGTTCGCTTTTTTGAGAAGCGACTCATACTGCTGTGACATCATGTAATTTTGAACTTGTGACATGAAATCCATGGTCACCACCACAATGATCAGAAGTGAGGTGCCACCAAAATAGAAGGGCACGTTGTACTTCAAGATCAAAAATTCGGGCAAAAGACAAACAAAGGTGATGTACACGGCACCGGCCAGTGTAAGGCGCACCAAAATTTTGTCGATGAATTTGGCAGTGTGGTCACCTGGGCGAATGCCGGGAATGAACGCACCACTCTTCTTGAGGTTGTCGGCCGTTTCACGGCTGTTGAACACCAAGGCAGTGTAGAAAAAGCAGAAGAACACAATGGCAGCTGCATAAAACATGACGTAGATCGGTTGACCTGGCGTGAGGGCGCCAGACACATCTTTCATGAACAGCACCAAAGCGTTGTCTGACTCACCAGAACTGAACCAATTGATGACAGTGGCTGGCAACAAAATAATGGACGAAGCAAAGATAGGGGGAATGACACCCGCCATGTTGAGCTTCAAAGGCAGGTGTGACGATTGACCGCCATACACCTTGTTGCCCACCTGACGGCGAGCATAGTTGACCAAAATTTTGCGCTGGCCGCGTTCAACGAAGACCACAAAATAAGTGACCAAAATAACCACGATAATGATTAAGATGGAAACCAGAGGGCCCATGGCGCCTGTACGAACCAACTCCAACAAACCACCGATAGAGCCAGGCAAGCCTGCTGCAATACCGGCAAAAATGAGAATCGAAATACCGTTGCCCAAGCCGCGTTCTGTAATTTGTTCGCCCAGCCACATGAGGAAGATGGTGCCAGCAGTAAGACTGACCACAGCGGTCATGCGGAAACCAAAACCAGGGGAAATGACCAAGCCAGCAGAAGCTTCCAAAGCCATGGCAATGCCCAATGACTGAAACAAGGCCAAGCCCAAAGCGCCAAAGCGGGTGTACTGCGTAATTTTGCGACGACCTGCTTCTCCCTCTTTCTTGAGCTGCTCAAAGGCAGGCAAGACGTAGGTGAGCAGTTGCATGATGATGGAAGCAGAGATGTAAGGCATGATGCCCAACGCGAACACAGTGAAGCGCGACAAAGCACCACCCGAGAACATGTTGAAAAGGCTCAAAATACCGCCCTGCTGGCCATTGAAGAGTTGCTGCAGTTGTGCAGGGTCAATGCCTGGAACAGGTATGTGCGCACCCACTCGGTAAACCACCAGCGCGAGCAACAAGAAGACAAGACGGCGACTTAAGTCTCCGTACTTGCCTTTGTTGGCTGTTGTTGCGCTAGTGACCACTGATTCTCTCTTTGATCAATTAGGCCAAAGAGCCGCCAGCAGCTTCAATGGCCGCTTTAGCACCTGCTGTTGCGCCAATGCCTGTCAATTTGACAGCTTTGGTTAACGCGCCTGTTTTAACAACCTTGACCACCTTGGCCAGCTCGCCCACCAGGCCAGCTTGCTTGAGTGTCAACAAGTCAACTTCGGGCAAACCGAGTTTGTCGAGGGCTGTCAATGTGACTTCAGCGTTGAACTTCAGGAGATGAGACTTGAAGCCACGCTTAGGCAGACGGCGTTGCAAAGGCATTTGACCGCCTTCAAAACCCACTTTGTGGTAGCCGCCTGAACGGGATTTTTGACCTTTGTGACCACGGCCGGCGGTTTTACCCAAGCCAGAGCCAATGCCACGACCAACGCGACGCCTGGCGTGTTTAGAGCCGGCTGCAGGTTTAATAGTATTGAGTTCCATCAGAATTACCTCAGAGAACTTTGACCAGATAGCTGATCTTGTTGATCATGCCGCGAACAGAAGGTGTGTCTTCTAATTCGCTGACGCTGTTGAGCTTGCGCAAGCCCAGACCCCGAACGGTGTCGCGGTGGTCTTGTTTGCAGCCGATAGGGCTGCGAACCAGTTGGACCTTGACGGTTTGTTGTTGTGTTGTCATCTTGTTGCCTTTTTGGTTTAAGCGAAGATGTCTTCAACGCTCTTGCCACGCTTGGAGGCAATTTCGTATGCCGTTGTGCATTGGGTCAAAGCGTCTAAAGTGGCGCGAACCATGTTGTAGGGGTTTGACGAACCATGGCTTTTGGCCACGATGTCAGTGATGCCCATCACTTCGAACACAGCACGCATGGGGCCGCCAGCAATAATGCCAGTACCCTTGGGAGCGGGCGCCATGAAAACGCGCGCTGCACCGTGGTGACCGTAAACGGTGTGGTGAATGGTGCCGTTTTTGAGCGACACTTTGAGCAAGTTGCGACGGGCTTCTTCCATGGCTTTTTGAACAGCCGCTGGCACTTCTTTTGATTTGCCTTTGCCCATGCCCACTTTGCCATCGCCATCGCCCACGACTGTGAGTGCTGCGAACGCCAAAATGCGTCCACCCTTGACAACCTTGGTAACGCGGTTGACCGCGATCATTTTTTCACGGAGACCGTCTTCTGGACCGTCACCTTGTGCTTTTGCCTGAAACTTAGCCATTTGTAATTTCCGATCCGTTTAGAACTGCAAGCCAGCTTCGCGAGCGGCTTCAGCCAAAGCTTTGACACGACCGTGGAATGCAAAACCTGCGCGGTCAAAAGCCACTTTTTCAACACCAGCAGCTTTCGCTTTTTCAGCGATGCGCTTGCCGATCAGTTGGGCTGCATTGGCATTACCACCCTTGCCGGAAGCGCCGAGTTCTTTGCGAACATCGGCTTCGGCTGTGGAAGCACTGGCCAACACTTTGCTGCCGTCGCCTGAAACGACGCTGGCATAAATGTGAAGATTGGTACGGTTCACTGTCAAACGTGCCACGCCTTGCTGTGCAATGCGAATGCGAGTTTGACGTGCACGACGCAGACGCTGCTCTTTTTTGGTCAACATGATGCAGGTCCTTATTTCTTCTTAGTCTCTTTGATCGTGATCTTCTCATCCGAATAACGGATGCCTTTGCCCTTGTAAGGCTCGGGAGGTCGAACAGCACGGATCTCAGCAGCGATTTGACCAACACGTTGGCGGTCAGCGCCTTTGATGATGATTTCGGTTGGCGCAGGTGTTTCCACTTTGATGCCAGCAGGCATGTCAATGTTTACAGGGTGCGAATAACCCACAGCCAAGTTCAACTTGTTGCCTTGGGCAGCAGCTTTGAAACCCACACCTACCAGGGTGAGCTTTTTCTCAAAGCCCTTGGTGACGCCAGTGACCATGTTGTTCACCAGTTGACGCATGGTGCCGCTCATGGCATTGGCTTCACGGGATTCGTTGACCGGAATGAAGGTCATCTTACCGTTGTCATTGTTCACTTTGACCAACAGGCTAGAAGCGGTGGCAAGTGAGCCGCCAGTTCCTTTGACACTGATTTGGTCTTCTTTAATAGACACATCCACACCAGCGGGGATGGTCACAGGCATTTTTCCGATTCGGGACATTTTCTAGTCTCCTGCGCTTAAGCGACGTAGCAAAGAACTTCGCCACCGACACCGGCTGCGCGCGCTTTGCGATCGGTCATCACGCCTTGGGGGGTGGTGATGATGGCCACGCCCAAACCGTTGAGGACTTGAGGAATGGCATCGCGGCCTTTGTAAACGCGAAGGCCAGGGCGACTGACGCGCTCAATGCGCTCAATCACAGGGCGACCTGCGTAGTACTTCAGGGCAATGGAGAGTTCGGACTTGCCGCCCTCTGTTTTAACTTGGAAGCCGTCAATGTAACCTTCATCTTTAAGCACTTGGGCAATGGCCACCTTCACTTTGGAAGAGGGAATTGAAACGGAGGCCTTGGCCACCATTTGTGCGTTGCGGATGCGAGTCAGCAAGTCGGCAATGGGATCACTCATGCTCATGTTGTATCTCCTGCCGATTACCAGCTGGCTTTGGTCACGCCCGGAATGTTGCCTTGGAAGGCTAATTCGCGAATTTTGGCGCGGCCGAGGCCGAATTGACGGAACGTACCACGTGGGCGACCAGTGATGGCGCAGCGGTTACGTTGACGTGTTGGGTTTGCGTTGCGTGGAAGCTTTTGCAGGCCCAAACGGGCTGCTGCGCGCTCTTCATCGCTGCGTTTTAAGTCTTGTGAGATGGCTTTCAATTCCGCGTGTTTAGCTGCGTACTTGGCTACCAATCTGTCTCTTTTGAGCTCGCGCTCGATCAATGCTACTTTAGCCACGTGCCACCTCAGTTCTTGAACGGGAAACGGAAGCCGGCGAGCAATGCTTTGCATTCGTCGTCGGTCTTGGCCGTCGTGGTAATGCTGATATTGAGACCGCGCAAAGCGTCAACCTTGTCGTACTCAATTTCAGGGAAAATGATTTGCTCTTTCACGCCAACGTTGTAGTTGCCACGACCGTCAAAAGCACGGCCAGAGATACCACGGAAGTCACGCACGCGGGGCAAAGCCACGGTGACGAAACGATCGAGAAATTCATACATTTGCACGCCACGCAATGTGACCATGCAACCAATGGCTTGGCCTTCGCGGATTTTGAAACCAGCGATTGGCTTTTTGGCCTTGGTCACCACTGGCTTTTGTCCCGCAATTTTTGTGAGGTCACTGACTGCGTTGTCCATGACTTTTTTGTCGGCAACGGCTTCGCTCACACCCATATTGAGTGTGATTTTGGTGATGCGGGGAACTTGCATGACCGACTTGTAACCAAACTTGGTCATGAGTTCGGGGGCAATTTTTTCGCGGAATTGTTGTTGTAGACGTGCCATGCTTATGCCACCTTGATTTCTTCGCCGCTGGACTTGTAAACGCGAACGCGTTTGCCATCGGCTGACAACTTCACACCCACACGATCAGCCTTACCTGTAGCACTGTTGAAAACAGCGATATTGGACTGATGAATAGGCATGGTCTTTTCGATAATGCCGCCATTGGTACCCTTCATAGGGTTTGGCTTGGCATGCTTTTTAACCAAATTAATGCCCTCAACCAACACGTGCGAATCATCGGCACGGAGCGATACGGTGCCGCGCTTGCCTTTGTCACGACCGGCGATGACGATCACTTGATCACCTTTGCGAATCTTGTTCATGGCTTGTCCTTAAAGAACTTCAGGTGCCAGGGACACGATCTTCATGAACTTCTCAGTACGCAATTCACGCGTGACTGGGCCGAAGATGCGGGTGCCAATAGGCTCCAACTTGGCATTCAGCAAAACTGCTGCGTTGCCATCGAATTTAACGAGTGAGCCATCGCTCCGGCGAATGCCCTTGGCTGTTCGAACAACCACAGCACTGTAAACCTCGCCTTTTTTGACGCGGCCACGGGGCGCAGCTTCTTTGATGCTCACTTTGATAATGTCGCCAACACTGGCGTAACGACGTTTAGAGCCGCCCAGCACCTTGATGCAAAGTACGGACTTAGCGCCGGTGTTGTCGGCAACATCCAACCGAGTTTCTGTCTGAATCATTTCAATATTTCCCAACTTGCACCTTGAGCACCTTAGTGTTCAGAACTTATTCAGGGCTTAGTAAGCGCTTTAAAGCTTGACCACTCAAGGCACCAAGATCAGTCTTGGACCCGTCATCCACACCGCGAACCACTCGCAGTGCTTTTGTTTGGGTAGATAACTTCACTTTTTCTCAAGCGAAGCCCGCGATATTACAACAATTTCGGGCTGTGTCAACACCCTTGACGCGAAAAAGTCAAAGAAATCTGAATTTAGGGCATTTGGTAAGACTTGGCCAAGGCCTCGAAAGCCTCTAATTGCGGCGAGACCCCCGTTTCGGTGCTCAGAATTTCCGCTACTTGGGGGGCCACGGCCAGTGCGGCACTGGCATCTAAGAACAGCAAGCGGTTTCGACGGGCCAGTACATCCTCCACGGTGCGCGCATATTCATAGCGCGCCGCAAAGCGCACCATGGCCTCACTCAACTGGGTGCTCGGTAATGGCTCCAAGGCTTGCTCAGCGCCTGGCAAAGTTGCCAGCAGTTCTGAGTCGGTGCCATAGGGGCTGACAGGGCTTGAGGCAAACAGCCCGTCTTTTAGCAGGTCTTGGCCTTGGTTTTGAATTTGCCCTTGGCCTCGATCTGGGTCTGAACCTGGAGCACCACAAAGCTTGATGTCCAAAGTGACATCTTCGGATGTCAAGGAAATCAGTTGCGCCTTGCGAATGGATTGCATGACGTCAGCTGCCATGGCGCGGTAGGTGGTCCACTTGCCGCCCATGACACTGACCAGGCCATTGGATGCCACTTTGACGGTGTGCTCACGGCTGACATTGTGTGTGGCGCCCTGTTCATTTGATTTTTCATCTGTGCGTGCCAAGGGCCGCAGCCCTGCCCACACACTGGTGACATCCGAGCGCAAAGGCACTTTGACCAAGTATTTGGCGGCTTCTTGCAAAATTTGGTCAATTTCCGATTCAAGCGCCTGTGGCTCCCAGTCCACTTGGGGTCTGGGTGTGTCGGTGGTGCCCAACAACACTTTGCCTTGCCATGGCACTGCAAATAAAACGCGGCCGTCTTGGGTGTGCGGCACCAACAAGGCCGATGAACCAGGCCAAAAGGAGGCATCGACCACCAGATGAACACCCTGGCTGGGCCTGACTGCATGTGGCACTTTGGCATCGCTGGCGTTGCCAGGCTGGGAGTGCAGCATGGCCTCAATTTGATCAACCCAGACACCCGTGGCATTGACCACGCAACGGGCTTTCAAGGTGCGCTCTTGGCCTGTCTCTGTGTCTTGGCAGGTCAGGCCTTTGATGCGGCCCGCAGGATACTCCGTCTGAAGTCCCGTTACCGGCATGTGGTTCAGCAAGAGTGCGCCGTGTGATGCTGCTGTTCGCGCCAAGGCCAAGGCCAAGCGGGCATCGTCAAATTGGGCGTCCCAATATTCAACGCCCCCCACCAAATTCGTGATCCTGACGCCAGGCAGCGCCAGCAAAGTTTCTGCATGACTTAACAAACGGGTGGGCCCAAGCCTGGCAGGTCCTGCCAATAAGTCATAAAGCTTTAAGCCTAAGCCATACAACCATTGGTCAGATCGCCGGTATGCAGGCATGACAAAGGGCATGGGATGGACCAAGTGGGGCGCATTCGAGAGCAAGTGTTGGCGCTCCCGCAAGGCTTCCCAGACCAAGGGCAAATGGCCCTGCGCCAGATAACGAACACCGCCATGAACCAATTTGGTGGAGCGTGACGAGGTGCCTTTGGCAAAGTCATGGGCCTCTAAAAGCACCACTTTCAAGCCTCGGACGGCCGCATCAACGGCAACGCCCAGGCCCGTTGCACCGCCACCAATGATGGCGATGTCAAACTCTTGCACGGCGTCTAATTGCGCAAGCAACTGCGCCCTGTCTGTCAACAAAGGGGTCATACCATCTTCAATCTTGGGCCCAAGAACGCGAACGGCTAACCGCCTCTCGCCAACGAGCATGGCCTGATTGTCTGGCTTGAATGGCGCGCGCACTGGTTTGCGGCACAAACTTTCGATCGATCGACCATTGGGCTGTGATTTCATCGGCGCCCGACCAAAACCCAGTGGCCAATCCCGCCAGATAGGCGGCGCCTAATGCGGTGGTTTCTGTGACGCTGGCGCGCACCACCGGCACGCCCAAGGCATCGGCCTGCATTTGCATGAGCAAATTGTTTTGGCTGGCACCGCCATCGACGCGCAGTTCGGTCAATGCCAAGCCACTGTCTTTGGACATGGCCAAAAACACATCGGCTACTTGCCAGGCAATGGCCTCTAGGGCGGCACGCGCAATGTGCGCTTTTGAAGTGCCCCGCGTCATGCCCACCAAAGTGCCACGCGCTTGGCCGTCCCAATCGGGCGCACCCAAACCTGCAAAAGCGGGCACCAAATAAACATCGCCCGTGTTGGGCACGCTGGCTGCCAGCGCTTCTACGTCGGTAGCTTTTTGAATGATTTGCAAACCATCGCGCAACCATTGCACCGTGGCGCCGGCCATGAAGACAGAGCCTTCCAGCGCATAGGCGGTTGAATGCGATGCCTTTGCAACAGCTTTGGGGCCTTGCCAAGCCACTGTGGTGAGCAATTGATTGCGGCTTTGAACCGGCACATGGCCGGTGTTCATGAGCATAAAGCAGCCTGTGCCGTAGGTGTTCTTGGCCATGCCTGGCGCAAAACAAGCTTGTCCAAACGTAGCGGCTTGTTGATCGCCGGCCAAGCCTGCAATGGGCACCGACACACCCAACAGATGCGCATCTGTTTCGGCCAACACGCCGCTGCTTGGCACCACCTGCGGCAAGATTGAAACGGGTATGTTGAATTGCTTGAGCAAACTGGCATCCCAAGCTTGGGTATGCAAGTTGAACAACATGGTTCGCGACGCGTTGCTAGGATCGGTCGCGTGGACACGGCCACCTGTGAGTTGCCAAATGAGCCATGTATCGATGGTGCCAAATGCCAAATGCCTCTGCTCTGCCAGACGCCTAGCGCCTTTCACATGATCGAGCAACCAGGTAATTTTGGTGGCGGAAAAATAGGCGTCTAGAACCAAACCTGTTTTCTTTTGAATGCCAGCGGCCGCACCTTGGCTTTTGAGATTATCACAAAGCCCCGCGGTTCTGCGATCTTGCCAAACAATGGCAGGCGCAATGGGCTGCCCTGTTCTCCGGTCCCAAACCACACTTGTTTCGCGTTGGTTGGTGATGCCAATGCTCTGTATTTGAGAGGCAGAAACCCTCGCCTTTTGCAGCACCTCTTGCATGACATTTTTTTGCGACTGCCAAATTTCAAGCGCGTCGTGCTCAACCCATCCTGGTTTGGGAAAATATTGTGTGAACTCTTGTTGAGCGGTGGCAACGGGCTGACCATTGCGGTTGAACAACACCGCCCTAGAACTGGTGGTGCCTTGGTCAAGTGCAAGAATGTATTTCATGGCTAGAAGATTAACCGAAAGCTGTGCTCCGAAAAAGAGACAATAAGAACAATTGGCCGAATCAGACAAAATAATTCAAACTTTGGCACTCCTTGTGCAATGGCCCTACCTATTTTTCGAGAATGATTCATGACTGCATCGACTCACATTGATTTTCAAAAAGTGCGATTGGCCTTCATTGGCGGCGGCAACATGGCCAGCGCCATTTTGGGCGGCCTGATGAGACAAGGCCTTGCGCAAAGCCAAGTGGTCGTGATTGAGCCCTTTGCAGAAACTGCCGCCAAGCTTCAAACAGCATTTGGCATTGAAGTTCATGCTGCTGCCTCAGCTGATTCAGCGGCCTCTGCTGTTTTGTCCGATGCAGATTTGGTGGTTTGGGCTGTGAAGCCGCAAGTTTTCAAAGAGGCGGCTTTGCCCGTAGCCGCTTTCACGCAAAAGGCACTTCACTTGTCGGTGGCCGCAGGCATTCGAAGCGACAGCATTGCGCGCTGGCTTCAAACAGATCGCGTGGTGCGCAGCATGCCCAATACGCCGGCCTTGGTGGGTCAAGGCATGACGGGTTTATTTTCCCGTGCAGGTGTGTCGGCAACAGACAAGCAATTGGTTGAACAAGTTTTAAAGAGCACAGGCGAGTGGCTGTGGGTCGAACAAGAATCTGACTTGGATGTCATCACTGCGCTTTCGGGTTCTGGGCCTGCATATGTGTTTTATTTCTTAGAGGCCATGACCGAAGCTGGTGTTCAAATGGGCTTAAGCCAAGAACAGGCCTACCACTTGGCCAAGGCCACCTTTGGCGGTGCCACACATCTGGCGCGTCAATCAACAGACTCACCTGAAGTGCTGCGCCAACGCGTGACTTCAAAAGGCGGCACCACTTATGCAGCCCTCACATCCATGGCCGACGACCATGTGAAAGAAGCCTTTGTGAAAGCCATGCTGGCGGCCCAAAAACGCGCGGCCGAGTTGGGTGATGAATTCGGCAAAGACTAATCAAAAGTAGATCAGAGTTAGCTCAAAGCCAGCTGAGTGCCACGCCCACAAAAGCGGCAAAACCCACCCAGTGGTTCAAGCGAAATGCTTTGAAGCACCCATCACGTGATCGGTCTTTGATGAGCCAGAAATGCCAAGCGGCCTGAAGTGCTGCAACAGCCAAGCCCGCCAACAAGAGTGGCTTGTCGGGTGCGTCTAGCACCACGCCCCAAACACCCACAAAGGCGGCATAGAAAAACATCACTGCCGCCACATCCCACTGGCCCAATGTGATGGCAGAAGTTTTCATACCAATTCTCAAATCGTCATCGCGGTCGACCATGGCGTACTCGGTGTCGTAGGCCAAGACCCAAAACAAATTGCCAAGCAGCAGCGCCCAACCGATACCTGGTACTTCGCCCGTGACGGCGGCAAACGCCATGGGAATACCGAAACTGAATGCAACGCCCAGCACGGCTTGAGGCATGGCCACAAAGCGCTTGGCATACGGATAAGCCACTGCCACGGCCATCGCAGCAAATGACCAAGCCATGGTTTCTGGGCGCAAAGTGAGTACCAGGCCAAACGCCATCAATGCCAGCACAGCACCGAGGATCAAAGCCTCTTTGGCACCAATGCGGCCGCTGGTGACGGGACGCTCGGCCGTTCGTTTGACGTGCTTGTCAAAATCGCGATCGGCCACGTCGTTCAAACAACACCCGGCACTGCGCATGAGGATGGTGCCCAGTGTGAAAACGAACAACAAATGCCAACCTGGAAAACCACCCGACGCCACCCACAAAGCAGACAACGTGGGCCACAGCAACAGGAGCCAACCGGCAGGCCGATTCCAGCGAATGAGGTCTAAATACAAGCTGATTTTTTCACGCATGAAATGGAAAAAATTTCAAATTAAACAGCTCGAACAGGCGTCATGACAAGCGCGTCACACCTGGCAACTCACATGCATAAATGGCGTTGCGAAGTGCGGCAATGGCCTCGTAGCGCGTAAAGCTTTTGCGCCAAACCAAGACCACACGGCGCGTGGGCGGCAAACCCCCTGCTTCGTCCACGATGGGCAAGTAAGAGATGTCAGGATCTTCGTGTTTTTTCCGCTTGGGTTCTTTGGCGAGTGCCTCAGCAGGCACCGACAAACGCGGCACCAAAGTGACGCCCATACCAGCCGCCACCATGTGCTTGATGGTTTCCAAGGAAGACCCTTCAAAGCTTTTGCGAATGCCTTCTGCGTTGCTAGAAAACCTTGCAAACTCTGGGCACACTTCGAGCACATGGTCTCTGAAGCAATGGCCATTGCCAAGCAGCAACATGGTTTCGTTTTTAAGTTGCTCAGCAGTAATTGATTTTTTCTTGGCCAGCAAATGCTTCACGGGCAATGCGGCCATGAAGGGCTCATCGTACAAAGCAGCGGTGGCCAATCCGGTATCGGGAAATGGCTCAGCCAAAATGGCGCAATCAATTTCTCCCGCGCGCAGCATCTCCATGAGTTTGACGGTGAAGTTCTCTTGCAACATCAAAGGCATTTGCGGTGCCTTCTTCATAATTTGCCGCATCAAATCGGGCAGCAAGTAAGGGCCAATGGTGTAGATCACGCCCAAACGCAAAGTGCCTGCCAAGGGGTCTTTGCCACGCTTGGCAATTTCTTTGATTTCGGCGGCCTGCTCCAACACGAGCTGCGCATGCCGAATGATTTCTTCACCCAAAGGCGTGGCACTCACCTCGTTGGCGCTGCGCTCAAACAACTTCACATTGAGTTCTTCCTCGAGTTTTTTAATGGCCACTGACAAGGTGGGCTGCGACACGTGACACGCGTCGGCCGCCTTGCCAAAGTGACGTTCGCGGGCCACGGCCACAATGTATTTCAGCTCAGTCAGGGTCATGCCAATTTCTCAAGCTTTCAAATATTCAGATTTTCCACCCAACCAGCGAGCGATGTGTCGCTCGGCCATATCGGGGTATTTTTCCAGCAACTTCGGAGCTGCTTGCCTTGCCCATTCAAGCAAATGCTCGTCTGTGGTCAAGTCAGCAAATCGCAACAGGGCTGCCCCCGATTGTCGCGCACCTAGAAACTCACCAGGACCCCTTATTTCTAAGTCGCGTCTGGCAATTTCAAAACCGTCGTTGGTGTCGACCATGGCACGCAAACGCTCACGCGCTGTTTCACTTAAACGACCGCCTTCGGGTGTGCCATAAAGCAAGACGCAAGCAGAGGCTGCTGCGCCTCGCCCCACGCGCCCTCGCAATTGGTGCAACTGGCTCAGGCCAAATCGCTCGGCATGTTCTATGACCATCAAGGAGGCATTGGGTACATCAACGCCCACCTCAATGACGGTGGTGCTGACCAAGACACCCATGCTGCCTTGTGTGAACTGGGCCATGACCTCGCGCTTTTCATTCACCGACATTCGGGAATGTAGCAAGCCCACCGTCGTGCCCGGTAACTGGGCCGACAACACCGCCGACAACTCTTCGTGCGTGGCCGTGGCGTTGGTCAAGTCCAAAGCTTCACTTTCTTCAATGAGCGGGCACACCCAATACACCTGGCGCCCTTCGGCCAATTGCGCGCCTATGCGGCCAATGACTTGATCACGTCGGCTGTCTGAAATGACTTTGGTGACCACAGGCGTACGGCCGGGTGGCAATTCGTCAATGACCGACACTTCTAAATCGGCGTAATAACTCATGGCCAAAGTACGCGGTATAGGCGTGGCTGTCATCATGAGCAAGTGCGGCTCCATGCCGACATCTTGCATCTTGTCTCTGAGGGCCAAACGTTGCGCCACACCGAAGCGATGCTGCTCATCGATGATGGCCAAGGCCAAGTTTTTGAACTTCACCAGTTCTTGAATGACAGCATGCGTGCCCACCACCAAGGCCGCTTCGCCCGACTCAATCAGGGCCAGCATTTCGGTGCGTTCTTTTTTCTTTTGACTGCCTGTGAGCCAAGCCACGCGAACCCCTAAAGGCGCCAGCCAGCCCACCAATTTGGCAAAGTGTTGTTGCGCCAAAATTTCGGTGGGTGCCATCAAAGCGCACTGCCAGCCCTGATCAATGGCCAACATGGCGGCCAAAGCGGCCACCACGGTTTTGCCAGCACCTACGTCGCCCTGCAGCAGGCGGTGCATAGGCACAGGCCGCGCCAAATCTTGTGCAATTTCAAGGCCCACTCGTTGTTGTGCGGCCGTAAGCTGGAATGGCAATATTTCTTTCAATTTGTCATGCCAACCACCGGCCTTTGACTGTAGCGCGGGCGCCTTCAAGGTATCGCGCTCTAGCTTGGCCATGCGCTGCGAAAGTTGCTGCGCCAGCAACTCCTCGGCTTTGAGCCTTTGCCAAGCGGGGTGTGAGCGGTCTTCTAGCGCCGCAATCGACACATCGGGTGTGGGATGGTGCAAATAGGTCAATGCCTGGCGCAAGCTTTGAACCGGTTTGCCTTGGGGCGATGAGGGCCAGGCCATGGCTGGGGGCAATGATTCACTCAAATCGGCCCGCGACACGGCGCTGGCAATGGCCCGGCGCAAATAGGTTTGCGGCAAACCTGCTGAGGTGGGATAGACCGGTGTGAGCACCGACGGCAGATCGCCGGTAGCCGCCCTGAAGGCGGGGTGCATCATGGTGAAACCCATAAACCCCCCTTTGACTTCGCCTCTGGCCCGAATCACTTGACCTACGGCCAAGGCCTTTTGCTGCGCGGGGTAGAAGCTGAAAAACCGCAAAACGCAGGTGTCGGTGCCGTCATCGACCGTGACGAGCAACTGGCGCCGAGGACGCAACTGGACTTCCAAGGAGACCACCGTGGCTTCTATTTGAATGGCATCGCCTTCTCGGGCATCGCCCAGTTTGACGATGCGGGTTTCGTCTTCGTAGCGCAGGGGAATGTGCAAGGCCAAATCAATGTCGCGCGCCAAGCCCATCTTGCGCATGGCTTTTTGCGGCGCAGACAGCGGCTTGGGCGGCGAAGATGACGGGGGAGATGCGGGGGCAACCATACCGCCATTGTGCCGTGCTTGCCCAATGGCTTGTAGCGCTCAGGCCTAAAAACTGCCTATGTATCAGACCCTCAGGATGAAAGCAATTTTTCGGCCGATTGGGCCATCAAGAAGGCTGACACAACATCTCGAATGGTTTTGCGCACTTGGAGGGACAGCGATAAATACCGATCGACCATTTCACGGTCGGCCAGACCCATTTCGATGGGGCCATCGTTCATTTCAAAGACGTAAGTCTTGCCAGGTGCACGGCCAAAACGAAGTTCGTCGGGGCTGACTTGTAACCAGTCAGAAAGGACCCGCAGTTTGTCTTGGGTGGGCATGACTTTGCCCAACAACCAATTGCGTGCCGTGTGAGGGGTGATAATTACCTTCCTAAATACTGCTCACATCTTGCGCTCATTTACAACTATTCGATAGTTTTAGTTTCTGATTGATTGCAATAGACCATGGGACAATCTAATTTTTCAACTTGGAACGGGTCTTGTTCGGCCCTCAAGCACATGACCGTTTTTAGCCCCCCTCTTGACGACATCAAAGCCAAACTCAGCTTCAGTTTGAGTGACTTTGATTTTCACCTTCCCCCAGAACTCATCGCACAGCACCCAACGCCTGAACGCAGCAGTTCTAAATTGCTAGATGGCAGCAGCCCCCAACCCGTCGATCGGGTGTTTAGGGATTTGCCCAAACAGATGCAAGCAGGTGACCTCTTGGTTTTCAATGACACCCAGGTCATCAAGGCGCGAATCTTTGGCGAAAAATCAAGCGGTGGCAAAGTGGAGCTCTTGATAGAGCGGGTATTGCCTGGACACAGGGTGGTGGCGCACATGAAGGTGAGCAAAAAACCACCCGTTGGCGCCACGCTTCACATGGGCAGAGATGCCTGGGCACTCAGCAAACAAGGCGAGAAGGGGTTTGCGGCCACCTTGATAGGCCGTTGGCCTGATGAAAAAGGCGCTTTGTTTTGTTTTGAATTCAGCGCAGAGCCGCATGCCCTCATGGCTCAGTATGGTCACATGCCATTGCCTCCCTATATTGAGCGGCCCTACGATGGCAGCGCCACGCAGGCTGAAATTGCTGAAGACGAAGCACGGTATCAAACGGTGTTTGCGCGCATCCCTGGTGCCGTCGCCGCACCCACTGCGGCGCTGCATTTTGACGATGCTTTGTTAAGCCAGTTGAAAGGAATGGGCGTGGCCACAGCCAGTGTCACTTTGCATGTGGGTGCGGGCACCTTCCAGCCCGTGAAGACCGAGAACATTGCTGAACACACCATGCATGCTGAGTGGTATGACATTCCTGAATCTTCGCAGCTTGCTTTGCATGCATGCAAAGCACGTGGCGGCAAAGTATGGGCGGTGGGCACCACTTCGGTCAGAACTTTGGAGTCTTGGGCAATATCTGGTCAAGCGCAAGGCGACACCCAAATCTTTATCACACCTGGTTTTGAGTTTCAGTGGGTAGATTGTTTGATCACCAACTTTCATTTGCCCAAAAGCACATTGATGATGCTGGTGAGTGCCTTTGCCGGCTACGAGCGTGTGATGGCTTTTTACGCCCACGCTATTGCACAAAAGTATCGATTCTTCAGCTATGGCGATGCCATGATCTTAAAGCGTTCAAACTCTCTTTAAACCTAAAGCATAGAATGAAACATGCTTCAATTTGAACTTCTCAAAACAGACTCCCACAGCCACGCGCGAAGAGGTCAACTGACCCTGAACCATGGCGTGATTCAAACGCCCATCTTCATGCCTGTAGGCACCTACGGAACGGTGAAAGGTGTGATGCCGCGCAGCCTCGAAGAAATGGGCGCGCAAATTATTTTGGGCAACACCTTTCATTTGTGGATGCGTCCTGGCCTTGACATCATGAAAAGTTTTGGCGGCTTGCATGGCTTTGAAAAATGGAAGAGGCCCATCCTGACAGACTCGGGCGGCTTTCAAGTTTGGTCTTTGGGCGCGATGCGCAAAATCACCGAAGAAGGCGTGCATTTTTCTTCGCCGGTGAACGGCGACAAGCTGTTCATGTCGCCCGAAGTGAGCATGCAAATTCAAACCATCTTGAACTCAGACATTGTGATGCAGCTCGATGAGTGCACGCCATATGAAACCAAAGGTCACCTCACCACTGAAGCAGAAGCACGCAAGTCGATGGAGATGAGTTTGCGTTGGGCCACGCGCAGTCACAATGAGTTTGCACGACTTGAAAATCCCAATGCTTTGTTTGGCATTGTGCAAGGCGGCATGTTTGAAAACTTGCGTCAAGAGTCGCTTGACCATTTGGTGGATATGAATTTTCCAGGTTATGCCATTGGCGGTGTGAGCGTGGGCGAACCCAAAGAGCAAATGTTGCAAATCATGGCGCACACACCGCACCGTTTACCCGCCGAAAAGCCACGCTATCTCATGGGTGTGGGCACCCCCGAAGATTTGGTCGAAGGCGTAGCGCAAGGTGTCGACATGTTTGACTGCGTCATGCCCACGCGCAACGCACGCAATGGCACTGTGTTCACACGCTTTGGCGATTTGAAGCTGCGCAATGCGCGTCACAAGACTGACCATCAGCCTTTGGACTCCTCCTGCACATGCCATGCTTGTGCAGGCACTTCAGGTGTATCTTGGGACGATGGCGGCAGAGAAGGTTTTAGCCGCGCGTATTTGCATCACCTCGATCGCTGTGGCGAGATGTTGGCGCCCATGCTGACCACCATTCACAACTTGCACCACTACTTGAACCTCATGAAAGAAGTGCGAGCGGCATTGGAAGCCGAGAGCTTCGCAAACTTTCAGACCCAGTTCAAACAGGCGCGTGCTCGCGGCGTTTGAAAACTGTTGCTGTTTAAGTGGCTTCTGCAGGCGTGGTGAACACCGTCAACACACCGGTGTAACCATACAAGTGGTGATGGGCAATTTCGCCGCTGGCAAAAAACCCCACCAAAGGCACATCGCCTAAAGCGTGGCGAATCCATTGAAGCTCGGCACTGGTTCCACCAAAGTGCGGGCCACCGCGGCCAGAGCAACTGACATACACCGCGCCCGCAATGCGCCTGGCTGGATGAGGTGCAGCATCAGCTTCACTGGCAGCCAACGCGTTGGCTACTTCCAAGCTCAATGTTTCGGGTTCTAGCTCTTCACGAATTTCTGCGCAAATGCGCCGAAGGTCTGACTTGGCAGCTTGCAAACTCATCTGACAAAAAGCCAATTTCTGGCCTGCTTTCACATGGTCTGCAATGGCCACCCCTTGGCGTGCAGGGTCGAGTCCAACGATGTGTCGCACTCTGACATCGGCACCTAAGCTGCCTGTTCTGCCAACCCCTTGTTGACCGGCAGACGTGAGTCCCACCAAGGTGCTTCGCACTGCTTTCAGTGCGGCTTGTGGCTCTGACAAGGACACCTTCAAATCGGCCATCAACACATCCAATGCGGGCAAGCCATCGAGTTTGTAAACCACATGCCCTTCGGCTTCCGTGATCTCGCGCTCTTTGCTGATGGGCGCGCAGCCTTGCGTGACGCGAGACAAAATTTGCACCTCGGGCGACCAAGCGACGCCGCTTAAACCACCCGTTAAAACACCCTGCTTGGGATCGGCTGAATTCTGCCAAGCAAATTGCACGGCTTGGTTTCGACTGGCCGTTAAGCCGCCAAACAAATAACCCGACTGCGTGCGACCCGCCATTTCGGCAATCAGTTCGGCCAAGTCGGGCGTTTGCGGATCGGCATGGACCAAGGCGCTGTAGGCCTTGAAATGAGGAGGCAAGGGTTGTGCACCCGAAAAGACACGGTACTGATCGGCAGGCAAATCGCACAACATCAAAGCCATGCCGGGCTCGTCAAAATATTCTGCGTTGTTGGCAGCCACCCCGACACCCACGGTGCCTGCCCAATCTTGGACCATGGGCAATTCTTCTCTAAAGTGCGCCAAGATGGGTTCGGCTTCGTTGGCGTAATGGTCGGTGATGTACAACAGCCCTAAACGCGGATGGGGTGCATGACCGGGCAATGTCATTTGTGCGCGCAATTGCGCAATGACCAAACCGGCGGCCATTTGCCACTGCGGGTGCGTGGCGTGTCCAAAGGGAAATAAATTCATGGGGCTGGTTTTTTGGCTCGCGATGGGCGCGCTGAACTTGAACGAGCTGTACTGGATCGAGTTGTGCTTGAATTTGGCTTTCGAGTTTTGCCCGTTGCAGGCGTTTTCTTGCTGGCCTTGGGGCCGTCTTTCATGGCTTTGGCAGCCACATCTTTCACTGCCGCCGCCGCTATGTTTTGAAATTGTTGTGTGAGTGATCCCCACCACTGCATGGGGTCAACTGCGGGTCCTTGTGCGGGCCCTTGTGCGGCGCCTTCAGCACTTGCTTTGGCGTGATCGCTGCTTGAGTCAGCGGCACTCTGTGTTTCTGCGGACTTGGCAGTGTCCTTTGGATGAAGGTCTGGCATTTTGGCGGTGAAGGCCTTGGCCAACTCAGCCATGTTCACGTTCATGCCTTGCAAAGTCGACAAGGTCATTTTTTGCACTTCTAAGGCCTGAATGGTGGCCTTGAGCGCATTGGTGTTTTGCTCCAACCAAAACTGAACCGTTTTGAGTTCTTGAATGCGCTTGTCGAGCTCTTCCACACTCAAGGTAGGCGCGACCCAGCTGGCCATGTTGGGCATGCCTTGTGGTGAGCCCTTGGCACCGAGGTTGGCGGCTTGCCCTAAGTTTTGCAAGAAATCAAAGCCAGGTACGAATTTTCCAAATCCGAAAGCTGAGGGATCGCTCATGTAGGCTCCTTGTGGTGTGCGTCAACCACAAGCTTAACGCATACAGCCCTGCGCCAAATTCGTGACGCGCGTGAAAAGCAAGGCTTAAAACTGAGGGGGGCGGCGCGCTTTTAGGCTGGCCAAGCCTTCTTGCACATCAGGCCCTGAAAAGCCCATGAACTCGAGCGCCAAGGAAGCATCAAAACTGGGGCCCGCTTGGCGCAGCCAATTGTTCAACGCATATTTGGTCCATCGTATGGCGGACTGGCTGCCATTGGCCAAACGATCGGCCACCTCATAAGCTTTGCTGAGCAGCTGGTCTTCTTCAACCGCCAAAGACACCAAGCCAATTCGCTCGGCCTCTTCGCCACTGACCGGTTCGCACAGCAACAAGTAATACTTGGCTTTGGCCATGCCACACAGCAAAGGCCAAATGATGGCCGCATGATCGCCCGCCGCAACACCTAAGCGAGTGTGGCCATCCACAATTTTGGCGGTCTTGCTGGCAATGGAAATATCGGCCAACAAGCCGGCTACCAAGCCCGCACCGACAGCGGGCCCGTGCATGGCACTCACGATAGGCTTATCACAGTTGATGACGTTGTAAACCAGGTCGCGGGCTTCTTTCCACACACGGCTTCGAATGTCGAAATCTCGCGCCATGTCTTCCACCAGCGCCAAATCGCCACCGCCAGAAAAACCCAACCCCTCACCACGCAGCACCGCAGCGCGCACGCTGTCATCGCGCGAAACATCGCGCCAAATTTCAGCCAACTCCGCGTGGCCTTCATGACCTGCCGTTGGCAGTTTGCCATTGCCGCCCGGCCCTCCGGCCTTCATCTGAATGTCAAGCACCGTTTGATTGGCCCCGCGGCGTGTGATTCGAAGTGTTTGATAGCGACTGTAGTCAATGACAAGGCTCATGAAGGTCTCCTGAAAAAGCAATCGGCCCTGATGCCAGATTGCATTGAACATCCAAATTAAGCTTCAAGCGGTACCATTTTCTGGTCAATGGCGCCAAACAGGCTTTGGCCGTCTTTGCCCTTCATTTCAATGCGAATGGTGTCGCCGAATTTCATGAACTCGGTGCTGGGCTTGCCATCCAAAATGGTTTCAATGGCCCGTTTTTCTGCAATGCAACTGTAGCCTTTGGGCCACTCGGGCTTGCCATTGACGTCGACGCTTTTGTTACTGACCGTGCCGCTGCCTACAATGGAGCCTGCGCGCACGTTGCGTGTTTTACCCATGTGAGCAATGAGTTGGCCAAAGTGAAAAGTCATTTCAGGGCCTGCTTCGCACATGCCTACTTTGCGGCCGTTCCAGGTTGACTGCATGGTCAGGTGCACACGGCCATGGTCCCAAGCGTCACCCAGTTCATCCAAAGTGACGGCCACAGGGCTGAAGGCGGTTGCAGGTTTACTTTGAAAAAAACCAAACCCTTTGGCCAGCTCGTTTGGAATTAAGTTGCGCAGACTGACGTCATTGGCAAGCATCACCAAACGAATGCCATCGAGCGCATTTTCTGGGGAGACACCCATGGGCACATCGCCAGTGATCACGGCAATTTCAGCTTCGAAGTCGATGCCAAAGGCTTCGTCCCGGCACACCACAGGATCGCAAGGTCCAATAAAATCGTCACTGCCGCCCTGGTACATGAGCGGGTCAGCGTAAAAACTTTCAGGCACCACAGAGCTGCGCGAGGCTCGCACCAATTCCACGTGGTTCAAATAAGCCGAGCCATCGGCCCACTGGTAAGCCCTGGGCAATGGCGCCATGCATTGTTTGGGGTCAAAAGGAAAGGCATGACGCGCCTTGCCACTGTTCAGTGTTTGGAACAGGTCTTCCAATTGCGGCGCCAAAAAGTTCCAGTCGTCTAAAACTTGCTGCAGGCGCTGCGCAATGCCCGTCGCATAATGCGCTGTGCTCAAGTCGCGCGAGACCACGACCAATTGGCCGTCACGCGATCCGTCTTTGTAGGTAGCTAATTTCATGCTGGGGTCTCACAATAGAATCTCAAAATAAAAATCCAAGCCGATGGCTTTCGATTCAAAACGTAAATCAGTTTAACCAATCCAGCGGGTCCTACAATTTCATGACTTTCAAGACGATCTGATTTTTTAAAAGCGCCCCAGCCCCTTAAATTCACATTGACATGCATGCCCAAGCCCTATTGTTCCAAGCCAACCTCGCCTCTCAGCGGCGGGCCTTGGCGGCTTTGGGTGCATTGGTTTTGGGTGCGCACCTTTGGCTGCTCTTGGCACCTGGGGCCAGCATTTGGCGACTTCAACCAGAATCGCAAAAATTGGGGCCCCTGCAAACTCGGGTGTTGAGTTCTGGCGTTTCACTGGCGCAGCCACAAAGCCCAGCCACCGAGCAACCTAGGCCGCCCATCCAACAAAAACCCAGACCACCTGCAAGCGCAAGCGCCACCTTGCCCGCAAGCGTTGGCATGAGTGCCGTGGCCTCTGAAGTGCTGCCTGCACCTGAAGAAAACCTCAACCCGCCAAATTCCGACCCGAACACTGCGGCTTTGGCAAGCTTATCCAACAAACTACCAGAAGTCGAAGCAATCCCCTTGCCACCAGAAGTAACGGTGGCACCCGCTGTGTCAGTACCGCCCGCATCGAATGCGCTCACAGCCAAGGTGGGCGACTTTCCGCCCAACACCCAAATTAACTACAAACTCACAGGTCAAGAACGTGGCTTGACTTACCACGCGTTTGGCACGCTCAAGTGGCAAACCCAATCGAACCCCAGCACCCCTAAGGCCTATGAAGCCGAACTTCGAGTTAAAGCATTTCTGGTGGGCAGTCGTGTTTGGCGAAGCGTGGGCAGCATGACCGAAAACGGCTTGGCACCATTGCGTTACTCAGACAGTTGGCGGGGCGAGCGAGCGGCCCATTTCGAAGCTGCTCAAAAGAAGATCAGCTTCAGCGGCAATACGCCCAGCATTGAGCTGCAATCTGGGGCACAAGATCAGGTGAGTTTGTTCATCCAAATGGCGGCCACAGTTTCTGCCAAAAATTTCAAACTCGGCTCCGAGCTCAATGTCCAAACCGCTACCGCACGCGATGCGGTCAATTGGACCCTCACTTACAAGTCTGATGACTCGATTGAAGTGAATGGCAATCGCCTAGAAACACAGCGCTGGGTGTGCTTGCCAAGGGGCAAGTTCGACAGCCAAATTGAAATGTGGCTGTCACAAGCCCACGGCGGTATGCCCGTGCGAATTAAGATCACCCAAGTCAGTGGCAACTTCATTGACATGGAAATGCGCGACGCCGAAAGCTTACCGGCGCTGCCCTCTTGAAAAAAATTACAACAAGCTTCTCTAAAGTAGACAGACTTAGGTCAGAATGTCACTATGAACTTGTTGTACGAATCTGAATCTTTTGCCGTCATGCATGTGTTGGCCAACGACACCGGTGAAGCGGCATCCATCTCAAAACCGCCTACGCTAGAGCGCCACGGGTTTGAAATTGTCGACAAACGATCGGGCAAAGAGGTTTACCTCGATGGCTCTTGGGCAGAAATGTTCCAAATGCACATTCAGGCTTGGCAACAAAATACGCCCACACAAGAAGAAGTAGAAGACACTTTAGAGCGTTACACGGGCTTGGCACAGCAACCCGTTGTGGTTCACTAGTTTTCCTGTTCCAGCTAGCTCAATCGGCTTTCTCAAAGTGCTGAAAAGCGTGGCCTTGGCTGTACATCAAGCATGTTTTCGGATGCTGTCGGCCAGCACATTGACCATTTTGTCGATGTGTTCTTTTTCGACAATGTAGGGCGGGCACAGGACCAGGTTTTCGCCGGCAGCTCGCACCAAAACGCCCTTGTTGTAGCAGTCTAAGAAAATGTCGTAGGCGCGCTTGCCAGGAGTGCCCGCGATGGACGACAGCTCCACCGCACCTGCCAAGCCCAGGCTTCGGATGCCAATGACATTGGGCAGACCTTTGAAGGCGCTGTGCATGGCGTCTCCCAAGACAGGGCCCATTTGACCAGCGCGTGCAAACAGGTTTTCTTCTTTGAGCAGTTTCAGGGTGGCAATGGCCGCGGCGCAAGACACAGGGTGGCCAGAATAGGTATAGCCATGGAAAAATTCAATGGCGTAATCGGGCGCGCCAGAGTTCATCATGGCGTCGTAGATGAAATCACGGCAGACCACACCGCCCAAAGGAATGACGCCATTGGTCACGCATTTGGCAAAGTTGAGCATGTCGGGCACCACACCGTAATAGTCGGCGCCGAAGTTGGTGCCCATGCGGCCAAAGCCTGTGATCACCTCGTCAAAAATAAGCAAAATGCCATGCTTGTTGCAAATTTCGCGCAGGCGCTTCAAGTAACCCTTGGGCGGCAAATACCAACCTGCAGAACCCGCAACCGGCTCGACAATGATGGCAGCCACATTGCTGGGATCGTGCAAAGCCAAAATACGGGTTTCGAGTTCTAGCAACGGGTCTTCTTGCCAGACGGGTTCTTGGTTGTGAATGTAGGCATGGTTCACAGGGTCGTGAATGAAGCGCATGTGGTCGACACGGGGCAGTAATTGGGCGCCATAGACTTTGCGGTTGGCGGGCAAGCCGCCCACACTCATGCCGCCAAAGTTCACGCCGTGATAGCCCTTTTCCCGTCCAATGAACACATTGCGATGGCCTTCACCGCGGGCTCGGTGGTAGGCCAAGGCGACCTTCAAGGAGGTATCGGCGGCTTCCGAGCCAGAGTTGCAAAACAGCACCTTGTTCAAGTCGCCAGGGCACAACTCTGCAATCATTTGAGCGGCTTGAAAGGCTTGGTCGTTGCTGATTTGAAAGGCCGTGGCGTAGTCGAGTGTGTCCAGTTGTTTTTTGATGGCTTCGGCAATGGGTTTGCGGTTGTGGCCGGCACCTACACACCACAAGCTGGAAATACCATCGATCACTTGACGGCCATCGTGGGTGGTGAAGTGCATGCCTTCAGCGGCCACAAAAATGCGCGGCTCTTGCTTGAAATGGCGATTGCCTGTGAAGGGCAACCACTGGTGGTCCATGTTGAAGGCCGTCGCAGGGGTGCTGGCTGGTTTCATTGAAGAGATGGGGGACTCTAAAGGTGCCATGAATGTGCCTTTACGCTGATCGTCAGCATTGATTTTGAGCCCACAGTGTAAATTGACCCACTTAGGACCGCAATCACTATTTCAGCAGTGCTGACAGAAAGTCACAGCTGTTTTACCCTTTGATTGGGCATGGAAAGTGCCACGAACCAGAACTTTACCGCCTTCCCTGCCACAATATAAGCCATGAATGATGCCTACATTTTGACGCTTTCCTGCCCCGACAGAACGGGTATCGTGCACGCTGTTTCGGGGTTTTTGCTGGAACGCGGCGGCAATATTGAAGAAGCCGCTCAATATAACGACCCCGCAACGGGCCTGTTTTTCATGCGCGTTCAGTTTGCCTGCGCCCCAGTGGATGAAGCAGATTTGCGCACCCAGTTGGTCAGTTTTGCAGCCCCCTTCCAAATGACCTGGAACCTGCACAGCACCACCCAGCCCATGCGCACGGTCATTTTGGTCAGCAAAGAGGGCCATTGCCTGAACGATTTGCTGTTTCGCTGGAAAAGTGGCTTGCTGCCCATCGACATTCGTGCCATTGTCAGCAACCACCGTGAGTTTTACCAACTGGCGGCCAGCTACAACGTGCCCTTTCATCACATTCCCGTCACCGCTGCCAACAAGGCCGAAGCCGAAGCCAAACAGTACGAGATCATTCAATCAGAAGGCGCAGAGTTAGTGTTGTTGGCGCGTTACATGCAAATTTTGTCTGACGATTTGTGCCGCAAGTTGTCGGGGCGCGCCATCAACATTCACCACTCCTTCTTGCCCAGCTTCAAGGGTGCCAAGCCTTACTACCAAGCGCATGATCGCGGCGTCAAATTGATTGGCGCCACAGCCCACTACGTCACGGCTGACTTAGACGAAGGTCCCATCATTGAGCAAGACGTAGCGCGTGTGGACCACTCCAAAACAGTAGACGACCTCACCACCCAAGGCCGCGACACTGAAAGCCAAGTGCTGGCGCGCGCCGTGAAGTGGCACAGTGAGCACCGTGTGCTTTTAAATGGTCACAAAACCGTGATCTTTAAATAGTTTCTACAATCATTCTGAATGCCTCTTTTGAATTGAGAATTTGACATGAACGCTTTGACCAACTTAGATGCACTGTCTCGCGCCGATCGGCAAGCGCAAGTCGTTCGCGCCTTGAGCGCTGTGATGCCTGCGCACACCTTGCTCTACACGCTGGAAGACACCGTGCCCTATGAGTGCGATGGCCTGACGGCTTACCGTGAGCGACCCCTTGTGGTGGCCTTGCCTGAAACCGAAAGCCAAGTTCAAGCCCTTTTAAAAATCTGCCATGCCTTGGCAGTGCCTGTTGTGGCCCGCGGTGCCGGCACCGGATTGTCGGGCGGCGCCATGCCCCACAAAATGGGCGTCACCTTGTCTATGGCCAAGTTCAACCAACTTTTAAAAATGGACCCGGTGTCTAGAACGGCGGTCGTTCAATGCGGCGTTCGCAACTTGGCCATTTCTGAGGCTGCTTCAGTTCATGGTTTGTATTACGCACCCGATCCGTCCAGCCAAATTGCCTGCACCATTGGTGGTAACGTGGCCGAAAACTCAGGGGGCGTGCACTGCCTGAAATATGGCCTCACCTTGCACAATGTTTTGAAAGTCAAGGGCTTCACCATCGAAGGTGATGCCGTCACTTTTGGCAGTGATGCTTTAGACACTTCCGGCTTTGATTTGTTGTCGGTGCTGGTGGGCAGCGAGGGCATGTTGGCCATCACCACAGAAGTCACCGTCAAGTTGGTGCCCAAGCCTCAATTGGCGCGATGCATCATGGCAAGCTTCGATGACATTCGCAAAGCAGGCGATGCAGTGGCCGCCGTCATTGCAGCAGGCATCATTCCAGCAGGCCTAGAAATGATGGACAAGCCCATGACCGCTGCGGTGGAAGATTTTGTGCACGCAGGTTACGACTTGAATGCCGCGGCTATTTTGTTGTGCGAAAGCGATGGCACACCTGAAGAAGTTGAAGAAGAAATTGGCCGTATGAGCGATGTCTTGCTTGGGTCTGGCGCCACCGCCATCACAGTCAGCAAAGACGAAGCCGAGCGCTTGCGTTTTTGGAGTGGCCGTAAAAATGCGTTCCCTGCATCGGGCCGCATCAGCCCCGACTACATGTGCATGGACTCCACCATTCCCCGCAAGCGATTGGCCGACATTTTATTGGCCATTGCAGAGATGGAAAAGAAATACCAGTTGCGCTGCGCCAATGTGTTTCACGCGGGCGATGGCAACCTGCACCCGCTTATTTTGTTTGATGCCAACGACGCCGATCAAATGCACCGCTGTGAATTGTTTGGCGCCGAAATTTTGGAAACCAGTGTGGCCATGGGCGGCACCGTCACAGGCGAGCATGGTGTAGGCATTGAAAAACTCAACAGCATGTGCGTGCAGTTTTCGACCGAAGAAAACGCTCAGATGTTCGCCTTGAAAAAAGCTTTTGATCCACTGGGTTTGCTGAACCCTGGCAAGGTGATTCCGACACACAACAGATGCGCAGAATACGGCAAGATGTTGGTGCGAGGCGGGAAAATTTCACACCCCGATTTGCCGCGGTTTTAAACAGCGCCAATCAAGCCCAACCCAGCCTGTGCGCTGGGTTTTTTATGAGCGCACACCAAAAATAGCAGTGCCCACACGCACACAGGTACTGCCCTCAGCAATGGCGGCTTCTAAATCGGCTGTCATGCCCATGGACAAGGTGTCCAACTTCAAACCGGCCGCATTCAAACTGTCGAACAGTTCTTTGGCTTGACGATGAACCGTGCGCGCCGCAAGCTCGTTTGCAGCAGGCTCAGGAATGGTCATGAGGCCGCGCAGTTGTAGATGAGGTAATTTGGCAACGGCTTGTGCAAGCGCCAGCAGTTCTTGCGGGGCAACGCCTGATTTGTTGTTTCCACCATCGACATTCACTTGCAAGCAAACTTGCAATGGCGGCAAGTGAGTGGGCCTTTGGGCTGACAAACGCTCGGCAATTTTCAAACGGTCAATGCTGTGAACCCAAGCAAAATTCTCAGCCACCAACTTGGATTTATTGCTTTGAATGGGGCCGATGCAATGCCACTCCAAAGGCAAATCTGCCAATGAAGCAATTTTGTCGACGCCCTCTTGAATGTAGTTTTCACCAAACACCAATTGACCTGCTGCATGCGCTTCACGCACAGCTTGGGCAGGCATGGTCTTAGACACTGCCAAAAGTTTCACTTCGTTTGATGCTCGGCCAGCCGCCGTAGATGCAAGCTCAATTCGCTTGCGGACTTTCTGAAGATTGTTTGAAACTGTGTCATTCATGGAAACAAGCTTAACAAATCTCTCGGCACAAAGGAAATTCAATGGATTGGCAACGCATCTTGCGGGAAGCACGAAGCCTTGGCGCCTCCGATGTTCACCTGTCTGCAGGCGAGGTGCCTTGGCTCAGGATTGATGGCAAGATGCGCCGCTGGGTCAACCCGCACTGCCCTGCCAATTTGCAAACCCTTCAAGCAAGGTCCTTGTTGGAGCTTCTCGACACGCTTCGCCCGGGTAGGGTGGGGGCGCTACACACTCTCAAAGAATTAAATGTAGAGGCTGGTGCAGAAGCAAATACCGAGTTTGCGTTCAACCATCTCGACTTCGCTGTGTCGCTCGAAGGGCTGGGTAGATTTCGCATCAATGCCTATCTGCAAGCGCGCGGCCCCGCCATGGCCTTGCGGCTGATCCCTGACATATTGCCAGATTTGAAAGCTCTCAGAGCACCAGAATGCGTGGCTTCTTGGGGCCGGCATGCGCACGGCTTGGTTCTCATGACTGGGCCCACAGGCAGCGGCAAATCCACGCTGCTTGCGGCCTTGTTGCATGACATCAACCAGCATTGTGAAGGCCATCTGCTCACCCTCGAAGATCCCATCGAGTATGAGCATGCACCGCTTCAATGTTTGATCCATCAGCGTGAAGTGGGGCGCGACACCCCAGACTTTGAATTGGGTTTGCGCGCTGCACTGCGTGAAGACCCCGACGTGATTTTGGTGGGCGAGATGCGCGACGCGGCCACCATTCGATTGGCACTCACAGCAGCCGAAACGGGTCACTTGGTGTTGTCCACTTTGCACACAGCCAGCGCACCCCAAGCCGTTGACCGTCTGATGGACGCGTTTTCGTCTCACGAAAAAGAAGCTGTGCGCGCTTTGTTTGCTGAAAATCTGATTGCCGTTTTGGCGCAAACGCTTTGTCCTCGGTTGGGGGGTGTGGGCCGTGTGGCAGCGCATGAAATCATGGTGGGCACGCCGGCTGTTAAAAATCTCATACGCGAGGGCAAGGTGAGTCAACTTTATTCGGCCCTTCAAACGGGACAAGCCGCTGGCATGCAAACGCTGGACCAAAGCCTCCTGCGCCACTTTCAGTCGGGTCAAATTTCAGCCGACACTTTGCGACTTTTAAGCAAGTTCCACCCAAAACCACAATCTGATGGACAATCGCCAGCTTGAATCATTCTCCAACCTCACTCTACAGACAATCATGAGCAGCCTGAACGCAAAAACCTACGAATCCGCTCCTTCTCAACATGTGGCCTTTATTGGCCTAGGCGTCATGGGCTATCCCATGGCGGGTCACTTGGCCCGCGCTGGCCACGCAGTGACTGTTTACAACCGCAGCGCGGCCAAAGCAGCTGCATGGTGCCAAGAGTTTGCCGACAGTCATCAACCTGCTCATGCCCCTACGCCCCGCGAAGCTGTGAAAGATGCCGACATCGTTTTTTGCTGCGTCGGCAACGATGAAGATTTGCGCGCGGTGGTTCTCGGTCCAGACGGCGCTTTGGCTGGCATGAAAAAAGGCGCTACTTTGGTGGACCACACCACGGCCTCGGCCAATGTGGCGCGCGAACTTTACGCTGCGGCCAAAGCGCTTGGCTTGAATTTCATTGACGCCCCCGTTTCGGGGGGTCAGGGTGGCGCTCAAAATGGTTTGCTCACTGCCATGTGTGGTGGCGATGTTGCCATTTTTGAAGCCACCAAACCAGCGGCCATGGCTTTCTCTCGCGCTTACACCTTGATGGGTGAATCTGGCGCAGGACAACTCACCAAAATGGTCAATCAAGTGTGCATTGCTGGCTTGGTGCAAGGTTTGTCAGAAGCCATTGCCTTTGGTCAAAAAGCGGGCCTCGACATGAATTTGGTGTTGGACGTGATCGGCAAGGGTGCCGCGCAAAGTTGGCAAATGGACAACCGCGGCAAAACCATGGTGGCTGATAAATTCGATTTTGGTTTTGCTGTCGATTGGATGCGCAAAGACTTGGGACTGGTCATGGACGAGGCCAAACGCAATGGTGCGCGTTTGCCCGTCACAGCTTTGGTCGACCAGTTTTATGCCGACGTGCAGCAAATGGGCGGCAAGCGCTGGGACACTTCTAGCTTGATCAAACGTCTTGGCTAAGCACGTCTCACAAGACTCAAGAAAAAAGGGGCTTTGATTGAATCAGAGCCCCTTTTTCAATGGCGCAAAATGCTTTAAAGTTTGGGTTGTGCTTGAGAGGAAAAGGGCTGCGCGCTGATGCGTTTCAGTTCTTCTTCGGTAATGATGTCAAAGACCCTGACCACCTTCACCACGCCACTCACACTGCCACTGCGTGCAATTTCTGAAGCGCGTTGGGCCTCTCGGGAAGTGACGCGACCCATCAAATAAACAATGCCGCGCTCAGCGATCACTTTGAACGCGTTGGATTGCAAATCTTTGGCATCTACCATCAAGGCTTTGATTTGGCCTGTGGTGATGATGTCTTTGGAGCGCTGGGTGAGAGAGCTGGCGGGCTCAATGGCCAGATCATTGACCACGGAGCTCACGTTCTCTTGGCTTTTGGCCAGCCTTTCAGCACGTTCTCTTTCTGCGGCCGAGCTAACCTCGCCGGTGAGCAACACCATGCGGTTGTAGCTGGTCACATTCACGTGCGAGGCTTCACTCAAGGTCCGACGCAAGCCCTGGGCTGTTCGAAGTTCAATGCTCTCGTCCTCTAGCTGAATGCCTGCAGTGCGGCGATCGATGGCGACAAAGCCACCCATGACAGCACTGCCAACGAGCAAAGGCGCACAGGCTGACAAACTGGCCGCCATGGCACTGGCCGCCAAAACAGAAAGCATCCAACGATTGAAATTGAGGTTCACTTGAAAAGTCCTTAGAAAGTCTTGAAATATTTTAAGCGCGTTGATTTAGAAATGGAATGCCCTTCTTTGGCTCACGCCACGGCATCTTGGTCACCCATCAGTTGAGCGTCTACACCGTCGCACAAACAGTGAAGGGCCAATTGCTGAACCTCGCGAATGCGCGCCGCACGATCGTGCGGAATGCCCACATGCACATCTGTTTCGCGCAGCGCTTTAGCCACGGAGCCACCGCCCTTGCCCGTCAGGGCAATGGCGGTCATGTCTCGTTCGTGCGCGGCATGCAAGGCACGCATCAAGCCCTCTTCTTCACCTGTAGACGTGAGCAACAACAGCACATCGCCGGCTTGACCTAAAGCGCGCACCTGCCTGGCCAAACTGGCATAGGCAGGATCGCCCAAACCCTCGTGCCGCAAGGCAATGGCTGCCAATTCGGGGCGCTCGCGCTCAAAGCCACCCACAAACAAACTGGCGAAATACTGTGCCAATGCGGCCGCACTGCCTTCACCACAGACTAACACTTTGCCGCCACTGGTAACGCAGGCCATGAGCGCCTGTACGCCAGCATCCAAGGGCTTGGCCAAGGTTTCGGCCACTTGGTATTGCAAGTCGGCGCTGTCGATGAAGTGTTGTTGAATGCGCAGCTCTAACATGATCTGGATGATACTCGCAGCCGCTTCAAAGCGGCCATTGCAGGTTTTAAGAAACGGCATCAAAAGCAGCCTTGACCCAAATCATGCCATGGGGCTCCCAAGCGATGACGTCAAAACGCGCTGGCGGCAGGTGTCGCCAGCGCATTAAAAAATAACGGGCGGCAAAAACAATGCGCCGCTGTTTGAGGGCCCCCACACTGCCCAAAGCGCCGCCAAATTGGGCCAAGGCACGCTTTCGAACCTCGACAAACACCACTGTGCTGTCGGATTCTTGCAAAATGAGGTCAATTTCACCACCACCCCGTCCGGGCGTTCGATAATTGCGCTGCAACAAACGCAAACCTTGTTGTTGCAAAAAGATCAGCGCGGCATCTTCCGCGGCATCGCCACTTTGCTTACTTGTCCGATTGAGGAACACCATTGAATTTGCCTTCTGAAAAATCTGAAGCCATGCCAAGCACTGAAAATGAAAATCCATCGGATGCCGCGATGGCTTCGTTGGGTGCAACAACAACATTGACTGCTGCGGGAGCTGGTGGCTTGGCTTCGACTTACAGCAAGGCATTTCAAGCGGCCCGCGATGCAGTAGGCCCGCAAAACCACCCGGCCAGCACACTGTATGTGGTGGCCACGCCCATTGGCAATCTGGCCGACATCACTTTGCGCGCTTTGTATGTGATTGAAAGGGCCAACACGCTGGCCTGCGAAGACACGCGTCACACCCAACAACTTTTGCGCGCCTATGGCTTGGACAGAAACAATTCGCAATTGCTGGCGGTTCATCAGCACAATGAAGCAGCGGCTGCCGCCCAAGTGATTGCACGCTTGGCAAATGGCGAACGCGTGGCGTATGTGAGCGATGCAGGCACACCTGCCATCAGCGACCCCGGTGCAAGATTGGTTGCGGCGGTGGCCGCTGCTGGTTATCGCGTCATGCCCTTGCCAGGCGCTAGCAGTGTGACCACGCTGCTTAGCGCTGCAGGCGTCGTGGGAGAAGGCGGCTTTGTTTTCTCAGGTTTTCTGTCCTCCAAAGCCACGGAAAGACAACGCGCCATTGAAACGCTGAGCGGTGAGCCACGTGCCGTGGTATTACTTGAAGCGCCGCATCGCATTGAGGCCTTGGCACAGGCGCTTTCCATGTTGGGCAGTCGATTGATCACGGTGGGCCGTGAGTTGACCAAACAATTTGAAACTGTGCACACCGTTGAAGCGCAAAAATTACCGGCTTGGTTTGCAGAAAAAGCAGACAACGTGCGGGGTGAATTTGCGTTGGTCATTCATGCCTTGGATAAGCCCAAGGCAGAAAACGATGAAGCCTTAGATGCCAACAGTTTGCGGACTTTGAAATTGCTGCTGGCCGAGTTGCCTTTGAAAACCGCCGTCAAAATGACCAGCGACATCACGGGTGTCTCCAAGAATCTGGTTTATGACACAGCGTTGAGCTTGAAAAAAGGGCTTGACTAGCGTTTGCGCAAACCCAGCCACATCACGGTGCCCACCACCAAAAAGGCCCCTGCCAGCTGAACAGGTGCAATGGCTTGATCGAGCAAAGCCCATGCCAACACCAAGGCAAACACGGGCTCTACATTCATAATGGCCGAGTTACCTACCACCCCCAACTTGGGCAAGACCGTGAACAAAATGGTGAAGGCCGTGCCATACAAAAACGACAGCATGCCAAGCCCCCACCAACCAGCAGGTGCTTGCGGAAAATGAAAGCCGCCCTGACTCATGGCCGCGGCCACTGCCAAAATTCCCACAATGGACATCGAAGAAAAGGTTCGCACGCGACCATCTAGGCCGGTGGTTTCATGTTGCGTGTAGACCAATGCCAAGCCAAATGTTGCGGAGGCTGCTAACGCAAACGCCACCCCAGCGCCAATTTGCGACCAATGCTCTGCCGCGCCAAGGCCAGAAGCTGCGCCCAACACATCGAGTGCCAAGGCCAAGCCGACCAACAAAATGGGCATGCTCCAAAGCACGGCTTTTTCAGCTTGGTGCTTGTACAGCACACGCGCCCAAAAAGCGGTTGACAAGGGATAGGTGTTAAAGGCCAACAAGGCCAAGGCCACAGGCAGTCTGGCCACCGATGAATATAAGCACACGCTTTGGACAGCAATGAGTCCGCCAATGATCAGCATGTATTTTTTGTGGTTTGACTCAATTTGAATTTGAACTTTCTGTTGCCACAAAATCAAACCCACCACCACCGCGGTAAGCACACTGCGAAAGCTGACCGCTGTGACCACATCCACGCCGTTGTTAAAAGCGAGGCGTGCTGCCACATGGTTGGCACCCATCATGAACGCAATCAGCAGCAAGGTGGCGAAGGCCGTGGTCGTGAGCGATTTAGATGTTTCAGTCATGCGCTCATTCTGCAGGATAAAGTCCGTGCACCTGAGCATGCAGGCGACTCAGGCCCAGCAGCGCATCGGTGTAAGGCGTGCTGACTTGGGTGAGTTGCCCCAACTCGCGCACCACACTCACCAAGGCATCAAGCTCCACCGCTTTGCCCGCCTCTACGTCTTGCAACATAGAGGTTTTAAAAGCTCCCAACTTGCGGGTGACGGCATGTCGATCTTCTGGTGTTTGCGCAATAGGTATCCCAATTTTTTCACCAATGGCTTTGGCCTCGAGCATGATCTTGGACACAAAATCTCGCACCAAGTCGTCTTGCAAAATCAAATCTGTGGTGGCCCCCGTAAAGGCACTGATGGGGTTGACGGTCATGTTGCCCCACAGCTTGTACCAAACATCTTTTTGAATTTGTGCCGAGGCACTGGCATTGAAACCTGCCGCTTGCAAATCGATCACCAGTTGTTGAACTCGCTCAGCAGCGTGTGTTTTTTGTTCGGCAGGCTCACCCAAAATGAGGCCATGTCCGAAGTGATGGCGCGCCACGCCTGGGGCATCCAGTGAACAACTTGAGTGCACCACGCAGCCCACCACATGGTGAGCAGGAATGGCATGGCCAATAAGGCCTTCAGGGTCTATGGTGCTCAGGCGCGTACCTTGAAGCGATTCGCCAAAGCCTTCAAAGAACCACCAAGGCACGCCATTCATGGCTGTTAACACCATGGTGTGCGGTGCCAGCAAAGGCGCGATGCCTTTGGCGACATCGGCCATGGCTGGCGCTTTAACAGCCACGATGACCAAATCTTGCGGCCCTAAATCTGCGGGGTTGGCTGAAACTTTGACATTCGCCTTCAAGTGCGTCTGATCTGTTTGGAATTGCGCTTGAGTTTGAATGCACTGCAGACCATTTTTTTGCAAAGCCGCCAGTGTGACACCGCGCGCCACCACACTCACTTCATGCCCCATTCGCGCCAAGTGCACGCCGATCCAACCCCCAATGGCACCTGCGCCATAAATACAAACTTTCATAGACGGTAACTTTCCTCGGGTTTGTGCAATTGACGATCAACTTGTCGAATCAGGGCATCTAAAACATCGTTGCCTGCGCCATGGTTTGGGTTGAACTGCAGCGCATCGCGCGTGCACTTGGCTGCAACGTCTTCGCTGACTGGAGTGACTTGCGAAGGGCCGCCCATGCTGAACGTGGCCAGTTGAATTTCGCAGGCCCGCTGCAAAGTCCACAGGATGGCAAATGTTTGAGGCAAGGTAGCGCCCCAGGACAACAAACCATGGTTGCGCAAGATAACGGCTTGTTTGTTGCCAATGCTGCTTAACAGTCGCGGCGCTTCTTCAGCATGAATTGTGATGCCTTCAAAGTCATGGTACGCAAGCATGTTGTGCAACTGCGCGGTGTAAAAATTGGTTTGCTGTAAACCGTCTTTCAAGCAGGCCACTGAGACACCTGCGGTGGTGTGGGTGTGCATCACACAATGCGCCTCAGGCAGGTTATCGTGCAAAGCAGCGTGCACCGTAAAGCCTGCAGGGTTCACAGGATAGGGTGAGCCATCAAGTGCCTTGCCCTTCAAATCAATTTTGACCAAGTTGCTGGCTGTGACTTCGCTGTAGTGCAAGCCAAAAGGATTGATCAAGAAATGTTTTTCTGTGCCACAGACCTCTTGCGGCAAGCGCAAGGTGATGTGGTTGTAAATCATTTCTGTCCAGCCCAAAAAGGCGAACACACGGTAGCAAGCCGCCAGCTGCACGCGGGCCTCCCACTCTTTGGGATGGACTTCATGTTGCAGCGAACGTGCAGCAGGCAATTGGTGAGACAGCATGGTCAATACACCTGACCGGAACTGGGCAAGGCCATGCCCTCATCAGGTGTGTTGGCAATGGCATTGTTGACGGGTGTTTTCATGATGTCTCTTTCTTAAATGAATTGAAATTGCAAACGACCTAAAGGGCCATAGTCGGCATCGAACACATCGCCTACCTTGGCTGGAACTGGTTTTATAAAAGAGCCGGCCAATACAATTTGTCCGGCTTTCAAATGCTCGCCCCATGGCGCTAACTTGTTGGCAAGCCAAGCAATGCCCACGGCGGGATGGCCTTGCACGCCTGCTGCCAAACCCGTCTCTTCGACCACGCCATTCAATGTCAGAATGGCGCCGCACCATGGCAAGTTGGTTGTGAGCGGATTGACCTTTTCTGCGCCCACCACAATGCCTGCGTTGGCTGCGTTGTCGCTGATGGTGTCAAACACTTTGCGCATCACTTTGGTATGGCGGTCAAATTGCTCAATGCGCGAATCGATGATTTCTACGGCAGGCGTGACATAGTCTGTGGCTGCCAACACTTGATCGACCGTGACGTCTGGCCCTTGTAGGTCTTTCTTCAACACGAAGGCCAACTCAACCTCTACGCGAGGCACCACAAAGTCTGTATGGGCAATGCTCAACACGTGCCCAGGCGAGCAGGTGTACAACATGCTGTCGAGCAAGGTGCCGTAATCGGGTTCGTCAATTTGACTGGCCTGCTGCATGGCGCGTGAAGTGAGGCCAATTTTGTGGCCAATCACTTTGCGGCCCTCGGCCAATTGCAGCGCTACCCATGCGCGGCTGACCCGATAGCCATCTTCAATGCTCATGCCTGGAAAGCGCTTGGAAAAGTGCTCCACCTGTTGCCGTGTTTTTTGCGATTGCTGCAACTCAGCCGCCAGTTGCGCAATTTGTGCTGAATCAAACATACTTGCTGTCTTTCAAAACGGGAAGTGCTTTGCGCTGAGTTAAAGCGCAACAAACAAAGGGTGCACATTGCTGTGCTTGTGGTCAAACACCTCAGGGCCCGCATCGATTTGCAAAGTAATGCCGATGTGCCTTTTTGCAAAAAGTTCTGCGAAATGTTGCTTCGTCACTTCCACCAAAATATCCCCCGCGCGTTTTTGGGTGGCCTCACTTCGCCCCTTGCCCATTCGCACATTCAAATAAACGAAGGCGTAGTCTTCTGAGCCACCATGTGGATTGTTGTCAAACTGCGCAGCCTTGCGCCCTGCAGCGCC
>SHXD01000020.1 GCA_009693505.1 Limnohabitans sp.
GCGGCCAGAGCTGCGCATGCGCATGAATTTATTTTACGGATGCCACAGGGCTATGACTCTCTGGTCGGAGAGCGTGGACAAGGACTGTCTGGCGGCGAGCGCCAGCGAATTTCTATTGCACGCGCCTTGCTCATCAATCCGCGAATTTTGATATTGGACGAAGCGACTTCGGCCGTGGACACTGAAACAGAAAAAGAAATTCAAAATGCGTTGGATAACTTGGTTCGCGGCAGAACCACAATTGCCATTGCCCACCGCTTGTCCACCTTGCGCAAAGCAGATCGCTTGGTGGTCATGGACAAAGGATTGATCGTGGAAGAGGGCACGCACGATGTGCTGATTGAAAGCCAAGGGGCCTATTGGCGCTTGTACGAAGCGCAGCAAAGACAAGCCGAATCCGAAGGCGCTGTTTTGAGAGAGTCGACCGCTTCATGAGTACACAGTTGATGAATATCCAATTCGATCAAGGCCCTTCTGGCAGGTGGTCTTTCGTGAGCGCACAAGGGCAGCAGCATGACCACGTCATGGCTGTCAGGTCCTTTCCAGTTGCGGCACCTGAAGAGGGTATTGCCTTGGTTGATGGGGATGGCAAAGAGTTGCTGTGGATTCCACATTTGAACATGCTGGCAGACGCCGTGCGTGCCAGAGTTGTGAAGGCCATCAACCAGCGTGAGTTCATGCCCCAAATATTGAAGTTGTATGGTGTCAGTGGTTTTTTGACCCCCAGCACTTGGGACATTGAGACCGATCGAGGCCGCACCCATTTATTGCTGAAAGGCGAGGAAGACATTCGCCGTTTGTCTGCTTCGGTGTTGCTGGTCACGGATGGTCATGGCGTGCAATTCCTGATTCGAGATTTAGCGCAAATGGATCGCTTCTCGCGAAGGCTGCTTGACCGCTTTTTATAACTTGCTGCGGCAGTTGGCGTGAACATCTAACTTTTCTTGGTAAACCTCACTGCTGACGTTCATCAGTCCTAAGACCGAATGAAAGTAGTTGTCGTGAGTCAGGGCGGTGTCTGTTTTGTTTTTCAAACAAGTGTTTATCAAACCCGATTGCTTTTCAAAACGCGGTGATAACCATGTGATCCAAGGGACGCGCTTTTGGACATCGGGTGCTACACGGTAGGGCAGTCCGTGCAAGTACACATTGTTTTCGCCCAATGATTCTCCGTGGTCAGAAACATAGAGCAAAGCGGGCGCCGTTGTGGCCTCTGACTTCTTGAGCCATTGAATGGCCTGAGCTAAAAAATAGTCGGTGTACAAAATGGTGTTGTCAAATGAATTGACCACCTGCTCGCGCGAACATTCTTGCAGTGCATTGCTCTTGCACTCGGGTTGAAATTTTCTGAAATTGTCAGGCACTCGTTTGTAGTAGGCGGGTCCGTGGCTGCCCATTTGGTGCATCACGACCACCACTCCTTTGGTGCGGCGTTCTGCAGGAAGCGCTTGGATGCGTTGATCAATTTCATGCAGCATGATTTCATCAAAACACTCGCCGTTTTTGCACAAGGTGGGGTGTTTCAATGCCTTGGTGAGGGCTTGCGGTACGCGTTCGCAGACGCCTTTGCAACCAGATTGATTTTCAATCCAAAGGACTGCGAAGCCGGCATGACTCAAAATATCGATCAGGCTTTCGTAATTGTTTTTGCGCCCCTCAAATTCCTCTTTGCCTAAATGAGAAAACATACAAGGTACGGAGGTGGCAGTGCTGGTGCCACAGGACATCACACCTTTTAAGCTGATGATGTTTTCTTTGGCCAACTCTGGCGTGGTGAGGCGCTCGTAGCCATTGACACCAAAGTTACCCATGCGCGCAGTTTCACCTAAGACCAATAACAAAAGAGGTGGTTTGTCGGTCTGCTTGAGCGCTGCTACTTTGGCGTCACGCCCCATGGGCAGCAAAATTTGATTGTTGCGCTGGAAAGGCTTGGCAGCCACAATGCCAATGGCGTAGAAACTGTTTAAGGGATTGACCAAATAACGCAACTGAGTGTGATTGCGCATGATGGATGCGTAATCTTGAAAGATGGCGAGCAGAACTGCCACGATGACGACGATCGATGCGGCGCCGGTGAGGATGTTGCTGAAAGTTTGTTGGGCCCAGCGCAAAGATTTGACAGGTGTTTTCCAAAGTACCCAACTAGGGAGTAATCCAAACAGAAAGAAACTGATAAGCATGCGCCAATTCAACAAGTCCATGGCTTCTTGGGTATCGGTTTGGATCACGTTGGTGATCATGCTGTTGTCTATCACGATGCCGTAGCTCATCATAAAGTAAGCGCCGCTTGCAGCACTGAAGAAGAACACCGTCAGCACCGGTTTAAGGAGCCACCGCCAGTTGAACAAGCTCAAGATGAGTGTCAGGGTGGCTGTGATGATGGCGCCAAAACCTATGGCAAAAGCAAAGCCTCTTAGGCCAGACACCTCAGGCAATTGATGGACTTGCATCCACAGGGCAATGTTGCCTATGCTGGCCAGCCATAGGCTGCCCCCTACCGCAAGCCACGCAGGGTGCCATGCGTTGTGTTGAGAGCCTGAAGTGCGATGGCTTTTGGATGTCATAGAGCCTAGTTTAAGGCCTGCACCAAGCTTAAGCCCCGAACAAGCCTTTGAGTTTGTCGGTCCAGCTGTTGCCGGTAGGCATGTGCTTGGCACCGCCTTTTTGCAAAGACTCGTCAAACTCTTTGAGCAGCTTGCGCTGATGCTCCGTCAGTTTGACGGGCGTCTCAACGGTGATGTGGCAATACAAGTCGCCTGGGTAGCTGGCGCGAACGCCTTTGATGCCTTTGCCGCGCAAACGAAATTGCTTGCCAGTCTGCGTGCCTTCAGGAATGTCAATGGCCGCTTTGCCACTGAGTGTGGGCACATCGATTTCACCGCCGAGAGCCGCTTTGCTAAAGCCGATGGGGACCGAGCAATGCAAGTCATCACCATCGCGCTCAAAGATTTCGTGTTTCTTGAGGCGAATTTCAATGTACAAGTCACCAGGCGGGCCGCCATTGGTGCCAGGCTCGCCGTTGCCCGTGCTGCGAATGCGCATGCCGTCGTCGATGCCCGCAGGAATTTTGACTTCGAGCGTTTTTTGTTTTTTAAGCTTGCCTTGGCCGCTGCAAGAAGGGCAGGGGTCGGCGATGATTTTGCCGGAACCGCGGCAATGCGGACACGTTTGCTGCACACTGAAAAAGCCTTGGCGCATTTGCACGGTGCCAGAGCCTTGACAAGTGCCACAGGTTTTTGCGCTGGTGCCTTTCTTGGCACCCGAACCGCCGCAGGGGTCGCACTCATCCCAGCTTGGAATGCGAATTTGGGCGTCTTTGCCGGCAGCAGCTTCTTCCAAATTGACTTCCATCGCGTAGCTCAAATCGCCACCGCGGAACACTTGTCGACCGCCGCGGCCACCACCACCCCGTTGCTGACCAAAGATGTCACCAAAGATGTCACCGAAGGCTTCACCAAAACCACCGAAGCCTTCAGCCCCACCGCCAGGGCCACGCATGTTGGGATCAACACCAGCGTGACCGTATTGGTCATAGGCGGCACGTTTCTGTGCGTCCGACAACATCTCGTAGGCCTCTTTGACCTCTTTGAATTTGGCCTCGGCGTCTTTGGCTTCGTCGCCCTGATGACGATCAGGGTGAAACTTCATTGCCAATTTGCGATACGCTTTTTTAATCTCTTCTTCAGAGGCGTTCTTGGCTACACCCAATACTTCGTAAAAGTCTTTTTTGGCCATCGTTTTTTGCTACTGTTTGAACAAGAACGCCGCGCAAGCGATTTTCCCAATGGAATACGCTAACGCGGCGGCTTGGGCTATTGCCCTTGAGAAAAAGATTTAAGCCTTTTTAACTTCTTTCACTTCTGCGTCGACCACATTGTCGTCGACGGGTTTTGCTTCTGCGCCAGGGCCACCCCCTGCGCCACCGGAAGCCGCTTCTTTGGCTTGCATATCGGCGTACATTTTTTCACCTAATTTTTGGCTGGCCGTCATGAGCGATTCGGTTTTGGCTTGGATGGCGTCTTTGTCTTCGCCTTTCAATGCTTCTTCCAATTCTTTCACGGCCGCTTCAATTTTGGTTTTCTCGTCGGCTTCAATTTTGTCGCCGTATTCAGTCAGGCTCTTCTTCACACTGTGAACGGTGGCTTCGCCTGAATTTTTGGCTTGAACGATTTCGAGTTTCTTCTTGTCGTCTTCGGCATTCAACTCAGCGTCTTTCACCATTTGCTGAATTTCTGCTTCTGACAAACCAGAGTTGGCCTTGATGGTGATTTTGTTTTCTTTGCCGGTGCCTTTGTCTTTGGCGCCCACGTGCAAGATGCCGTTGGCGTCAATGTCAAAGGACACTTCAATTTGCGGTGTGCCACGTGCTGCGGGTGGAATGCCTTCGAGGTTGAACTCACCCAAGAGCTTGTTGCCACTGGCCATTTCGCGTTCGCCTTGGTAAACCTTGATGGTCACAGCAGGCTGGTTGTCATCGGCTGTGGAGTAGGTTTGTGCAAACTTGGTCGGAATGGTGGTGTTCTTGGTGATCATTTTGGTCATCACACCGCCCAGGGTTTCGATGCCCAAAGACAAAGGCGTGACGTCTAGCAACAAAACGTCTTTGCGATCGCCCGACAAAACCTGACCTTGAATGGCAGCGCCCACGGCCACGGCTTCATCAGGGTTCACGTCTTTGCGTGGCTCTTTGCCGAAGAACTCTTTCACCTTCTCTTGCACTTTGGGCATGCGAGACATACCGCCCACCAAAATGATGTCGTCAATGTCGGCCACGTTCACGCCAGCGTCCTTGATGGCAATGCGGCAAGGGGCCATGGTGCGCTCGATCAACTCGTCCACCAAGCTTTCCAACTTGGCACGGCTGAGTTTGATGCTCAGGTGCTTAGGGCCTGTGGCATCGGCGGTGATGTAGGGCAAGTTAATGTCGGTGCCAGCAGAGCTGGACAATTCGATCTTGGCTTTTTCAGCGGCTTCTTTCAAGCGCTGCAAGGCCAACACGTCTTTGGACAAATCAACGCCGCTTTCCTTCTTGAATTCGGTGATGATGAATTCAATGATGCGTTGGTCAAAGTCTTCGCCACCCAAGAAGGTGTCGCCGTTGGTGGACAAGACTTCAAATTGTTTTTCGCCATCGACGTCGGCAATTTCGATGATCGACACGTCAAACGTACCGCCACCCAAGTCATACACCGCAATCTTGCGATCGCCTTTGTCTGTTTTGTCCAAGCCAAAAGCCAAGGCAGCAGCTGTGGGTTCGTTGATGATGCGCTTGACATCCAACCCAGCAATGCGGCCCGCGTCTTTGGTGGCTTGGCGTTGTGCGTCATTGAAATAAGCAGGCACCGTGATGACGGCTTCTGTCACTTCTTCGCCGAGATAGTCTTCGGCCGTTTTCTTCATCTTGCGCAATACTTCAGCGCTGATTTGAGGCGGTGCCAATTTGTTGCCGCGCACTTCCACCCATGCGTCGCCGTTGTCGGCTTTGGCAATGGTGTAAGGCATCAGGTCGATGTCTTTTTGAACTTCTTTTTCAGCAAACTTGCGACCAATCAGGCGCTTCACGGCATACAGCGTGTTGCGGGGGTTGGTGACAGCTTGACGCTTGGCGGACGCGCCGACCAAAATTTCGCCGTCTTCTTGGTACGCAATGATGGAAGGGGTGGTGCGTGCGCCTTCGGCGTTCTCAATCACCTTGGTGGTGTTGCCTTCCATGATGGCCACACACGAATTGGTGGTGCCTAAGTCAATGCCAATGATTCTTCCCATGTTCTTCTCCGGACAATCTAAAAAATGCTTGAATGAATTACAAGTAGGGGCAGTTGGGGCAATTTCAAGGCCGAAATGGCTGAATTTGCATCTTTTTGCCCTGTTTTGGACTGAAAGAGGCTGTTTTCTGCTTCTGAAGTTTTTTATTTAGGGGCTGTGACCGTGACCAAAGCCGGACGCAATACGCGATCTGCAATGAGGTAGCCCTTTTGCAAAACTGTGACCACCGTATTGGCTTCCTGCTCTGCAGGGACCACACTGATGGCCTGGTGATGGTGCGGGTCAAACTTGGTGCCAGCTGCAGGGTTGATTTCAATCACCTTGTTGCGCTCTAGGGCGCTTTTCAATTGGCGAAGTGTGGCTTCTGCGCCTTCGCGAAGTTGCTCGGGAGTGACGTTTTGAATGGCCAAACCGGCTTCCAAACTGTCCAGTACGGGCAGCAGGCTGTCGGCAAAACCTTCTACCGCGAACTTTCGAGCTTTGGAAATTTCTTCATCGGCGCGGCGACGGGCGTTTTGCACATCGGCTTGGGCGCGAAGGTATTGGTCTGCCAATGTGGCGTTTTGCGCACTTACGTTGGCCAGCTCAGCTTGCGCGTCTGCCAAAGGATCTTGTGAAGCTGTGGCTTGCTGAGAATGTGTGTCTGTGCCCATGGCAGCGGCTGCAGCCGCCAAGGCATCTGCTGTGGGCATGACGCCAGCGGTGGCGGGGCTAGGGTTTTGATTTGAGGTGTTTTGTGAGTTCGAATCAGACATGAAATACATCCGCAATAAATGACAACGCCCCAAACTTGGGGGCGCTTTAAGAGATTTCAAGACCCTGAGGGCTAGCCTTCAGCGACTTCCATCAGATCAAGACAACTCGAGCAACTCGACGTCAAATTTCAAAGTGGCGTTTGGGGGAATGACGCCGCCTGCACCGCGCGGGCCGTAGCCTAAATCAGAAGGAATGATCAGGGTGCGCGCACCCCCAATTTTCATACCTGCCACGCCTTCGTCCCAGCCGCGAATGACCATGCCGGCACCCAAAATGAATTGGAAAGGATCGCTGCGGTCTTTGCTGGAGTCAAATTTAGCGCCTTGCTCGCCGTCTTCGTACAGCCAACCGGTGTAATGCACGGTGACTGTTTGGCCTTTGGTGGCTTCGGCGCCGTCGCCGACCACGGTGTCTTCGTATTGCAGGCCTGTGGCTGTGGTGTTCATGGGTGCGTCCTAAGAAGGGGTCATAGAAAAGCCAGTTCGAGACTGGCCTAAGGAGTGAATTATGCCAGTGGAAGAAAGCCCATTGGCAAGGCGTGTGCTCAGGGTTTCGGGCTGGGCTGCCGTTTGGCCAAATCTTGCATCAAGGCCCGAATGCCGTAAGTCCAGGGCGGCGCCAGATCTGACGTGGTGACACGGTTGAAAAGGGTTCCCAGCTGTGGCGTAGAAATAGCCACGGTATCGCCCACTACATGGGTGAAGCCTTGACCGGGTCCGTGGCGGTCTTGGGTAGGGGCAAACATGGTGCCTAAAAACAAAACCAAGCCGTCGGGGTATTGGTGGTATTTGCCAATGGCTTGCGCTGCAAGGTCCAAGGGGTCGCGGCTAATTTGACTGAGCGAACTACTGCCTTCCATGACAAAACCTTCAGGGCCTTTGACAGTCATGCTGAGGTCGGTGGTGCGCACGCGGTCGATGGTGTAGTGCTCGTCAAACAAACGGATGAAGGGGCCAATGGCGCAGCTGGCATTGTTGTCTTTGGCTTTTCCCAGCAGCAAAGCACTCCTGCCTTCAAAGTCGCGCAGGTTGACATCGTTGCCCATGGCGGCGCCCACCACGTGCCCATTTGAATTGATGACCAACACAATTTCGGGCTCGGGGTTGTTCCAAGAACTGCCTGGGTGCAAGCCCACATCAAAGCCAGAGCCGACCGCGCTCATGGCTTGTGACTTGGTGAAAATTTCAGCGTCAGGACCAATGCCTACCTCCAAATACTGCGACCACACACCTTGCGCCACCAAAACTTCTTTCAACTTCATGGCTTGTTCGGAACCAGGTCTGACGTTTCGCAAGTTGTCACCCATCACGCTGATCACGGCTGTGCGAACACTTTCAGCTTTAGCGGCATCACCACGCGCTTGCTCTTCAATGACGCGCTCTAGCATGCTAGCGACAAAGGTTACACCGGCGGCTTTAATGGCTTGAAGGTCAATAGGCGCTAGGAACCAAGCCTCTTCTGGGTTTTGATTAAAAGGATCAGTATTGGCCCAAACGCTTGGCGTGGGCCATGTTCGACCTGAGTGTTTCGCAACCCTGGCTGCTGCGTGGTCCAACTCCATCAGGTCACTGCTGGTCAATGCCAGTTCTGATAAATCAGTGATCTCATGCTGACCCACTTTGACCAAGTAGGGCCCTTCACCAGGTACCCAAATTCGGCCAATCAACAGGGCATTGGCTGCATCAAGGGGCAATGTTTGGTTCAATGAGGGAAAGCTTGAAGTCACCACGAGACGTTCTCCTAATGTGCATGTCTAAGTTACTGATGGTGCAGCAGACTTAAAGATAGATTTTTTGCAAAAGAGTGACCAATGTTTGCGCTTGGTTGGGGGTGAGTTTACCGCCTACATTTTTTTCGAGTTCTGATGCTGTGGCCTCAGCTTGCACCATGAGTGTGCGGCCCTTTTTGGTCGGGTGTAGACCGACGGCGCGACCATCATGGGGGTGGGGCAGACGTTCAACCAAACCCCGCGAATCTAAAGATTGAATGAGGCTGACCAAATTGGGCGGCAAGATGTTCAAAGACGCGCACAGTTGACGCGATGTTACGCCAGGGTTGTGAACGATGACGGACATGACAGAAAAGTCGACAGGCTTGAGTCCGTAGACCGCCATTCTTTCTAAAAATTCTTCAATGATGGCCAAAGCAGCGCGACGTGCGTTGTAGCCAATCAAACTTTCTAAAAAGCGGGTGTCAACCTTCTCAATGGCCGTCGAGGCTTGTTTTACGCTGCTTCGCATTGTGTTTCGATCATGTGTTTTGATGAGGCGAGATGGAAAGAAAGCCCGAGAACTTAGAGAGTTCTCGGGGCGATAAAATTCTTACCAAAATTAGGAGTCAACAGTGAAGCCAATGCGCTTGATCAGAGGACCCCAACGCTCTAATTCCACTTGTGAGCTCTTGAGTTGATCAGCTACAGTGCCGCCATAAGGAATTAAGCCAACGATGGTTAAAGCATCTTGAACGCCTTTGTCTTTCAGGGCCGCATTGATGGCTGCATTGGCAGCTTGAATAATGTTGGCGGGTGTTTTAGCCGGTGCGTAAAACCCAAACCATTCTTCAACTGTCAGCTCTGGAAAACCTTGTTCTGCAAATGTGGCGACGTCAGATACAAAGGGTGATCGTGTTTTGCCAGAGGTGGCCAAGATGCGCATCTTGCCGGCTTTGTGGTTGGCAATGAAGTCGCCGTGGGGCGTGAACATGCAAGCAATTTGACCTCCCACCACGTCTGTGACACCGGGTACAGACCCGCGGTAGGGTGCATGCTTGAACTCAAAGTTTTGATTGAGTCCTAGCAGTGCGCCAATGAAGTGAGGCGTTGAACCTGCTGCAGGCGAGCCATAGCTGGCTTGTGCAGGATTGGCCTTGGCCCAAGCGACAAAGTCTTTCACATTCTTCACACTGGCAGGAACCATGGGGCCTACAGCAAAGCCATGGTGAATCATGGAACTGGTACCCACAGGTGTGAAATCTTCAAAGGGCTTGTATTGCAGATTTTTAAAAATATGAGGGTACAGTGAAATGGGAGAAAAAGGTGTCATGGCCAACACCGAGCCATCGGCAGGTGCTGATTTGAGCAGGTTCAATGCAATTTGTCCCCCAGCACCAGGTTTGCTGTCAATGACGCCAGCGTTTTTGCTATAGCCAGTGCCGCCAAATTTTTCAGCAACACGGCGCGCACAAATATCACCAGAGCTGCCAGGAGGAAAGCCATACAGCACTTTCACTTGTTCAATGGGCAAACCGCTTTGCGCCCATGATTGTTGAAAAGCGGTGCTACCCACAATGGCTGCTCCTGCTGTAGCCTGCAAAAATTCTCGACGATTTGTCATGCTTGTATCCTTTTTGGATGGTTCAAAAAATTGGCCTAAAAAAATAACTGAAAACTGGTTTACCGCATCAACTGCACAAGGCTTTAATGTCCTTCGGTACTTCAATGGCTTTGATGCGATCTGGATCATCGGGGTGCTTGATGCAGAAGGCGCGAACCTCGGTGCCTTCGCACAACACGGTGTCGCCTCGCATGACCACATGTTTGTGGACGAAGGTTTTGTCACGCCACTCTTGCACGCTGGTGTGAATGTGGATGGTTTCGCCATAAGTGGCGGTGCGACCAAACTTGGTGTTAATTTCTAACAAAGGTGTGCCGATGATGCCGGTGGTTTTTACCAACTCGCGCCAAGGTTGAACGCCGCACTTCACAAAGAAGTTGAGTGACGAGGCATCCATCCATTTTGAAAAATTGGGGAAGAACACGATGCCTGCGGGGTCGCAGTCTCCGAACATTACTTGCACTTCGTAAACAACTGTTTTGCTCATGAATGACTTTCGTTTCTAGGGTCAACGTGGCGCCATGCGCAGTGCGCCATCTAAACGGATCACCTCGCCGTTTAGGTGACCGTTGCTGACAATGTGCGCTGCCAATTGCGCAAACTCTTCGGGCTTGCCAAGGCGTGAAGGAAAGGGAATGCTGGCCGCCAAAGAGGCTTGCACAGGCTCTGGCAATGTTTTCAAAAGAGGTGTGGCAAAGATACCGGGCGCGATGGTGCAAACACGAACGCCGTGTTGCGCCAAATCGCGCGCCATGGGCAGTGTCATGCCGGCTACGCCTGCTTTGGAAGCGCTGTAGGCTTGCTGGCCAACTTGCCCATCAAAGGCAGCCACAGAAGCGGTGAAGATCATGACACCGCGTTCTCCGTCTTCCATAGGGTCAAGCTTGGCACAAGCAGCTGCAAATACGCGTGCCGCGTTGTAGGTGCCAATCAAATTCACGTTGACCACTTTGACGAAGTCTTCTAAAGGCGCAGGATTGCCATCTTTGCCCACAATGCGTTTGGCAGTCCCAATGCCAGCTATTTGCATCAAGATGCGAGCACCGCCATGGGCTTTGGCTGCTTCTGCCACTGCGTTTTCCATGCTGGCAGCGTGGGTCACATCGCACTGAATGGCGATGCCACCAATGTCGGCTGCCACCTTTTGTGCGTTCTCGAGGTTCAGGTCGAGTACAGCCACTTTGGCGCCTAATTTGGCCAACTCGCGGGCTGTTGCTTCGCCCAAACCAGAGCCTCCTCCGGTGACCAATGCACTAATGCCTTGAATGTTCATGATGGGCTTTCAGGTATCAATTAAAGGGTGGGCTTCAAAATGAAGTGCAGTCGCTCTTCATGCAATGCAGCCACAGTTTCTGCACGGTGCGTCAAAACAGATCGTTGGTTGATGGAACCTTTGTCTGTGATTTCGCCCTTGTCAATGGTGGGCGGCTCAGACAATAAGCACATGCGCGCAATGCGGTTGGCGCTGCCTGTGGCAGTCTTGGACAGTTCGTTGATGAGATTTTGAAAATGAGCCAAGACGGGTGCACTGCCCAAGATATCTGCCAAAGGTGCGTCGGTTGAAAGTCCGCTTAAAGCGCGTACGGCAGGCGTTGGAAACACCATGGCACCCACTTCTTTCAGGTTGATGCCAGTCAGTACCACGTCTTGAACGTACGGTGCACCCGCTGCAATGATCTTGCCTCGCAATGGCCCCACGCTGACAAAAGTGCCCGTGGCCAATTTGAAATCTTCGGCAATGCGACCGTCAAATTTGAGGCCCAAATGCACATCGGTTTTATCGATCCATTTGACGGCATCTCCGGTGCAGAAAAAACCTTCGTCGTCAAATGCGCTTTTGGTTTCTTCGTCGTTTCGCCAGTAGCCTGGCGTGATGTTGGGGCCGCGATAACGCACCTCAGTTTTGCCACCCATGTCGACCAGTTTGAGTTCTAACCCAGGCGTGGGCACGCCCAAGTCGCCTGCGGACACATTGGGGTTGGTGACAAAAATACCAAAAGGGCCAGACTCGGTCATACCAAGGCCGGTACCCATCACAATGCGCTCGCCAATTTCGCGCTCTTGCGATTCGTACAAACTGTCCCAAATGGGTTGCGCCAAGGCAGCACCAGCATAGAAGAACATTTGCGCACGTGAGAGCAAAGTTTTTCGCAGCAGGTCGTCGGTTTTCATGGCCAAGGCAATGGCTTCAAAACCCGTGGGCACATTAAAGTAAACCGTGGGGGCTATTTCGCGCAAATTGCGCAATGTCTCGTGCATGAGGGTGGGCGTGGGCTTGCCATCATCGATGTACAGGGTGCCGCCATGAAACACCACCATGCCAAAGTTGTGGTTGCCGCCAAAGGTGTGATTCCAAGGCAACCAATCGACCAAGACCAAGGGCGCTTCAGCCAACACAGGCATGGATTGCATCATTTGTTGTTGGTTGGCACACCACAAACGCTGAGTGTTGATCACGGCTTTTGGCATCTTGGTAGAGCCGCTGGTGAATAAGAATTTCACAATGGTGTCGGGTCCCGTTGCGGCAATGGCTGCTTCCACTTGCGCTGTGGCGGGTGTTTGGCACAAGGCTTCGAATGAAGTGACTTGTTGGCCTTCTATGCCGCCTTCGTTCATGACAATTTCCGTGTCCCTGGAAACAGTGGCAGCAATGGCTTTGTCATAGCGTGCATCGCTGGCAAACACCATGCCTGGCGTGACCGTGCGCAACACATGTTTCAGTTTGTCGTAGTCTTGGCTAATCAGCGAGTAAGGTGGTGATGTAGGAACGAAAGGGACGCCTGCCACCATGCAGCCCAAAGCCAGCGAGGCATGCTCCAAACTGTTCTCGCTCAATATGACCACTGGCCGTTCTGCATTCAGACCGCGGTTGATCAAGGCTTGTGCAATGTTGCGCGCTGTGCTCCAGGCTTGTGCGTAGGACACATGTCGCCAGTTGCCTAATGAGCCATCGGCCAATTTAACGCGGCGTGCAAACAAGGTTTGATCAGGCTTGTTTTCAGCCCAATGTTGCAGACGATCTGTAAGGCGATCTGGAAAGGCTTGCAGAACTTGATCGGCTTTTAAATAGTGTGTGCCAGGCGTGCCATCTTGGAGGGTAACGCGCGTCACGCCGAAACGCAGAGGTCTAAATTTGGGTGAGCGCATGCTTGTTTCCGATCAGCTCTTTTGAACTTTTGCGGCCTTGCCTTCCAAGAAGGCCCTCACGCGCGCTTTGGCTTCGGGTGCAGCTTGTGCAATGGAGGAAATAAGCGCTTCAGTGAGGTAGCCATGGTCAGCGGGCTGCTCTGCAATACGGGGCAAGGCGTGCATCAGCGCATAGTTGGTCAACGGTGCGTTGGTGGCAATGCGCTGTGCCAAGTCCAAGGCCTTTCCCAAAGCGGTACCTGTGGGCACATGGTATTGGGCCAAACCAATTCGCTCGCCGTCTAAGGCGTTGTAGACGCGACCCGTGAGCATCATGTCGGTCATGCGCGCCACACCAATCAGTTTGGGAATGCGAACAGAGCCGCCACCGCCCACAAAAATACCGCGCGTGCCTTCAGGCAGTGCAAAAAAGGCGCTGTCGTCTGCAACGCGAATGTGGCAGGCGCTGGCCAGCTCTAAACCGCCGCCCACCACGGCGCCGTGAAGCGCTGCCACAACCGGAACTCTGCCCAGTTGAACAGCGTCTAAGGCCACGTGCCAGCTTCGAGAATGGAGCAGACCTTGTCCAGCGTCGCGTTCTTTCAATTCAGACAAATCTAGGCCAGCACAGAAATGGTCGCCTTCGCCATAAATGACGGCAGATTTGGCTTCCTCCGGAAGATTTTGAAAGATATCACGCAATGCCGCTACCAAGCCATCGTTGAGTGCATTGCGCTTGGCGGGGCGGCTTAAGCGCACCACAGCCACTGCGCCTTTCATTTCAAAGTGGATGCCATTGGTTTGAGCGCGTTGTAACAAAGGATGGAAATTTTGAGTCATGATGTCGGTTCGAAAAACGAGCTTGCTTAGGTGCAACTTTTCGTTTAAAAGGTTATTATCAATAACTATATTGTCTTTCTTTGATAGGCTAAAAATCACAGGGTTTTCCCGAATTTCTAAAAGTATTTATGAAACACCAAGACCTGATTGCCATTGATATTCATACACATGCCGAAGTGAGTTGCTGGAATCCTTTCGACAATTACGGCGAGGAATACGACCGCGCAGCCGACAAGTTTTTTGGCAGTGACTACCCCCTCATCACATCTGAGCGGTGGATGAAGGATTTTGAAGTAGCCGGTTTTAAACCCGAGGTGATGCCCGGGATTTTGAAAGACAACGCAGTGCGTTTGCTCGGTTTGAAATAAATTATTTCAAGGTCAGAGAGGTTCTGACAGTGCCTGCCCTTGCGGCATGCGCTGTCAGATTCAGCACAGTACCAGCTGGTGCTTCCACAATCCATTCGTTCAAGGCCCGGTCGCCTGTGATGGTTTTGCTGGGCAAGAAAGCTTGCAGTGAATGGGTGGCGGCATGGCCTTCAAGTTGAGGGCCTTCCATGCGCGGCTTGCCCATGCGCAATTGGGTGCCAGCAGGCAATTCAATTTCGAAAACGCAAGGACGCGCCGTCTTGCGCTCCAGTGCACGTTTCGTGACGTAGCTAGGCAGATAGCCAGCATTGGCCACCGCCATTTGAACCCGCCATTGACCATTCCCAAAATTTTCTGCTTTGGCATAAAGCAATTCAAGCTTGGGCAGAGTGAGGGCAATTTGATCTAGCCAAGCAGGAAAACGTGCGGCTTCACGCTCGCGCAGATGGGCGGGTGGATTGCGCCAGAAGTTCATGCGGTCCCAGCCACCTAATTCCATGGCACCCAACTCGGGGTGTTGGTAGGGGTACCAATCGACGTGTGCTTGGCCGGCGCACACCTCGTCACTCCACTTGAGCAGTTTGATGTCGTCCTCGGGTGGATGGTCACGGTACCAATGAATAAAGTCGTAATCGGTGATGCCGGCTTCTTTGTTAGGTGCCCAAATTTCTACCGTCCAAAACAAGGCGCCCAAGTGCTCGTAAACCCAGTCTTGCGTGCCTGTAATGACTTCTTTGGGGTGGTACTTGAAGTCGTGAAAAATACTGATGGCCGGATAACCCGTGAGCTTGCTGCCAATGTCTGACATGCGCTTGATGATCCACAAATCTTCGGGCGTCATGTCGGCGTCGCTTTGGGTGCCCATGGGCCGCAAAATCACACCTGAATGAGTGTGGAAACTCACAGCAGCGCCAATGTTGGAGTGCTGGGCAATGAAGTCCACCATGGCGCGCACTTCAGGCTCGCTGGTGGGGTAGGGGCCAGCGCCTACTTGCTCGTGTTCTTGACGCCAGAAGGCAGGAAAATTGCGATTTAAATCCAAGCCTTCAATGTCGCGATTGGGTTTGATGTTGACACCGTCATAGTGCTTCAAACTGCCCTCGGGCATCACGCGGAAATACTTGCCACCAAATTCGCCAGGTAACCGAGGTGTGAGCAGTCTTGGCTCGTCCGGGTTGGCTTTCCAACCGCCATGGGGATCTGGAATGCGCATCATCAAAATACGCCCATCGCCGTCCATGTCCTCAATGGTCAGACCTTCAACGTGGGGCTCGTCCCATGGGTAGGGTCGAGTAGAAGATCGGATGTGCCTTGGTTTGTCTGCCATGGCCAGTTCTGCACCATCGGGGTTCAAACGGGGTACCAAGTAAATGACACGGGTGTTGAGCAATTCAGTGACGCCTTCGTCTTCACCGTCTTTGCTTAAAAGATGGTGCAGCCAGTATAGGCAAGCCGTGCTGGCAGTAAGTTCGGCTGCGTGAATATTGCCATCCACCCAGAAGGCGGGCTTGTCTGTGTCTGCGCCGGTTGACTTGCGTGTGAGAACAAGCACCCAAATGGGGCGATTTTCATGGCTTGTGCCTAACTCCCGAAGCTCTACCAATTCAGGCCGCGCCGCGGCAAAAGCTTGCAGCAATTCTGTCAGTTCGTGATGTTTGTAGAAACGATCAAAGGCGGGCAGGGGAAGCGGCACCTGATTTTTCTTGATGTTAGAAGCTGTTGCCATGGTGAAGTGAGTGTGAATGCTTAAAGAGGCTCAGCATACCAAGGCTTTCCTTGCATTGGAAATTGTTTGCGCTCTTTTTATCCCTTGAAATTGTGAGGGGCATATCGGGGAAATACCTAGGAAATCAGTCTCGAAAAAGACTGGCATTGAGATCAATTCTCTTCACAATCCGTCATCAGTTCGAAACACAGCTTGTCCCTTGATTGTTTTCCATCAAAGGGGGAGGTTCAACCCACGAAAGTTTGGCATGTCAAAACCTGCATTAATTCTTGAAACTGTTCTGGCTCACGAGAAAAATCGCCCAGATTTTGTCTACATGACGCAGCCCATTGGCAATGGCCAGGTCATTGATTACACATGGCACGAAACCCTCAAGCAAGCGCGATCTATGGCGGCTTACCTCAAAGCTCAAAACCTCGCGCCAGGTGCCCGAGTGGCCATTCTTTCCAAGAATTGCGCGCACTTCATCATGGCTGAACTGGCCATTTGGATGTCAGGCTGCACCACGGTGGCCATTTTCCCAACCGAGTTGGGCGAGACAGTTCGATACGTTCTGGATCACAGCGAAGCCAGTTTGTTGTTTGTCGGTAAATTGGATACATGGCCAGAACAAGCGCCATTTGTGCCGGCCTCTTTGCCTTGCATTGCATTCCCCTTGGCGCCTGGCAATCAATTTGCAAAGTGGGATGACATCATTGCAAAAACAGCGCCCTTGCAAGGTGACATAGCGCGGGCACCTGAAGATTTGGCCATGATCATGTACACCTCTGGCTCTACAGGCCAACCCAAAGGCGTCATGCACAATTTTGAGCGTATATCCGTAACTGCGGAATTAATCAGTCAATCTATTTTGGAAAGCGCCGGTGATTTGAAAGATTACCGCGTCTTGTCTTATCTACCTTTGGCGCACGTTTTTGAGCGTGCTTGGGTGGAGTCTGCCAGTTTGATGCATGGGCAGACGCAGGTATTTTTTGCAGAATCTTTGGACACGTTCATCCAAGACTTAAACCGTGCAAAACCCACATTCTTCATTTCAGTGCCGCGCTTGTGGCTCAGGTTTCAGCAAGGTGTTTTCAGCAAGATGCCGCCAGCCAAGTTGAATTTATTGTTGAGCATTCCCATCCTGCGAGGCGTGGTTAAAAAGAAAATTCTAAAAGGTCTTGGCTTGGATCAAGTGGTCTCTGCGGGGAGTGGGTCTGCGCCCTTGCCGGCCGAACTCATCATCTGGTATCGCAAGCTAGGGTTGAACCTCTTAGAGGGCTACGCCATGACAGAAGATTTTGCTTGGTCGCACAGTTGTACCAACGACATCAATGAGCCAGGCAGTGTGGGCATTCCAGGTTCCGGCGTTCAAGCGCGGATCAGCCCTGAAGGCGAAATTTTGATTAAATCACCTGGTCAAATGGTGGGCTATTACAAACGCCCCGATTTGGATGCTGAAGCTTTTACCGAAGATGGCTTTTTCAAGACAGGCGATCAAGGTCAACAGCGCGCCGACGGCTTATTGAAAATTACCGGACGGTTGAAGGAGATTTTCAAAACCTCCAAAGGTAAGTATGTGGCGCCAGCGCCTATTGAAAACAAACTCAATGTGCACCCTATGGTTGAGATGAGCATTGTCTCCGGTGTAGCCCAGTCGGCTGCCTATGCCATGGTGGTGCTGGCTGAGGATATTCGTCCGAAAGTAAAAGACGCTGAGGTAAGGGCTCAAGTTGAACAAGAACTCAGCGAGTTGCTGATCAAGGTGAATGCAGAATTGGCAGACTATGAAAAGCTTCGCATGCTGGTCATCGCCAGTGAGGCCTGGTCGATTGAAAACGGCTACCTCACGCCCACCATGAAAATCAAGCGCAGTCGCATTGAATCGTCTGTTGAAAGCCAAGTGCCTGCTTGGTATGAAAAGTCCGGCAGTGTGTTTTGGGCTTGATGGATGGATCACTCAATTACAAACACAAATACAAACAGAGTCTTGGCGCACACCGGCGCCAAGTACCCCATCTTGCAAGCCCCCATGGGCTGGATTGCGCGAACCCAACTGGCCTCGGCAGTGTCTAGAGCTGGCGGCCTTGGCGTCATTGAAACGTCTTCGGGTGAAACCGAAAATTGCCAAGCTGAAATTAAAAAAATGCGCGAATTGAATTTGCCATTTGGCGTCAATTTGCCTATTCGTTTTTTAAAAGACGATGCCATGCTGAAGTTTGTGTGTGCATCGGGTGTGAAATTTGTGACAACATCCGCTGGTAGTCCAGCTAAATTTGTTCAGCCTTTAAAGGATGCCGGCATCACCGTGTATCACGCTGTACCCACTGTGAATGCCGCTATGAAGTGTGTTGACGCTGGGATTGATGGTCTGGTTGTAGAAGGATCTGAAGGGGGTGGTTTTAAAAACCCTGAAGACGTTTCAACGCTGGTTCTTTTGCAAGCGATTCGAGCCAAGGTCGATGTGCCCTTGATTGCAGCCGGTGGTATTTGCGATGGCAGAGGCATGGCTGCAGCTTTTGCGCTGGGTGCTGAAGCCATTCAAATGGGAACTCGCTTTGTCAGTTGTGCAGAGAGCCCGGTTCACGACAACTTTAAAAATGCCATTGTCAATTCCAAAGAGACTGGGACTTGGATGTTGAATACCAAATCAACACCTTGTATTCGCGCCCTCAAATCTGAACGCACCAGCGTCATTCATGAGCAAGGCATCATGTCATTTGACGACATGAAAGGTATCTTGAATGTTTACTTCAAAGGCGACATGGAAGCGGCGCCTGCATTGGCTGGGCAGTCAGCGGGTTTGATAGACGCAGTGAAATCTGCCAAAGACATCATTGATGACACTGTGGCAGAGTTTTTTGAAATCAGTGGGCGCATGGGAGCCATGTCTCTGCGTCAAAGTTTTTATTGACCACTGAGTGGGCCGCCCATGCTTGGCAAGTTTGCTAGCGTTCTAAAGGCAAACCTTTTAACCAGTTGTCGCCACGTCGGTAAAGATCTTGAACACCTTCGCCCTTGAGCATGGGCATGTCCATTTTGACGGTGTACCCAATGCGCGTTTGGATGTAGGCCAAGTGCCGATAACCTTCTGGAAATTGCGACAAGGATTCGGCGTCTAATTTGAGCACGGCCGATGGATCGACTGGATCAATTCGATCTTTTTCATAAATGGGTTGGCGGTGAACCAAGCCCCATTGACCATTGCGCTCTTCAAAAAAGTCGTAAAAACGACCCGTGCAAACAACATCGCACAATACACCTTCAACCAAGCCGCGCTGAGAGATGGTCATTTTTGTTTGTGAAATGGCGCGTGTGGCTTGGACCTCAATGGAAGAACCACCTAAAAAGTGCAGAATGCTAACGCCCTTGTTCCAGCCCTCAATGGTGACCTTGATGAACTCTTCATAGGGGCCTTGAAACCAAGTGGCCATCATGACACCATCGACATGCCAGACGGTGCGAAATTTATCCCAAAGTCCGGCATCGCGCCAAACGGCCCAGTTTTCGACCAACTGCCGAATGCGCAATTGCTGTGTCATTTCATGTGTCATATTCTGGCGTCTCGCGTTTATTCAAGTTCAATTTTTTTATCTTGGATGACTTTTTTCAAACTGCGGATGTCTTTCTCGACTCGCGTTTTGAATTCATTTGATGAACTGGCGTTGGGTGAGCCACCCAATGAAATGAGTCTTTGCTTCACATCCTCTTGATTGAGGACTGCGCGAATTTCTTTGTTCATGCGTTCGACCAATTCGGGCGGTGTACTGGCAGGCGCTGCAATACCCAGCCAAGATTCAAACACCACGCCTGGGTATTGATCGGCAATGGCGGGAATACCTTGCACTGGACTTCCGCCAGGCGCAGATGTGACAGCGATGGCCCTCACACGCTGATCTTTCAAAAGTGAAGCTGTTAAGGTCATGGTATCGACCATCACATCCAAGCGACCAGCCAGCAACTCAGTCAGGGGTCCGGTGCCACCTTTAAAAGGAATGTGAGTGACTTGCACATTGGCATCGCCAAAAGCCCATTCTGCGGCCAGGTGCATGGCGGTGCCAATGCCGACAGAAGAGTAGGTGTACTTGTTGGGTTCTGCTTTGGCCTTTTGGATCAAGTCAGCATAAGACTTGATGGGTGAGTTGGGCGCTACGGTGAAAGCCAGTGGGTAAGTTGTAATGGTGCTAACCCATGCCAGATCTTTGATGGGATCGAAGGGCAATGACTTTTTCATGGCAGCACCACTTGCGTGGCCGCTGGGCACTAAGAGCAGGGTATAGCCATCGCCAGGTGCGCGAACCAACATTTCTGTTGCGATGTTGCCGCCTGCGCCTGGTTTGTTGTCGACCACCACATTTTGCCCAATGCGATCGCCCAATGATTTGGCAACGAGTCGGGCCACGATGTCTGATCCGCCGCCTGCTGGAAATCCCAGCAAAAGGCGAATGGGTTTTTGGGGCCAGTTGTCTTGTGCGCTAACCCTTGGCACAAGGCCTAGGGCCAGGCTGAGCGCAAGCAAGAGTTTCAAAATGCTCATCATGCGACGTCGTCCTTGATGGTGTTGCGCAAAATGCCAACGGCATCGACTTCAATTTCAATCACATCACCGGGTTTCATGAAAACCTGAGGCGTGCGTTTGTTGCCTACGCCGCCGGGTGTGCCGCTCACAATGACATCACCGGGTTCAAGCGGAATGAAGGTAGAGATGTAGGCAATTTGACGTGGGATGCTGTGAATCATCATGTCTGTTGTGGCGCGTTGCAACTCAACACCATTTAAGCGCGTGCTGAGGGTCAAGGTTTGACCGGGTTTGATTTCATCGGCAGTGACCATCCAAGGGCCAAAGCCGCCAGTGCGCCAGAAATTTTTACCAGCGGTCCATTGCGTGGTGAAATTTTGCCAATCGCGCACGGAGCCATCGTTGTAGCAAGAATAGCCTGCAATGTGCTTCCAAGCATCAGCTTCCGAAATACGGCGACCACCTTCACCAATGATGATGGCAATTTCACCTTCATAGTCAAGACGATGCGACTCTGGTGGGCGCATGATGTCTTGGCCATGACCCACTTGCGAAGAATTAACGCGAGAAAAAATAGCTGGTTTTTCTGTCAGATCGCGGCCTGTTTCTTTGACGTGATCGTGGTAGTTCAAACCTACGCACATGATTTTTTCTGGATTGGGAATGACAGGTAAAAGCGACAAGTCATCGAAAATCAAATTGGGTGTATGTTTTCTCAACGCTTCAGCTACTTGAGCTAACATTTTTTTGGCAATCAGTGTTTTCAGATCGGGCGCTTCTGCACCAAAAATAGGTGTGAGGTTTAAAACTTTGTTGCCGTGAACTGCGCCATAGCATGCGGTGTTGTTAAGCAAAAAGCTAATGAGTCTCATGGTAATTCTTTCAAGTTAAATAGGGGGGTAGCCCATGCGGTTTGCCATCTCGGCTTGCCATTTTGAGCGCAATTGAAATTTGGGACGTGAGCTGGCAATTTTTTCTGCTTGCGCAAGAATTGTTGCATCGTCATCGTTCAGATCGATGACTTCTCGAAGCGGTTGCTCGCAATGCCACGGCGTATCGACAAAGGCTTCAATTCGATTGCCCTCTGGGTCGCGGAAATAAATCGAAATGGCGTTGCCATGCGTGACGCAAAGCATTTCGGTGGTGCCGGGGTCTTGTTCGGCCAGTGCTTTGACTGCCCTCAACACATCCAACGCCTGCACACGAAACGAAATTTGGTTGATGGCATTGAAGCTCAGGCCTTCTGGCTTGCCGCCTGCCAAAACAATTTGATGGTGCTCACCGGGATCGCGGCTGAGAAAAATCAAAGGGACTGTTCCCAACAAGCCGCGGTCTGTGATGGTGAAGCCTAAGACTGTTTGGTAATAAAGGGCCATGCTCTCTGCATCGCGTACAAAAAAGCCCATGTGACTGAAGGTCAGGGCCGACTGCGCTTGAAGCAGAGGATGCTTGGCTTGGGTCACTTAAAAAGAACCCCGCTTGGCCAATGCACTCAGAGGCTTGCGTGCATTGGGCGCTTCTCTTTCGCGCAATGCATCGGGCAGTGTGGCGGCATCGCCGCGTTTGCCCACTGTGGCCAACATTTGCAAGGTGTGATCAGCGGGTAGGCCTAAGACTTGAGCACCAGCCACTTTGTCAAAGCCGCCCATGCCGTGCAATGAAAAGCCATTCAGGTGCGCTTGCATGGCCATGTAAGCCCAAGCGGCACCAGTGTCGAAAGCATGCATGCCATTGGGAATCAAGTCGGGCGTTCCCGCTTTTGCTGCCAATTGGTACGAAGCGATCGCCACCAAGGCGCCAGCCTTGCCGACCCACGCTTGGTTGTTGGGGTTCAATGTGGCAAACAGTGCATCCCATTGCGGGTCGTTGCGCAGCACCACTGCAAAACGCCAAGGTTGGGCGTTGTTGGAGGAGGGTGCCCACCGCGCGGCCTCCAGCATGCTCATGACATCGGCTTCAGAAACGACTTCGCCCGTATAAGCACGGGGGGACCAACGCTCTGTAAATTGTGCGTCGATAGGGAAGTCTGCCTTGCGAGTGTTGGTCACGGGAGAGGGATGGTTCATGAAACAATTTCCTGATGAAGATAAAAACGATATTGTGCTTGCTTTGATGTGAGCTGAAGTGGGGGTGTCTTAAGCTTTGGGGGCCAGTTGGGGCATGAGACGCAAGGCATTGCCTCTGTCGATGGCCATGCGTTCTGCTTGAGTGAACTTTCTTTCAGCCAATCCTTCACGGGTCTCGGCACCTGGGCGGTAAGGATAATCAGAGCCGTACATGATTTGGGAGCTTGGGATCAATTGACGCAAGGCCTGCATGGCGCCCTCGTGATGGCCCTGTGCGGTGTCGTAATAAAACTTCTGGACTTCCTTCAAGACACCATTGGGCAGGACTTCCTTGGCTTTCTCTTTCATGTCCACTACTTGACGGGTGAACCGGGTCCATAGGAAAGGCATGGTGCCGCCGCTGTGCGACCAAATCCAGCGAATGTCTGGGAATTTGTTGGCTGCGCCAGAGAACAACATGCTGGCAATGGTTCTGGTGGTGTCGGTTGCATACTCAAGCGACGAGTTAGGCAGGCCAGGGATGAGGTTGCGACAGCAATCGGGTTGAAGAGGGTGAACATAGATAACAGCCTTGCGCCGGTTGAGTTCTTCCCAGATGGGCCAAAAATGTTTGTCGCCCAAATAAAGATCGCCATAACTGGTCATCAAACCAATGCCATCGGCTTTGAGCGTGTCATAGGCATAGGTAATTTCCCGCAAGCTACCTTCTACATCCATGAGCGGCAGTGTTGCAAAGGAGCCAAATCGGCCTGGAAAATCACGCGACATTTGGGCCGCGTATTCATTGGCTTCTCGGGCCATGCGCCTGTCAGCAGTGACGTTTTTGAAGAATGCGCCTGGCTGAATCAATGCGACCACCGAGGTGGCAATGTCATTTTTATCCATGTCATCAATTGACATCTGCGGTGTCCAGCGAGGTGAACCTATGCCCATGCGCTTCATGTCTGCGGCGTAAGACGGTGGCACCATGTGATGGTGAATGTCGATACGGGGCGACTTTGCGGGTGTGGCAGCACCGAAGACAGTGTCAATGGATTGGCAGCCTGCCATCGTGGCGCCAAGGCCAGCTGCTGTGCCTGAGGCCAACAAAGACGAAAGAAAACCGCGTCGCGTCGAACCCAAAGTTTGCCCAGTCTGCACAGTACCATCGGTACTGCACAAGCATGAAAGCGTGGCTTTTGAATCAAGGGAATTCAGGGGTGTGTTCATAGGTTGCTCCTTAACCATTGTTGTGCTTCAAGTTTCAGTTTGACGCTTGCTTCGGATCTGGCGGTTGGCAGTTCAGGATTGACGTTGCCACCATTGAAAGATTGGAGATAGGCCAAGTGGCGATAGCCTTCAGGAAAACGCAATAGTCGCTCGCTTGAAAGTTGAATGGTATCGCCAGCATGAACAGGTGTGAAGGTATCTTTGTCGTAGATGACATTGCGTTTGGCAATTCGCCATTGGCCATTGCGCTTTTCAACACGATCGTAAAACACGCCTAGGCAATTGACGTCGACAGACACGTCTTCTAATTTGCCGCGTACCAAAATGGTCATGCGAGTTTGCGCGATGGCTTTGGTGCCAAGCACCTCAACCACCGTGCCGCCTTGAAAGTGTTGAGAACTTGAACCTTTTCGCCATGCGTCTTGGATGGCAGAAATAAATGCTTCAAACGTGCCATGAAACCACGTGGCCGTCATGGTGCCATCAGCATGAACAGTTTGTCGCAGTTTGTCCCAGTCTCCTGTGTCGCGGTAAAGCGCCCAGCTCTGGACCAGTTCTGCAATTTCGAGTCGCTCTAATAGGGCTTGTGACATGGAGCCGGTCTGTTGGAATGAATTACTCTTGCGCAATGCCAGCGTTTTTCAAGAGTCTAGGCCATTTGGCCACTTCAGATTTCAGCATACTTTCAGTTTCTGCGTTGTTCATCTGAACGATGCGGCCACTGCCTTGTTGAAGTTTTTTACGAACATCGGCCGATTGCATGGCCTTGTCAATTTCGTTGCGAAGTTTTTCAACAATGGCGGGGGGCGTTTTGGCGGGTGCAAACAAGCCAAACCAAGTTTCCATTTCCAAATCCATGGTACCCGTTTCAATCAGGGTCGGAATTTGCGGGCCATCGGTCGCGCGCTGACGACTTGAGACGGCAAATGCCTTCAACTGATTGCTCTCTAAATAAGTTCGGGTGGTGGTGGTGTTGTCAAAAAATAAATCAACGCGACCACCTAGCAGGTCCATGTAGACCGGTTGAGCCCCTTTGTAGGGAACCAATTGAATATCGACGTTGCCCATGCCTTTGATTAGCGAGCCCAAAATAAATTGGCCTGTGCCAGGACCACTGGTACCAAAGTTCAGTTTACCAGGATTGGCTTTGGCATAAGTCAACATGTCTTTCATGGTGTTGAAGGGTAAATCTTTGCGACCGACCAAGGTATAGGAATGCGACACCACAATGCGCAGAGGGATGAAGTCAGTCAAAGGATCGTAGCCCGGATTTTTATAAAGGCCAGCGTTCAATGCCATGTTGGACAGGCCGCCCACGATGAGGTGATAGCCATCGGCAGGGGCTTTGGCAATGGCCAATGTGCCTGCCAATGTGCCGCCACCTGAACGATTTTCGACCACAAATTGTTGTCCCATTTGCTCGGACAATTTGCTACCCAACACGCGGGCGACCAAGTCGAAGCCGCCACCGGCGGCCGATGGCGCGACGATTCGAATGGGCTTGGTAGGATAGTCTGGGCTGGCTTGTTGGGCCCATGACGAAGAACCAGAGGCAACAAATACGGCCAGTGCGAGGAGAGTTTTTTTGAACATATTAATTTAGAGATTGAAAAAAAATTGTGTCTATCAGCGAATTAACTGCGCATGATGGCCTTGCCCCATAAATTCAAAGTGCGCTCTTCATGCTTCCATTCACCTACCGGACGGTTGCCTGTGCAAATCTCAATTTCAGAGGAAATTTCGGCCAAATTGCCATCGGGATCGCGCACCATGAAGAACACATCGTTGCCAGGCCCGTGACGTCCTACGCCCCAAACAATTTCAACGCGCAATTTGCCCATGTGATCAGCCCAATCTTTCAGCTCTTGCCAATTGGGCGTTTCAAAGGACTGGTGATCAAAGCAGGAAACTGGCGCACCAAAAAGGGCCAGCGTGTGATGCATTTCATCGCCGCGAACAAAGCATGCTTTGAGCTGCCCCGATTCATCTTGAACCACATCGGAGAGGACGAAACCAAGATCGTCGGTATAAAAGCGCATCATGTTTTTCACTTGCTGTGTGCGAAGCGCGAAATGCTGCGATTCTGCAGGCGGTAAAGCGACTGCTTTGGTATCTAAATTGTGTTTGGATTTAGGCTGCCCTAGGTCTGATGTCAAGACAAAGACCATGCAATTTTGGTCAGGGTCCATAAAGCCTAGCGCAGAGTTTGGCAGTTCTGGGTAGGCCTTTAAATTGGCTTTCGGTAAGTCTTGGGTGTGGTCTGTGAAAGCAGCCCATTCAGCCACATTGTCTATGGCAAACAGGGCATAGTGAAGTTTGCCTGCTTGCCCCTGAGACAGAAGAACTTCTCTGCCTTCGTGCTTGCAGAACCAGACGCCTTGCGACTCGTGGCATGCCATGCCAAAGGCGCTCTCATAAAAGTGGGCCAGAGCTGATGCTTGAGGCGACTGCAAATGCAGTCGTTTCAAATGACATTTGAGGTTCATAAGAAGGCGGATTCTAAAGGTACTACCAGCCCACTATCTCTGGATGAAAGCATGAGCTCTAGAGGAGTAACCCTAGGCTTTTCAAATTCTGGCAGCGGCGGGAGTTTCAGTCACGACCTCAGGAAAACCACTCACACCCCAATGCACTGAGCCATCACCCTGCGATGCCGTATAAAATGAAAAAAATCACTGATCGTCATGATCAACTTAAACCCGCAATGGGGTCACATCAGCCCACCCGCATGACTTCTGCGAAACAGCTGCTTTATTCGATGAATGGCTTGATTTCAGGGGAAGCAGCTTCTAAGGAGATGAGATGTTTCTCAAAAATGAATGGTACGTGGCCTGTCGAGCCGACGAAATCACTGACAAGCCATTGGGTCGAAAAATTTGCAATGAGTCCATGGTCTTTTTCAGGGGGCCTGGCAATGCTGTGGCAGCGGTGCAAGACTTTTGTCCCCATCGAGGTACACCTTTGTCATTGGGCCGCGTCTGCAATGGGCAACTGGTCTGTGGCTACCACGGCCTTACCATGGGCTGTGATGGCCATACCGTCAGCATGCCGGGCCACAAAGTGCGCGGATTTGAACCTGTCAAAAGTTTTCCGGTCATTGAGCGCTATGGCTTTGTCTGGGTCTGGCCTGGTGATGCGTCCAAAGTCGACCCCCACAAAATGCCCGTCTTTGAATGGTTTGAAAATCCAGCTTGGGCTTACGGGGGAGGGCGGTACCACATTGCCTGTGACTACCGCCTGATGATCGACAACCTGATGGACCTCACCCACGAAACCTATGTTCATGCCACCAGCATTGGGCAAACTGAAATAGACGAAACACCCAGTCGCACCGTCACCGAGGGCAACACGGTGATCACCAGCCGATTCATGGAAGGTATTAAAGCGCCGCCCTTTTGGCAGATGGCCATGCGTGCCCATGATTTGCCTGAAGATGCCAAGGTAGACCGTTGGCAAATATGCCGTTTTTCACCACCCAGCCATGTGATGATTGAAGTGGGTGTGGCCTTGGCAGGTCAAGGCGGCTACAACGCCGACCTCAAAGACAAAGCCTACAGCGTGGTAATTGATTTCATTACCCCTGAAACTGACACCAGCATTCACTATTTCTGGGGCATGGTCCGACAATTCAAACCTCAAGATCAAGAGTTGACAGCGCGAATTCAAGAAGGACAAGGCAAAATTTTCAGCGAAGATTTGGAAATGCTTGAGTGGCAACAAAAGAATATCTTGGCAAATCCCGAGCGCAAATTAAAAATTTTGTCGATTGATGCGGGCGGTGTCATGTCGCGTCGTGTGATCGATAGATTGCTGGCATTAGAAAAGGCAGTTTGATATGAGTCAGAAATCTTTGTGGCTCAAGTTGGCATGGGTCACTTTGCTGTCCGTGTTTTCAAGCAATGCATTCAGCCAATCGGTTTATCCTAACAAGCCAATCAAAATTGTGGTTCCCTTTGGTGCCGGTGGTGTAGCCGATCTCACGGCCCGCACTGTGGCTCAAAAATTGGGCGAGAATTTAGGCCAAAGCATTGTCATTGAGAACAAACCTGGCGCAGGTGGTGTTGTTGCGACAGACGCAGTGGCCAAATCTGCGCCCGATGGTTACACCTTGCTCCTGATGTCCAATGCCACCGCTGTAAGCGCAGGGCTCTTTAAAACATTGCCCTACGATGCTGAAAAAGATTTGACGCCATTGTCCGTATTGGGCACTTTTGACATTGCCATTGTGGTGCCACAAGAATCTAAATTTACCACTCTGCAAGACTTGCTTAATTTTGCCAAAGCCAATCCTGGTAAGTTGAACATTGGCAGCATCAATGTGGGCAGCACGCAGCACTTGGCTGCTGAACTTTTCAAAGCCACGGCTGGCATCGATGTGCAAGTGGTGCCCTTCAATGGCACACCCGCTGTGCTCACAGCTTTGCGCGGTGGCCAGATCGATTTGGCAGTTGAAATCTTGGCGCCGGTTTTGCCTCAAATCAAGGGGCAAGCATTGCGTGCATTGGCTGTGACTGGCGATAAGCGCTCGGCAGCATTGCCTCAAGTGCCCACAGCCAAAGAGGCGGGCGTGAAGAATTTGTATGCAGCCTCTTGGAATGCACTTGCAGTGCCCTCCAAGACACCGCGTGACATTGTTCAAAAATTAAATCAAGAAATTCAGAGTGTTTTGAACTCAGCTGATGTGCGTAAAAAACTGTTGGACATGAATGTTGACCCCCAACCGGGCAGCTTGCAGCAGGCCGCCGATTTGTTAAGCAGCGAGACCAAGCGCTGGGGTGAGGTCATTCAACGTGCGGGCATTCCCAAACAATGAACGCTGTCGACTGGGAGTTCATGAAAGGGCTTCATGTTTGATATTCTGGCCATCACAGCCCCTATTTATGCAGCGATCGTCTTGGGCTATTGCTTAACTCGTTGGGGGGTTTTTCAAAAATCAGACATGCGCGGCTTTGGCACCTTTGTGATCAAGGTTTCCTTGCCCGCCATGCTGTTCAATGCGCTTTCTAATACGCAAGTCAAAGAGATTTTTCAGCCCATCTATTTGGCAGCCTATGCCCTGGCATCTTTGGCCACTTTGGCCTTGGCCTTGGTGTGGTCCATGAAATTCAAACGCGAGAGTTTCAGTCTTAGCAGTTGTTATGCCATGGGCATGAGTTGTCCCAACAGTGGTTTTGTGGGCTACCCCGTTGTGTTGCTCAGCCTCGGGCCCATTGCAGGTGTTGTGTTGGCCTTGAACATGATCGTTGAACTGTTCTTGATCATTCCCATCTTGATGGCTTGGGCAGATGCTCAGGAAGGCAAAAACAGTGCTGTTCAAGTTGTATGGCAAACCTTCAATGGCATGCTTAAAAATACCTTGTTGTGGGGCATTGTTTTGGGTTTTCTCTTTTCTTGGTTTGAAATTCAACTGCCGCAAAGTCTCAATCGAAGTGTCACTTTGTTTGCGCAAGCCAGCGGTGCTTTGTCTTTGTTTGTCATTGGCGGCAGTTTGGTGGGCTTGTCGGTTCAAGTAATGGGGCCGCGCGTGTCCCAAATTGCTTTCGGTAAATTAGTCCTTCATCCCTTGATCATGTTGGCAGTGTTGTTGTGGGTCCTGCCCATCTCCGACCCAGTGTTTCGTGCCGCGGCCATTCTCAGTTGTGCCATGCCCATGTTTGGCATCTACCCTATCTTGACGCAAAAGCATGGCCACGAAGGTCTCAGTGCGGCAGCCTTGTTGGTCACCACCATGGCTTCTTTTTTCAGTCTGAATGGCGTGCTGTGGTTGCTTAAAACGCAATCCATCTAAGACAGTCAGACCCTCCATTCAGACCCTCCATTCAGGCCTTAGACAGACTCCAACAACCGCAAAGCAGTTTCACGAATGAGGCTCAGCGTTGCTTGCTGAGTGAGCGTGCTGGGCCTTTGTGAGCTGACCACACAACTCAACTCAATGCTCAGTTGCGGGTGTGAAATGGAACGAGTTGAAAAGGCGGATGGGTTGATGGAGCGCGTCACGGCATTGCGTGACAAGATGGCGCAACCGGCGCCATCTGCTACCAAATCGAGGATGGCTGTGACGCCATCAATTTCGAGGGCAATTTGAGGCCGCGTGCCAAGGGCCGCCATTTCTGATTCCACATGCATTCGGATGGCGTTGGGGCGGCTTGGAATGACCAAGGGAAGTTTTGAGACATCTTTCAAATCAATTGGCGGCGGTGGTGGATCTTCCTGAAGACCCGGCGGACGTTTTTGAACCAGCCACAACTCTTCTTGAACCAGATGCGAAATTTCCAATCCCGATGTGGCTTTCATGTTGTAGAGCAGGGCGATGTCAAGCCTGCCGTTTAACAGGCTTTCTTGCATAGCCGTTGTCAAGCCTTCGCTGATCGACATCTGCGCTTCTGGCATTTTCTCTCTGAATGCACGGGTGAGTGGCACGGTTAAGACCCTGGCCACACTGGGCGGAAGTCCTAAAGCGACGCGGCCGTTCAGGCCGCTGCGAGCGCGGCCTAGTTCTTCGTGGGCGCGCTCTACTTGATGCAAGATGCCTCGCCCATGTTCTAAAAGCAACAAGCCGGCCTCGGTGGGGCTGGCGCCGCGCCCGTTGCGTTTGAGTAAATTTTGTCGCAACTCAACTTCCAACAGCCTGATTTGGCGACTCAATGCAGGTTGTGCCACATTGAGGGCAATGGCGGCGCGTGTAAAGCTTCCCATTTCAGCTACGCGCACAAAATATTCAATTTGTTTGAGGTCCATTGGGGAATTTTGCCATAACAGAGCTTCAGTTATTTAAATTTGTTCTATCTGCTAGTGCTTTACAGGCCTAGTTCAAAGGGGTGCTAAATTGGAAAATTGTCAAATTCTCATCACTTAGACGCTTGGATTTAGACCATGAAAGCTTCTTCTCAAACTGCGGTTCCTTGCTTGTTGATGCGAGGTGGCACCTCCAAGGGGCCCTTTTACAAAGCAACCGATCTGCCTTCAGACAAAGCCCTCAGAGACAAAGTGTTGTTGGCGGCCATGGGATCGCCAGACAAACGCCAAATCGATGGCTTGGGTGGTGCACACCCACTGACCAGCAAAGTGGGCATCGTGAGCCAAAGTTCCGTGCCCGGCGTAGCGCTTGATTTCTTATTTGCACAACTCCAGCCCAACAACGACACGGTTGATACGACGCCCAACTGCGGCAACATGTTGGCCGCCGTGGTGCCATTTGCGCTCGAAACTGGCATGCTTCAAGCGCAAGGCGATCAAACCACATTTCGTGTGTTGACCTTGAACACCAATATGCAATGCGACATTACCGTCGACACCACTGGTGGCATGGTGCAATATGAAGGCAACGCACGCATTGATGGTGCACCAGGTACCTCCGCGCCCGTTGTCATCAATTTTTTAGACACCGCAGGTTCAGTCTGCTCCGGCTTGTTGCCAACCGGCAAGGTCAGAGACACCTTGAAAGTGACAGGTCAAGGTTTTGCCCCCTTCACTTTGGACGTGACTTGCATCGACAACGGCATGCCCTTGGTGATGTTCAAGGCCTCTGATGTAGGCCGAACAGGTTATGAATCGGTGGCTGACATGAATGCCGATGCGGAACTCAAAACCAAAATTGAAGCGCTGCGATTGCAAGTCTCTTTGTTGATGGGCTTGGGCGATGTGAGTCAAAAGAACTATCCCAAAATGACGCTCATTGCAGCACCTCAAAATGGCGGTGCTTTAAGCACTCGCAGCTTCATTCCGCATGTGTGTCATGACGCCATTGGTGTTCTGGCGGCCGTCACGGTGGGTACTGCATGCGTGCTAGAAGGCTCTGTGTGCGATGGCATTGCCGTGATGCCCACTGGCGCTGCCAAAAATGTTTCGGTCGAACACCCCACGGGCGAGTTCAGTGTGGCTTTGCAAACAGAGGCTGCGCCTCATTTACCGGGTGGACAAAACGTCACACAGGCGGCCTTGTTAAGAACAGCCAGATTGCTCATGCGAGGTGAGGCCATGGTGCCAGCTTCCTTGTGGTCTGGGCCTGCCGCATAATTTTCTCAATTCACTTTTCAATTGGACACCCTCATGAGTACCCAAAAACCTATGATCATTGATTGCCACGGCCACTACACCACGGCCCCTATCGCTTTGGAAAACTGGCGCAATGCGCAGATTGCCAATCTGAACACGCCTGAGCTCGGCCCTAAAGTAGCTGACCTGAAAATAAGCGACGAAGAATTGCGTGAGTCGATTGAGACCAACCAATTGCGTTTGATGAAAGAACGCGGATCTGACTTGACCCTGTTCAGCCCGCGCGCCAGTTTCATGGCTCACCACATTGGCGATTTCAATGTGTCTTCTACATGGGCAGCCATCTGCAATGAGTTGTGCTACCGCGTGAGCCAATTGTTCCCTGACAGTTTTGTGCCCGTGGCCATGCTGCCGCAGTCACCGGGTATTAACCCAGCCACTTGCATTCCGGAGTTAGAGCGCTGCGTGAAAGAGTACGGCAATGTTGGTATCAATCTGAATCCAGACCCCTCTGGCGGTCACTGGACTTCTCCCCCCTTGAGCGACAAGCAGTGGTATCCCATTTACGAAAAAATGGTGGAGCACAACATCCCGGCCATGATTCACGTGAGCACCAGTTGCAACAACTGTTTCCACACCACCGGCGCCCACTATTTGAATGCAGATACCACAGCGTTTATGCAGTGCCTTACCTCTGATTTGTTCAAAGACTTTCCCACCTTGAAATTTCTCATTCCGCATGGCGGCGGCGCTGTGCCATACCACTGGGGGCGCTTTCGCGGTTTGGCGCAAGAATTGAAGAAACCCTTGTTGCAAGACCATTTGCTGAACAATATTTTCTTTGACACTTGCGTTTACCACCAACCTGGCATTGACTTGTTGACCAAGGTCATTCCTGTCGAGAATATTTTGTTTGCATCTGAAATGATTGGCGCTGTTCGCGGCATTGACCCAGAAACAGGCCATTATTTTGACGACACCAAGCGTTACATTCAGTCTTCTAGTATTTTGAACGAAGAACAACGCTACAAAATTTACGAAGGCAACACACGCCGTGTGTTTCCCAGGCTCGATGCGCATTTGAAAGCCAAGGGACTTTGAAGGCGCAAACCGCCCAAAACCTTTCTCTCAATATTTTCAAATTGGATTGAACATGACTGAACTCGGAATTGTGAAGCGCAACATCACTCGTGCAGACAAAGCGGCTGTCGACAAACTCGGCCGCTTTGGCGTGGCCACAGTGCACGAAGCCATGGGCCGTGTGGGCTTGATGCAAAGATACATGCGACCTATCTACAGTGGTGTACCTGTTTCTGGTACAGCCGTTACGGTGCTCTTGCACCCCGGTGACAATTGGATGATGCACGTGGTGGCTGAGCAAATTCAAGCTGGCGATATCGTGGTTGCGGCCCTTAGTGCTGACAACTGTGATGGCTTCTTTGGCGATTTGTTGGCCACCTCTTTCATGGCGCGCGGTGCCAAAGCGTTGGTCATTGATGCCGGCGTGCGTGATGTCCGTGAGCTTACTGCGATGGGCTTTCCGGTCTGGAGCAAGGGCATCAGCGCCAAAGGCACCATCAAATCAACTTTGGGTTCTGTGAACATTCCTGTGGTGTGTGCAGGCATCCATGTGAACCCGGGTGATGCCATCGTGGCCGATGACGATGGTGTGGTGGTGGTGCCTGCTGCTTGGGCCCAAAAAGTGGCTGATGCCGCTGAAGCCCGTGAAGCCAACGAAGGTGAAAAGCGTGCCAAATTGTCCGCAGGCATTTTGGGGCTTGACATGTACAACATGCGCGAGCCTTTGGCCAAAGCGGGTTTGAAGTACATCGATTGACACCGAACAACTGCATTGATTCAAGCCAGCAAAGAAAGAATTCGCCAATGAAATTCAAGAAAATTTACGCACCCATCGCGCGAAGTTTGATGCTGGGCCTGCTGAGTCTTTCTCTCGTGGGCTGTGCGATTGACTTTAAAGCTTTCACTGCGGGTAAGTCGTCGCGAGAAACAAAATCGGCGCTGGCCACTGCAGAGGTCAGGCAAGCCTTGGCGCCTTCGGGTGTTTTGCGTGTCGGTGTTTATCTTGGAAGTCCTACATCTTGGGTCAAAGATCCAAAGTCTGGTGAAAGTGTTGGCATTGCACTTGATTTGGGCAAAGAGTTGGCAAAGCGCTTAAATGTGCCTGTACAAGTTGTTGAGTTTGATCGTGTGGCGCAGGTCTTAGATTCGTTGAAAGATGGCAAGATTGACTTCACTTTTACCAATGCCACGGCCGTTCGAGCCAAAGACATGGATTTCACTGTGCCACTGGTTCGTTTGGAGTTGGGTTACTTGGTGGCAGTTGCCAGCCAGCTTCAATCGGTTACAGAGATTGACAAGGCTGGCCTGCGCGTTGGAGTGAGTCAGGGAAGCTCCTCTCAAGGTGTGTTAACTCAGTTGTTCAAACAAGCCAAAGTGATTCCAGCAGACTCATTGGCAAAGGCCAAGAACATGCTTGAAACAAAACAAATTGATGCCTTCGCAACCAACAAAGGCATCTTGTTTGAAATGTCAGATACCTTGCCTGGTAGTCAAGTCCTTCAAGGGCGTTGGGGATTGGAAAACCTGGCCATTGCCATTCCAAAAGGACGTGATGCGGGCCGCGAGTTTGTTCAAAGCTTTGCAAACAACGTGGGCCAAAGTGGCTTGCTAAACAAGGTCATTGTGCGATCTGGTTTGCGCGGTACGGCCAAAGATTGATTAAAAATAAATTAACTTGAGTGAGAACCTAGATGGAATTTCAAAAGACTCCTGGCTGGCTAGATTGGTATAGCGGCCCCAGCAAACCCAAATTCAAACTGCCTGCAGGTGCAGTGGATGCTCATTGCCACGTGTTTGGCCCTGGTGCAGAGTTTCCCTACGCGCCTGAGCGCAAGTACACACCCTGTGATGCCTCCAAGCAGCAACTCTATGCACTGCGCGATCACTTAGGATTTGCGCGCAACATTGTGGTTGGCGCCAGTTGCCATGGCACTGACAATAGCGCCACTGTGGATGCTTTGCTCAATTCAAATGGCAAGGCACGCGGTGTGGCCACCGTCAAGCGCAGCGTCACAGATCAAGAATTGCAAACCATGCATGATGCGGGTGTGCGGGGGGTGCGCTTCAATTTCATCAAGCGTTTGGTTGACTTCACACCCAAAGACGAACTCATGGAAATTGCAGGACGCATCGGCAAGCTGGGTTGGCATGTGGTCATTTATTTCGAAGCAGTTGATCTGCCTGAGTTGTGGGATTTCTTCTCAGGCCTGCCAACCGTGGTGGTGGTCGATCACATGGGCACACCCGATGTGAAGCTGCCTGTCGAGGGGCCACAATTCCAATTGCTTTTAAAGTTCATGCGCGAAAACGCCAATGTCTGGTGCAAAGTCACTTGCCCTGAGCGCTTGTCTGTCACGGGCTCTCCTGCTTTAAATGGCGAGCACAACGCTTACAAAGATGTCGTGCCATTTGCCAAGGCCATCGTTGACGAGTTTCCCGATCGCGTGCTGTGGGGCACCGACTGGCCACACCCCAATTTGAAAAAGCACATGCCCGATGACGGCCTGTTGGTGGACTTTATTCCGCACATTGCCACCACGCCTGAGCTGCAGCAAAAGTTGTTGGTCAACAATCCGATGCGTCTTTACTGGCCAGAGGAGAAAATTTAATGGCCCTCGATAAACCCTATTTGGATGTGCCTGGCACCATCATTTTTGATGCTGAACAAAGTCGTAAAGGCTATTGGATCAATCAGTTTTGCATGTCGCTCATGAAGGCAGAAAATCGCGAGCGATTCAAGGCCAACGAACGTGCGTACTTGGACGAATGGGCTATGACTGAAGAGCAAAAACAGGCCGTGATGGCGCGCGATTTGAACTGGTGCATGCGCACGGGGGGCAACATTTATTTCCTTGCCAAAATCGGTGCCACTGACGGTAAAAGCTTTCAGCAAATGGCTGGTTCCATGACGGGTATGACCGAAGAGGAGTACAGAAACATGATGATCAGTGGTGGCCGCTCGGTGGAGGGTAATCGATACGTAGGAGAAAACGGCAGCGCCCAAACACAAAATCAACCGCAAGGCTCTGCCGGCAAGAAAGCGATCTGAACATGGCCAAGATTACAGCTTCCGTCTTTACATCGCACGTGCCCGCTATCGGCGCCGCCCTTGACTTGGGCAAAACACATGAACCCTATTGGCAGCCTCTTTTTCAAGGCTATGACTATGGCAAGCAATGGATGAAAGACAACAAGCCAGATGTTATTTTCTTGGTCTACAACGATCACGCTACCGCATTCAGCTTGGACATGATTCCTACCTTTGCCATTGGTACTGCCGCTCAATTTCAACCGGCCGACGAGGGCTGGGGGCCCCGTCCAGTACCTGTGGTCAAAGGCCACCCTGAATTGGCTGCACACATTGCCCATTCCGTGATTCAACAAGATTTTGACCTCACCATTGTCAATAAAATGGATGTAGACCATGGCCTCACAGTGCCCTTGTCTTTGATGTGTGGCCAGCCAACCGCAGACAAGTTTGAATGGCCATGTTCAGTCATTCCCTTTGCTGTCAATGTGGTGCAGTACCCCGTGCCAAGTGGCCAGCGTTGCTTCAATTTGGGTAAAGCCATTCGCAAAGCCATTGAAACTTACGACGAAGACATCAACGTTCACATATGGGGCACCGGCGGCATGAGTCACCAACTTCAAGGCGCGCGTGCAGGGCTTATTAACAAAGAGTTTGACCGTGTATTCATGGACAAGCTCATCAACGATCCGCAAGCCGCTGCCGATATTTCGCACATCGACTATGTGCGTGAAGCCGGCAGCGAAGGCATTGAGTTGGTCATGTGGTTGATTGCGCGTGGCGCCATGAACGATGTGAATGGTGGCAAAGCGCCTGTGCTCAAGCAACGTTTCTACCATGTGCCTGCCTCCAATACGGCGGTAGGGCATGCAATCTTAGAAAATCAATTTTGAACAGAGGAAAATCAAATGTCTAAAACAATCAAAGTTGCATTGGCTGGTGCCGGCGCCTTCGGTATCAAGCACTTGGTTGGCATCAAGAACATCGAAGGCGTTGAGGTTGTGTCACTGATTGGCCGCGAATTCAACAAAACCAAAGAGGTCGCAGACAAATATGGCATCGGCCATGTCACGACAGATTTGTCAGACAGCTTGGCGCTCCCCGAAGTCGACGCCGTCATTTTGTGCACGCCCACACAAATGCACGCGTCGCAATCGATCGCTTGTTTGAAAGCGGGCAAGCATGTTCAGGTTGAAATTCCGTTGGCAGACAGTTGGAAGGACGCCGAAGAAGTGGTTCGCTTGGCCAAAGAGTCCGGCAAAGTGGCCATGTGCGGTCACACACGCCGTTTCAACCCTAGCCATCAGTGGGTGAACCACAAAATCAAGGCCGGCAAATTCAATATTCAGCAAATGGATGTGCAAACTTATTTTTTCCGCCGCACCAACATGAATGCTTTGGGTCAATCGCGCAGTTGGACAGACCATCTGCTGTGGCACCATGCGGCCCACACGGTTGACTTGTTTGCGTATCAAGCAGATAGCCCCATTGTGAAAGCCAATGCAGTGCAAGGCCCCATACATTCCGCGCTTGGCATTGCAATGGACATGAGCATTCAATTGCAAGCGGCCAATGGCGCTATTTGTACCTTGAGCTTGTCCTTTAACAACGATGGCCCATTGGGTACGTACTTCCGTTATATCGGCGATACAGGCACTTACCTGGCTCGTTATGACGATTTATTCAACGGCAAGGAGGAACAAATTGACGTCTCTAAAGTCGCTGTGTCGATGAATGGCATAGAGCTGCAAGACCGAGAGTTCTTTGCCGCGATCAAACAGGGTCGCGAGCCAAACTCTAGTGTGGCTCAAGTGTTGCCTTGTTACAAAGTACTTCACAACTTAGAGCAACAACTCAGTTCGTGATTTTTGTTGCTCTTGCACCAAGTTGTCTTGCAGCTTTACGCCACTTTCCCAAAATGGGCTCATTCAATCTTTAAAATTTGAACATGAAAAACAGAAAACTAGGTCAATTCCAAGTCAGCGAAATCGGCTTGGGTTGCATGAACTTAAGTCATGCCTATGGCGCCCCCATTTCAGAAGCACAAGCTGAAAGGGTCTTGCTCACAGCCTTGGATGCGGGCGTTACCTTCTTTGACACCGCGGCACTTTATGGCTTTAGCACCAACGAAACCTTGGTTGGTAAAATACTCAAGTCGCACCGTCAGAAGTTCACCTTGGCCAGCAAGTGCGGCATGTCAGGTGTAGATGTGAATGGCGATGGCAAATTGGTGCGCGTCATTGACGGCCGCCCCGAAACCATTCGCAAGACCTGTGAAGACGCTTTGAAGCGTTTGCAAACAGATGTCATCGACTTGTACTACTTGCACCGCTGGGACAAAAAAGTGCCGATTGAGGACAGCGTGGGCGCACTCAGTGATTTGGTGCGTCAAGGCAAAATTCAAAGCATTGGTTTGTCTGAAGTTTCGGCCAGCACCTTGCGCAAAGCACATGCCGTCCACCCCATCGCGGCTGTTCAAACCGAATACTCACTGTGGACGCGCAACCCAGAAATTGCTGTACTTCAAGCTTGCAAAGAATTGGGCACTGCTTTTGTAGCCTTCAGTCCCGTAGCGCGTGGTTTTTTGTGTGGTGAACTAGACATTCATGCCTTTGATGCCAAAGACATCCGAAAAAGCATGCCGCGTTTCACGCCTGAAAACTATGCTGCCAACTTCAAGTTGTTTGCCCATTACCTGAGCTTGGCACATGAGGCTGGCTGCTCGCCCGCTCAGTTGGCCCTTGCTTGGCTGCTGCACAAGGACACTCACATTGTTCCAATTCCAGGTACGACAAGCGTGTCCCATTTGCAAGACGATGTTGGGGCTGCCAATGTGAAACTCAGTCCCGATCTCATTGAAAAGCTTGATGCCCTTATCAACGAAAAAACCGTTCAAGGCAGCCGGTACAACGTACAGTCCAATTCCGAAGTGGATACCGAAAACTTTGCGTGAGAAAAACTCCAGTAAGAGTAAGCCCCTAACCCTCATAAAGCATTGAATTTGTAAGTATCCTTCACAATTGACCTGTCCTTAACAAGTCTGAATGAAGGTAAAAATGAAGGTTCAAGAATCTCTGATTCGGTTGTTTTTGACTTTGGCCTCAACCGTCATTTTTGGCACAGGTGTCATGCAGGCCGCACCTGCCAATTTAAGCTTAATTGTCTCAGCTTCCCCTGGCACCGGTTTGGACATCCTTGCAAGAACCTTGAGCCAGCAGTTTTCTATCAAGGGCAACTACACCACTGTGGTGGAAAACAAAGCTGGGGCCAGCGGCAATATCGCAGCCGATCACGTTACCCGTGCCAAACCCGATGGCGCCACCTTGCTGGTGGTCGGCACCACCTTTGCGACCAATGCCGCGGTCAATCCCAATTTGCCTTTTGACACGGTCAAAGATTTCGTGCCAGTGGCTTTGTTAGGCACAGGCACCTTGTGCTTGGTGGTTCCTAGCAGTTCCACAGCTAACACCTTGGCCGATTTTTTGCAAATGGCCAAAACCAGTACCAAGGGCGTCAATTACGCGTCGCCTGGCAACGGTACACCGCAACACTTGGCCATGGAGTTGCTTAAGTTTGAAGCTGGCTTGAACCTCTTCCATGTTCCCTTCAAAGGCAGCGCAGGTGCTGTGAACGATGTGGCTGCAGGCCATGTTTCAGCCATGATTGCGCCGGTTCACACCGTCATGCCTTTGGTCAAAGCCGACAAGCTCAAAATACTGGCTGTTCTCAGCTCAGAGCGTGCGGCGCAAATGCCTCAAGTGCCTACATTCAAAGAGCAGGGCCTGCCCAAAGTGCAAGTCGACATTTGGTACGGTTTGATGGCACCCAAGGGCACTTCACCTCAAGTGATTCAGTCTCTGAATCAGGAAGTGAACCTAGTGCTGAAAAACCCAGAGATCGCGGCCAACCTTGCCAAGCAGGGAATTGATGCGGGTGGCGGCACGCCTCAGTTGATGGCGGACACTTTGTCTGCTGAATTAAAACGCTGGCCGCCTGTGGTCAAAGCAGCTCAAATCAAAGCTGATTGAGTTTTCATCAAACTGAAACAACAGCGCCTTTATTATTTTGAAAGTCCAACATGCCTGATACATCTTCTAAACCCCAAAGCTTGACCAAGGCGTGGAACGACTACGACGGTCCGCATTTGGATTTGCGTGAACTGATAGCCCGTGCCGAAAATGCCGACGAGGTTTTGCACATTTCAGGTGCAGACTGGAACTTAGAAGTTGGCACCTTGGCAGAGATTGTCAATTCATCGCGCAAAGGTGAACCTAAAGCCATTTTGTTTGACAACATTCCAGGTTACCCACCAGGTTATCGCTTGCTCTCGGGTGGCACCAATTCATCCAAACGGTTGGCCCTCACTTTGGGTTTCCCTGTCCCAAGTGGCCCGATGGATGTGGTGCAGGCCTATCGCAACCGCATGAAAAAACACGAGCCCATTCCACCACGTGTTGTGGAAACCGGCCCCATTTTGGAAAACGTAGACCGCGATGAAAATGTCGATATTTTCAAGTTCCCCATTCCATTGCTGCACGAGTTAGATGGTGGCCGGTACATTGGCACCGACGACCTGGTGATCATGCGCGACCCTGAGTTGGACTGGATCAACATTGGCACATATCGGGCAATGGCGCACGACAAAAACAAAGTGGGCCTTTGGACTTCGCCAGGCAAACATGGCCGTCAAATTCGCGACAAATACTTTGCACTGGGTAAACCTTGTCCTGTCCTTATTTCTTGTGGCCACGACCCTATGCTGTTTTTGGCAGGTGGCAATGAATTGCGCTTTGGTTTGTCTGAGTTTGATTACTCAGGTGGTCACCGCGGGTTGCCTTTTGATGTGATCTTGAGTGAGGTTCACAAGTTGCCCATGCCGGCACACAGCGAGATTGTGTTGGAGGGCGAGATGTACCCGGGAGAAACATTGCCCGAAGGCCCCTTCGGTGAATTCACAGGTTATTACGCAGGGGGCCAAAGTAATCAACCCGTGGTTCGGATCCAACGCGTTTATTACCGCAATAACCCCATCATGACGATGGCCACTCCCTTAAAACCACCATCTGACTTTTCATTCTCAAAGTGCGTGATGAAGGCTGGCATGATTTGGGATGAAGTGGAGCGTGCAGGCTTATCGGGTGTGAAGGGGGTTTGGTGCCATGAGGCAGGCGCTGCCCGCATGCTCAACATCATCTCCATCAAGCAAGCCTATGCAGGACACTCCAAACAAGCCGCTATGATGGCTGCCAATTGTCAATCGGGTTCTTATCTAGGCCGTTTTGTGGTGGTGGTCGATGAAGATGTCGATCCAACAGACTTGTTCGATGTGATGTGGGCCATGTGCACGCGGTGCGATCCTGTTGAAGACATTGATTTCATTCGAAAAGCTTGGAGTGGTCCGCTCGATCCGCGTATTCCGAAGGGCACCAGCACCAATTCACGGGCAGTGATTGATGCGTGCAGACCCTTTGAAATGCTCAAAAATTTTCCGCCTGTGGCGTGTGCAAGTCCTGAATTGAAACAGCGCGTGGCTGAGAAATTCAAATCTTATTTGGTTGGTCTTTAATCCTTGGAGGCAAATTTAAAATGTATTCGTTAAATGTCAATGGCAAAGTCCAAAAAGTGGATGCCGAATCTGAGATGCCCTTGCTATGGGTTTTGCGTGAAGTCATCGGACTCACGGGTACTAAATTTGGTTGCGGTATCGCGCAGTGTGGTTCTTGCACTGTGCATGTGGATGGTCAACCTGTTCGTTCTTGCTCTGTGCCCGGATCTGCCATGACCGGCCGCAAAATTATCACCATTGAAGGCCTGTCAGACAGCAGCAGCCATCCGGTTCAAAAAGCCTGGGCTGAGGTCGATGTACCGCAGTGCGGTTACTGCCAGTCAGGTCAAATCATGGCGGCAGTTTCTTTGCTTAAACGCAAACCCAAGCCGACCAACAAAGACATCGATTTGGCCATGACCAACATCTGTCGATGTGGCACGTATCAACGCATTCGTGAAGCCATTCATGTGGCGGCTGGCACCAAAAAATTGGCCAATTCTGACAGCGGTGAAGTGGCCGCTTTGGTTCAGCAAATCAAAGTTTAAGGAGAAACAACATGAATCAAATTCAAACATCTCCTGTTCAACTATCACGCCGCAGTTTCATGGTCGGAACATCCGCCATGGCCAGTGGTGGCTTGGCCTTAGGCCTTAACTTCCTGTCCCCATCAGAAGCACTCGCCCAAAGCTCAGAAGCTACACCTGAGATTGGTGTTTGGGTGGTGGTCAAGCCCGACGACACTTGCGTGGTTCGCATTGTGCGCTCAGAAATGGGACAAGGAACCCGCACGGGCTTGGCCCAATTGGTGGCTGAAGAATTAGAGTGCGATTGGTCCAAAATTACCACCGAGTCGCCTACTGCAGGACAAAACTTAAAACGCAAGCGCGCTTGGGGCAACATGAGCACCGGCGGTAGCCGTGGTATTCGTGGCTCACAAGATTACGTTCGCCGCGGCGGTGCGGTGGCGCGCATGATGCTCATGCAAGCTGCGGCCAATGAGTGGAATGTACCGGTGGCAGAGCTTGCAGTTGCAAACAGCGTCATCACTCACGCAGCATCAGGGCGCAAAACAACTTACGGCAAAGTCGCTGCTGCGGCCTCGCAGTTGCCGGTGCCCGACATGAAAGCGGTTGTTCTGAAGAACCCCCGTTCTTGGAAAATTGCGGGTAAATCTGTCAAACGTTTGGACACTGCCAACAAGCTCAATGGCAAACTGATTTACGGCATTGATTTGAAGATGGACGGCATGCTCTGCGCTTCCGTCATGGACTGCCCTGTGTTTGGTGGCAAGCTGGTGAGCTTTGACGACAGCAAAGTGAAAACTTTGCGAGGCGTGAAGGCGGTGGTCAGAGTCGATGCCACCACCGTGGCCGTGGTGGCCGATACTTGGTGGCGCGCTCAAAATGCATTGGCTCAATTGCCCATCGTGTGGGACGAGGGTCCTAACGCCAAAGTCAACAGTGCCATGATTGCCGACCATGTGCGTGAAGGCCTCACTGCGCGTGGCGACTATGCGGGCCGCAAAGAAGGTGATGCCATCTATGCGGTGTCCAATGCAGCCAAAACAGTCGAAGCCGTTTACAGCTCGCCTTTCTTGTCGCACACCCCCATGGAGCCCATGAATTGCACGGCAAGATGGACTTCAGACAAAGCAGAAGTTTGGGTGCCCACACAAAACGCCGAAGCATCATTGGCAAAGCTGGCTGAAACCGCGGGCTTGCCACTTGAAAAATGCGATGTCTATGTCACTGATTTGGGCGGCGCGTTTGGACGCAAAGGCGGTCAACAAGACTATGTGGCACAAGCTGTGAACATTGCCAAACAGTTTCCTGGCACGCCTATCAAAATGATTTGGTCGCGTGAAGAAGATCAGTCTCACGATTTCTATCGACCCGTTTCTCAGTGCTACATGAAAGCTGGTTTGGATAACAAGGGCAATTTGGTGGGGATGACCCTCCGATCATCAGGCCAGTCAATCAACGCATGGGTCAATCCTTCAGCCATCAAAGATGGCAAAGACGAGCGCCAATTGCAGGGTTTATGGTCACAACCGGGCGACGCACAATTGGGTTACACCTTCCCCAACTTGCTCACCGAATATGCTATTCGCAACACCCATGTGCCGGTCGGTCCATGGCGTGGTGTGAACACCAATCAAAACGGTGTTTATATGGAGTGTTTTATAGAAGAAGTTGCTCGCGCTGCAGGCAAAGATTCTTTGGTTTTCCGTCAAGCCTTGATGCAAAACCATCCCAAGCATTTGCAAGTGCTCAATGCCGCTGCAGAGAAGGGCGATTGGGGCAAGCCAGCCGCACCGGGCGTTTTCAGAGGCATTGCGCAGTTCATGGGCTATGGTGCCTATTCAGCAGCAGTGGCTGAAGTCACTGTCAGCCCCAAAGGCGAAGTAAAGGTATTGCGCATGGTGTTGGCCACCAATGCGGGCCATTTTGTCAACCCACACCAAGTGGCGGCGCAAGTCGAGGGCGGCGTGGTGATGGGACTGACCGCCACATTCTTTGGCGAATGCACGGTTGAAAATGGCCGCATCAAAGAAAAGAATTTTGACACCTACCAAATGCTCAAAATGGCTCAGATGCCTAAAGTGGAAACCGTCTTGGTGCCCACATACGACTTCTGGGGCGGTGTGGGTGAGCCCACCATTTGTGTGGTGGCGCCTGCAGTGATCAATGCCATTTCTGCAGCAATCGGCAAGCCACTCAGAAATTTACCTTTGAAGAATTCAGGCTTGAAGTTTGTTTGATTGACTTCATGAATTGAAGAAATTCAATTCAATCTCATCGCCGCAAGGAAGGCCCTTCAATGGGCATATCTTGCGCGCGAGATTTTAAAAATAATTCCAATTGCCGAAGCTCTGGGCTGCCGGGCGCAGGCACCTCTGCTTGAACGCCAGAGTAGCAGGCTCTCAGTCTTCGATCGATCGACCCCATGCTTTGCCAACTTAATTTGAAAATAGGAAATCCGGTGGGGTGACCGGGTGAGATGACATCGGCGCGCATGGTTTTGCCGATATTCAAGTCATGGCAATGTGTACAGGCTAAATTCATGCGGCCCATGCGTGTGGTGAAAAGTTTTGCGCCGGCATTGAGTTCAACTTGCCAACGCTGCTTGAGGTCTTGGTTTGGCAATATTTGAAATGGCAAGCCAGCACTGCTTGAATGCAAGAGGGCACTGAGAGAAAGTAATTCGGTGTTTTCAAGGCTTTTCAAAGGACGCTGAGTCCGCTGCGAACAAGTCAATATTTGATCTTCCATGTTGATCAACTTTGATTGTTTGTCAGACCACTTGGGATACTGCGGTGCAACCGATTTCATGGTTTCAATATCGTCATGGCACTGCGCGCATGAAGGCTGACCCGCGGCGCCATTCCAGAGCGTTCTAGCTTGCTCCAACCACAAACTGATTGGGTTGGTGCTGGCATCGCTTTGCATGGCTTTCAGTGAGGGGCTTAAAAATGCTTGGCCACTGAGTTGATTCAAAGGACCACTTGGCAGCTTGAAAGCTTCTGAAGAAACAGTTTGTGCCATGGATGCCAATGAACTGCAAAAAAGCAGACTCAGAAAAACTGATTTGAGCATGGCTTTAAATGACCAAGCGTTGTTGGGTTTCACCCATTTGTCCCAAGTCGTCTTGCCAAATGACTTTCACAATACCGCCTTCAGCAGGCACCATCACAGGAAATGCCAGGTAAACAGGTGAGGTCATGGCAGTCCCCAAATCAGCTTCCATGATCAAACGGTCATTTAAATAGGCTCGCACCGTGTGGATGATATTTTTCTGAATTCGGTGCCCAGAATCATCCACGCGAAAACCGGAATTCATCGGATGCGCGGCAGACCAGCGAGCCTCTACATTCCCGCCAGCTTTAACCTGGCCTGTCAATGCAAGTCGAGTGAGAATGGGTGAGCTCATTTGAAATTAAGAATCATCTAAACAGGCGGTGGAAGTAATCACAGTGGGCGCATGATTGGCCCGCTCGCTGCCATCATTGAACACAGCGACAAGCCACACAGATTGGCTGGCAGCCAGTCTGAGGCGAGTTTTCAATGTGTATTGAATGGGTTGGCCCATGATCTTGAGGTGAAGCGCCACGGGGTTAGGGTTCTCCGGCAAGATCACTTTGAGTGCCTTGAGATGGAGTCCCGATGGCGCTGTAATTTGCGCCTCTAACGGAACCGCATTGCCGGTGTCTGCCAGCCTAGGGAATACGAGTTCAATGCCATCTGAAGACAACTCGTTCAGGGGCTTTGAAAGAACCGATGTGTGAGGCACAAGCAAGCAAGTTCCAAAGGCCCACGCCAAACTGCTTCGACGCATGGGGCTGTGCTCATTGGAAGATGTCGGGTGCATGCGAAATTTCTTTATCGCCATGATTGCATGGTTGAAACGACTTGCGCAATTTGTTCATTCGTCAAAATAACGCGAGCCGGACGGACAAGTTTTAATTCATGTGTGCTACCAAAGGGCGGCATCAAGGTGTCTGGATTGAATCTGCGGGCATCCACCACCCATTGTGTCAATTCTTGCGCAGAAAATTTTTGACCCACACCTTTGAGGGAGGGCGCAAAATTGCTGACCATGCCTTGAACACCCGGCATGTCGTGACAAGCAATGCAATTGCCATATTGCTTGTCGGTCATGAGTTCATAGCCGGATAGTTTGCCTTCAGCAGTTTGTGCCAAAGCATTTGAAAGGCTGAATGAAATGCCCAAAATGTAAAACCATAATTTCATGCTCGGCATTGTGTCATTGTGTCATCGAGTGATTGTGATTGCTGACTAAAGGCAATCTGTTCAATGTGAGTGATTGGCACAACCGCCACGGGTTTACCCTTAATATTGACTTGCATTTTTGAATTTTTAAAACATGCATAATATTTTCAGTCTACGCGGTCGATTAATTGCATCACTTGGTTCCAACTGCACATTTTTTGAACAATTAAGCCAGCATGGGACTTTCACACATGACCACCGTTCTCCAAAGTTTTATCGCCAACCGCTGGATCGGCCAACAAGCCGCCCAAGCGCTTCACAGCGCCATCAATGGCCAAGAAGTCGCCTTTGCGCACGCTGAGAAACTTGATTTTGCTGAAGCCCTTCAATACGGCCGCACAACGGGCCTGCAAGGCATGCTGGCCATGGACTTTCAGCAACGTGCAGCCGCATTGCGCGCATTGGCCAAATATGTGGGTGAACGCAAAGAAGAGCTGTATGCCATTTCAGCCCACACCGGTGCCACGCGCATTGACTCATGGGTGGACATCGAAGGTGGCACAGGCACTTTGTTTGCCTACGCTGGCATGGCCGCCAGCGAGCTGCCCAGTGGCAACTTAATTCACGAAGGCCCTGTTGCTTCTTTGGGCAAGAAAAACACCTTTGCCGGCACGCACATCTTGGTGCCTCGTGGCGGTGTGGCAGTTCACATCAATGCCTTCAACTTTCCCGTGTGGGGCTTGTTGGAAAAATTTGCGCCCACCTTCTTGGCCGGCATGCCCTGCATCGGCAAGCCCGCCACAGCCACCAGCTACCTCACAGAAGCCTTGGTTCGCATGATTGACCAATCGGGCATCTTACCCAAAGGAGCATTGCAATTGGTCATTGGCAGCACTGGCGATTTGCTTGACCGATTGGATGTGGCCGACGTGGTCACTTTCACGGGTTCTGCAGACACGGCTGCCAAGTTGCGCGTGAACGCCAATTTGGTTCGCAACAGCATTCCTTTTAACGCCGAAGCCGACTCCTTGAATTGCGCCATCTTGGCCGATGACGTGACACCCGATGACGAAGAGTTTGATTTGTTTGTCAAAGAAGTGGTGTGCGAAATGACGGTCAAAGCCGGACAGAAGTGCACAGCCATTCGACGCGCCATTGTGCCGCGCAAACACTTGGATGCCGTGGCAGAAAAAATCAAAGCCCGCCTGTCCAAAGTGGTGGTGGGCGACCCATCCGTCGAAGGTGTGAAGATGGGCGCCTTGGCCTCCAAGTCACAACAATCAGATGTGGCTGATAGGGTGGCGATGTTGCGCCAAAGTACCGAACTGGTTTGCGGTGGCGATGCCAACTTCAGTTTGGTGGGCGAAGGCGTGGCCCATGGTGCGTTTTTCCAACCCACTTTGCTGCTGTGCCAAAAACCGATGAGTACTGACAGTGTTCACGACATTGAAGCCTTTGGCCCCGTCAGCACCCTCATGCCCTACGACAGCATAGAGGAAGCCATGGCTTTGGCCAAGCGTGGCAAGGGCAGCCTCGTGGGTTCATTGATTACCAAGTCACCCGAAGTGGCTGCGCAAGTAGTGCCTCGATTGGCTGCCAATCACGGTCGTTTGCACGTGCTCGACCGAGAGTCTGCAGGTGAATCAACAGGTCATGGATCCCCCTTGCCTTCACTCAAGCATGGCGGGCCAGGCCGTGCCGGTGGCGGTGAAGAGTTGGGCGGTATTCGTGCGGTGACGCACTTGATGCAACGTGCTGCGGTGCAAGGTTCACCCACGATGCTGACCGCCATTACACGCGAATATGCACGCGGTGCCAAAGTCATTGAAACCGGCACGCATCCCTTCAAACATTATTTTGAAGAATTGCAAATTGGCGAGTCATTGTTGACAGCTTCCAAGCTCATTGGTGAAGCCGATGTGAAAGCCTTTGGCGAACTCACAGGCGACATGTTTTATATGCACTTTGACGACGAGGCGGCTAAAGCATCTGCCTTTGGCAAACGCATTGCGCATGGCTATTTGGTCTTGTCCGATGCAGCCGGCTTGTTTGTGGTGGCCGAGCCTGGCCCGGTCTTGGCCAACTACGGTTTGGACACTTTGCGTTTTGTGAAACCTGTGGGCTTAGGTGACAGCATTCAGGTGCGCCTGACCTGCAAACGCAAAATTGACCGCAATAAGAAAGATGCCAATGGTCAAGGGCAGGGCGTGGTTGCTTGGGATGTGGAAGTGACCAACCAAGACAAAGAATTGGTGGCCAGTTATGACATTCTCACTTTGGTTGCTAAGAGGCGTTAATCTGCAGAGGCCTTTAAATCCCCTACAAAATTTGGGTTTAAATCAATTCAGGCTTTGCAATTTGTAAGACTTCATTTCTAATCTGACCATCGTTGGGGAGTAGCTCAATTTCTTCGTGCTCAGTACAGCCATCAGGCGCACGTCGAGATCAACAAATCGTCATTACGGAGTTTTTACTTCCGGTTTGTTGGGCATATAACTGATTCATTACAAGCAAAGCAAGACCTTCGATCTCTCGTGTCACGCGTGTCATTC